>JAGCYV010000019.1 GCA_017960605.1 Bacteroidales bacterium | reverse complement strand
TCCATAAGGCTGTGAACGTCTCCATGCTGAAATTCCTCGGCTTCGAGCAGATCTTCAAGAACAGCCTCACCATGCTGCCTCTCGGCGGTGGTAAGGGTGGTTCCGATTTCGACCCCGTTGGAAAGAGCGACGCCGAAATCATGCGTTTCTGCCAGGCCTTCATGTATGAGCTGTGGCGCAACATCGGTCCCGATCAGGACAGCCCTGCCGGTGACGTGGGTGTCGGCGGCCGTGAAATTGGCTACATGTACGGCATGTACAAGAAACTGGCCCGCGAGCACAGCACTGGTGCTCTGACCGGCAAGAGCTACGGCTGGGGTGGTTCCCTCATCCGTCCCGAGGCTACCGGCTTCGGCGCCATCTACTATGTGGAGCGCATGGTGAAGCAGCAGAAAGACACCATGAAGGGCAAGAAGATTGCTCTCTCGGGCTTCGGTAACGTGGCTTGGGGTGCCGCCACCAAGGCTGTTGAGCTGGGCGCCAAGGTTGTCGCCATCAGCGGTCCCGACGGTGTCTGCGAGATTCCCGACGGTATCAACAAGAAGATGATTGACTATATGCTCGACATGCGCGCTTCGAACCGCAACAAAGTTGAGGATATGGCCAAGAAGTTCCCGAAACTCTGCAAATTCACCGCTGGCAAGAAGAGCTGGAGCGTGAAGTGCGACATCGCCATGCCCTGCGCCTTCCAGAACGAGCTCGACGAGAAGGATGCCAAGATGCTTCTCAAGAACGGCGTGAAGTATGTTGCCGAGGTTTCGAACATGGGTTGCCAGCCCGCCGCTATCGCCGCCATCCAGAAGGCCAAAGTGCCCTTTGGTCCTGGTAAGGCTGTCAACGCCGGTGGTGTTGCCACCTCTGGCCTCGAAATCTGCCAGAACGCTGAGCACCGCAACTGGACTGCCGAAGAGGTCGATAAGAACCTCCACACCATTATGAACAACATCTATGACATGTGCGTTGCACACGGCAAGGAGAAAGACGGTACCATCAACTATGTGAAGGGTGCCAACATCGCCGGCTTCATGCGCGTCGCCAATGCCATGGTTGCTCAGGGTATCATCTAATCGATGGATTAGAGGCTATCCAAACTCCAGAAAGGCCGCCCCAAGCGGGACGGCCTTTCTTTTTTACCTGGAAAACGAATAAACAGATAATCCCATGACCATAGAAGAACTGAAATCGCTGATAGAGACAAGGAATATCGCCGAAGTGGATTTGGACGGTATGACCCTTGAGGGGCTTGACTTCTCGGGCTGCACGCTCACCAATGTCAATTTCAAGAATGCTCATCTGCGGCACTGCAAATTTGACGAGGCCGTGATGGACAGCTGCGACTTCGACCATGGCGGAACCGCCGACGAGCCTACACTACAGAGCGTTTCCTTCCGCAAGGCGGAGATGAACAATTGCCGCTTCCGCTACGCATATATCGTGTGGAGCGATTTCCGCTACGCCCGTATCAACCAAGGCACTTTCGAAGACGCGGTGGTCGATTTCTGCGACTTCTACCGTTGCTTCATGGAAGGGGTGATTATCTTCAAACACTCCAAGTTCAGCAATTCCAGTCTCTACAACACCTACTTCGGCGATGCCGCCAACATCCGTCGCGAGAACCTGCGCGACGGCCGCATCGTGCAGCAGGACAAGAAACTCTACACCAAGTTCCTTGTCGATTGGCACGACTACGGTACCGGTGTGCGCAGCAACGACAGCCGCCGCGTATCGGATTGGAGTCCCACCGAGGCCATCAAAGCCCGTTGGGCCGATGCCGAGGATATCTATAAGACCCTCAACGGACTCTGGGCGGGCAAGGGCTACATCGCCGATGCCAACTGGGCTTACGTGCAGGGGCGCCGCATGGAGCGCCGCCGCATGATGGCTGACCTGAGCAATCCCAAAATTCCTTTCTGGGAGAAGGTGGGCAATGGGTGGCGCATCTTCACCAACAGCCTGTCAGACTTGATGTTCGGCTTCGGTGAGAGCATGTTGAAGATGATTCTGACCTATGTCATCCTTGTTTTCATCTTCGCTTTCCTATTCAGCGAAGAGGTGTCGCCGTTGGCCTATATCGATGCCCTCGGCGTGAGCCTGAAAAACATGGCCGGTGTTGATTCCGATGTGCTCTCCGGGGTTTCGCCCTTCGTAGATATGCTCAATGTGCTACAAACCACCCTCGGCATCCTCATTACCGGTATCTTCGGCTTCATTCTCGGCAACAAAATCCGAAACCAATAATATGAAACGTATAGAAATCATCAACGGACCGAACCTCAACCTCACGGGTCGCCGCGAGCAGGAGGTCTATGGCACCACCACCATGGAGGAGTATATCGGCAGCCTGCGCAGCCGTTTTCCGGAGGTGGAAATCGGTTATTTCCAGAGTAATATAGAGGGAGAGATGGTGAGCCGCATCCAGGAGGTGGGCTTCACGGCCGACGGAATCATCCTCAATGCGGGCGGCTACAGCCACACCAGCGTGGCCATCCTCGACGCGGTGAAAGCCGTCACCGCTCCCACGGTGGAGGTGCACATCAGCAATATCTTCGCCCGCGAGGAATACCGGCACCAGAACCTCCTCACCTCGGCCTGCCGAGGGATGGTCTGCGGCCTCGGCCTGCAAGGCTACGAATTGGCACTGAGAGCGTTGCTATAAATCAGAATTTTACGATGTCTATCAGGCGCACGCCGTCGAGCCAGACGGCGATGCAACCTACGGCTCCATTGTCGGTGGAGTCCCAGTTCTCGATGGGCTGAAGGGTGATGGCATCGACAATCTCGAAGTATTCGGGCTCGAAGCGGAGGCCGTTGGGCGAGTCGTTCACCTCGTGGTAGGAGGCGAGGGTGTCGAGCACCCACTCCTTGACATCATCTACATCCTCGTATTCGGCCATCTCGGCGGCCTGCTCGAGGGTGGCGTTGATGGCGGGGGCCATGGCACGGGCCTCGGGCGAGAGACGCATGTTGCGGCTACTGAGGGCCAGGCCGTCATCGGCACGCACGATGGGGCAGGGGATGAGTTCGATGGGATATTTGATTTGTTCCAGAAGGTTGCGGATGACGGCAATCTGCTGGTAGTCCTTCTCGCCAAAGTAGGCACGGGTGGGCTGCGCAAGGTCGAACAGACGGCGAACCACCACGGCGACACCCGAGAAGTGGCCGGGACGGCGCGGACCTTCCATCACCTCCTCGATGGGGCCGAAGTGATAGACTTCCTTGGGCTCTCCGTCGGGATACATCTCCTCCACGGTCGGAGTGAAGGCCAGCAACTCCGAGGCACGGAAACCGCCTTGGGCGACCAGGTTGGCTATAAGACGGAGATCGTTGTCGATGGTGCGGGGATATTTCTCGAGGTCTTCCTTGTTGTTGAACTGGATGGGGTTGACGAAGAGAGAGACGACCACGAGGTCGTTCTCTTTTAAAGCCCGCTCGATGAGCGAGAGGTGCCCCTCGTGCAGGGCACCCATGGTGGGCACGAGGCCTATCTGCTTGCCCTCCTGGCGGGCGGTGCTGACAGCCGAGGTAAGTTCGGCGGCTTTTAATATCTGTTTCATCGTGTTATAATTCAATTTCTCCTTTACCTTGACGGACCAGTTCGATGCCGTCGCTGCAATCGACCACGGTGGAGGGTTCGGCATCGGCGACACCGCCGTCGATGACGGCCCAGACACGGTTACCGAAGCGGTCGTGGATGAGTTCGGGGTCGGTATAGTTTTCCACATCGCCGTCCGCCTCGTCCAAGGGTCTCACCGATGTGCTGATGAGTGGCGTGCCCAACTCTTCGATGATGGCACGCGTGATGCCGCAGTCAGGGATACGGATGCCGATAGTGTGATTCTGGTTCTGATAGTTGCGGGGCACGGAACCGGCAGCCTCCATGATGAAAGTGAAGGGACCCGGGAGTGACCGTTTGAGCAACGCAAAGGTGTCGCGGTCCATGGCGCGGACATACTCACTGGCCATGCTGAGGTCGGAGCAGAGCATCGAATATTTGGCTTGCTTGACCTTGAAGCTTTTCAGTTGGGCAATCTCCTCGACGGCCCGCTTGTGGTCCATCGAGCAGGCGAAGGCGTAGAGGGTGTCGGTGGGCAGGATGACCACCTCGCCGTCACGCAACGCGTCGGCTACACGCCGCACGTCGCGCACGTTGGGGTTCTCGTTGTAAAGTTTGATAATCATTGCTGTGTGGGTAACTTGCCTTTACGGTTGCAATAGAAGAAGAACAATCCGTAGGCCATGACGAGGAGGACTGCCACTATCAGGGTATAGAGGTTCTTGTCGGTGACAGTCAGGTAGCCGATGTTGATAATGAGTTGCAGGAGGGCGTAGCCACCGGAGACGAGAAGGTGGGGTATGTGCAGTTCGTTGACCATAGTTTCGTAGGCATGTTCTCTGTGGGCTGCCAGGATGTTGCGTCCAGAGAGGAAACGCTTGGCAATGGTGAGGAGGCCGTCGGCAAGGAATACGATGATGAAGCAGAGACGGCTGACGTTCATACCAGGCTCTGAGTCGGCATTGGTATAGCGTACCAGCAGGAAGAGTGTGATGAGTCCCATGCAGATGCTTCCCACGTCGCCGGAGAAACAACGGGCTTTGGTACGGAAGTTGAAGAAGCCGAAGACGAGGATGGCAATCAGAAGTGTGACAAGGAATTCGAGGTCGATAAACCTTTGCATGAAGAGGGCTATGTAACCGAAAGTGCCCACGAGGACAAGGGAATATGCAGCCAGCATACCGTTGATGCCGTCCATGAAATTGTAAATGTTGAGGATGCCAGCGAAGACAATCACAAAGAGAATCAATTGCCATATCTCAATGGCATTGATGTCGGCCCAGAAACAGACGAACACGGCCGCCAATTGAGCGAAAAGACGTAACCATGAAGGTAGGGGATGGAGATCATCGACATAGCTGACGATGGCTAGTGCAGACAAACCGATGAGGAAGTAGGGGAAGGCCATGCCGTGGGTAAGCGAGTAGAAAAGCATGGCAAGATAAAAGATGATGCCGGCACCCAAGAGAACCGGTTTGTGGTGCGAACTACGCTCGTTGGGACGATCGACGATGTTAAACTTTTTGGCGATAAGGAAGTACGCCAATTCAAGGGCAATGACCGTGATGGTTGCGATGATATAATACATGGTGCCAAAGTATTTACGAATTGCAAAATTACAACTTTTTTTTTGCATACACGATTTTTTTCGTATTTTTGCATTGTTTATTATAATAAAAAGAAATGCAGTATCATGGGCAATTGCTTGATGTGCTGTATGGTAAATTGAAAAAATCTATAATATGGAGATGAAAGACATACGTATTGCCGTCATCGGTTTGGGTTATGTGGGCCTGCCGCTGGCGAGATTGTTTTCCACAAAATTCCCTACTGTGGGGTATGACATGAACAAGGCACGCGTCGATGCGCTGATGGCAGGACATGATGCCACGCTGGAGGTGAATGACGAGTTGCTTCAGGAAGCTATTTCGAAACATGGATTCCGTTGCACGGCGAACATGGATGAAATCAAGGACTGCAATTTCTATGTGGTGGCAGTTCCGACACCTGTCGATCGTAACAACAATCCTGATCTGACCCCGTTATACGGTGCCAGCGAAGTGGTGGGCAAGGTCATTGGCAAAGGCGACATCGTGGTGTATGAATCGACGGTGTATCCCGGCGTGACCGAGGACGAGTGCCTGCCGGTGGTGGAGAAAGTGTCGGGCTTGAAATACAACACCGACTTCTTTGCCGGATACAGCCCCGAGCGCATCAATCCCGGCGACAAGGTGCATACGGTGGAGAAAATTCTGAAGATTACCTCCGGCTCGACTCCCGAGGTGGCGGAATTGATAGATAGTGTGTATAACGCAGTGCTGGTCAACGGTACGCACAAAGCTCCGAGCATCAAGGTGGCTGAGGCGGCCAAAGTGATTGAGAACAGCCAGCGCGACATCAACATCGCCTTTGTCAATGAGTTGTCGAAGATATTCACCCTTATGGGCATCGACACATACGATGTGCTGGAAGCGGCCGGAACCAAGTGGAATTTCATCAAGATGAATCCTGGTTTGGTGGGCGGGCACTGCATCTCGGTAGATCCCTATTATCTGGCCCAGTGTGCCCAGCGCCTGGGATACAACCCCGAGATTATCCTTGCCGGCCGTCGTATGAACGACGGTATGGGTGCCTATGTGGCCGACCAAACCATCAAGTTGATGCTGAAGAAAGGCATCCAGGTACTCGGCTCCAAGATTATCATCATGGGCTTCACCTTCAAGGAGAACTGCCCCGATGTACGCAATACCCGTGTAATCGACATCTACCATGCGTTGCAGGAATACAGCGCCGACATTACGGTATTTGACCCGTGGGCCTCGCCCGAGAGGGTGAAACATGAGTACGGCATCGACATCGTCAATGAGCTGCCTAACGATAAGTATAGTGCAGCAATCGTGGCGGTGGCCCATCGCCAGTTCCGTGAGATGGAGATAGACTTCGACAAGTTGCTCGAAAAGAACCATGTTATCTTTGATGTTAAAGCCATCATGCCGAGAGAATTGGTGGATGGCAGGCTCTAAATAAAACTTTAGCATATGGCAAATTTTGCATTGATAGGTGCGGCTGGATACATTGCTCCGCGACATTTGAAAGCTATCGCTGACACAGGTAACGACTTGTTGGCAGCATACGACAAGTTCGACAGCGTGGGCCGTCTGGACAGTTCGTTCCCCGATTGCTCTTTCTTTACCGAGCAGGAACAGTTTGACCGCTACTGTTCGAAGCAGCAGCGCAGCGACAACCCGTTACAGTGGCTGTCTATCTGTACGCCCAACTATACCCACGATGCGTTCATCCGCTATGGTTTGCGCTTGGGATGCAATGTGATCTGTGAGAAGCCTTTGGTGCTGAATCCCTACAATATCGACAACCTTGTCGAGTTGGAGAAGGAGACGGGGCATCAGGCTTACACCATCCTCCAGTTGCGCCTGCACGATTCGATTGTGGCACTGAAGAAAAAAGTGGATGAAGGCCCGCAAGATAAGGTCTATGATGTGGATTTGACCTACATCACTTCGCGCGGCAAGTGGTACTATTCTTCCTGGAAAGGCGATGTGCACAAGAGCGGTGGTGTGGCCACCAATATCGGAGTGCATTTCTATGATATGCTGCAATGGATATTCGGTTCTGTGCAGGAGAATATTGTGCATGTGATGAGTCACGACCGCGTGGCGGGCTTCCTGCGTTTGGAGAAAGCACGTGTGCGTTATTTCCTCAGCATCAACGCCGCCTGCCTCCCTCCGAATGCTGTTCAAGGTGAGAAACGGACCTATCG
This sequence comes from Bacteroidales bacterium, assembly GCA_017960605.1. GTDB lineage: Bacteria > Bacteroidota > Bacteroidia > Bacteroidales > P3 > Colimorpha. Next base: position 49,558 of record JAGCYV010000019.1, on the reverse strand, counting down.
GACCATCATGATTGACGGTGACGAGTTCGAATTCAGTCAGGGCTTCACCGAGTTGCACACCAAGAGCTATCAGGAGATTCTTGCCGGCCGTGGGTTCCGTATCAGCGAGGCCCGCAACTGTATCCAGATTGTCAGCGATATCCGCCACTCCACGCCGATTGGACTTAAAGGCGATTATCATCCGCTGGCCAAGATGCCCCTTGCACCGCACCCCTTCGGTTGGGATGATATGAAATACTAAAAAAGATGGCAATACATACACGAATCTGTCATGTGACAAGTGTACACCCGGCCAATGATGTACGTGTTTTCTACAAAGAATGCGTGTCGCTGGCAAGCAAATACGAGGTGTATCTGATAGCTCCGAATATTGACGATGACGTGTTTCATGGAGTTCATCGAGTAGGTGTCGTTCTGCCACAAGGACGCCTTAAACGGCAGTTGTATTTGAGTAGAGTGCTACGCAAAGCCATTGAGATTAATGCCAGCATCTATCACCTGCACGACCCGGAACTACTGCCGATTGGTGTAAAGTTAAAGAAGAAAGGCAAGAAGGTAATCTTTGATTCTCATGAAGATGTGCCGATGCAGATTCTCACAAAGGAGTATCTGCCTAACTGGTGCAGAAAACCATTATCAGATGTGTATGCCTTGTATGAGCGGCATTATCTGAAGCAATACGATGCACTCGTAACGGTTACCCCCAGTATTCTAGACAGACTCACACTCATCAACAAAAATAGTGTTATGGTGACGAACTACCCCGAATACAAGGAACTGCCACCACATGAGCCGAATCAGGACGGAACACACTATATATGTTTTGCTGGAGGTGTCGATGAGAGATACCTGCACGAGAATGTGATTGAAAGCCTACAATATACCAATACCCGATACTTGCTTGCTGGGGAATGCTTTATTCCTTCCTATTTTGCCAAATTACAATCACTTCCTTGCTGGAATCGCGTGGATTACCAAGGGAATCTGCCGCCAGAACGTGTGATGGACTTGTATTTGAAGTCCGACGTTGGAATAGTGCTTCTGGATTATCTGCCCAATGTCGGGTACCACAGAGGAACTCTTGGCGTTCTGAAGATGTTTGAATACATGATGGCCGGTATTCCTGTGATAGCTACAGACTTGGAGCTGTGGAAAGAGATAATTGAAGGTCACAATTGTGGCATTTGCGTAAACCCTCACGACATTCAGGCAATTGCTGATGCGATTAACCAAATGATTAACGACCCCGAGAAAGCCCGAAGAATGGGTGAGAACGGCCGCAAAGCGGTAAAAGAAAAATACAACTGGGGGACCCAGAAAGAAATCCTCCTGAATTTATACAACAACTTGTTACAATAAACAGTTAATATGGAGTTTAGGGATTTAAAGAAGCAGTACCAAGTACTGAAACAGGATATTGACAATGCGATGCAGCAGGTCGCGGCTGCAGGCAACTATATTATGGGCGGTGATGTGGCGGAACTGGAACAGCAGCTGGCAGAATATGTTGGTGTGAAACATTGCATGACTTGCGCCAATGGCACAGATGCTCTAACCTTAGCTTTGAAAGCGCTGGGCATTGGGAAGGGAGATGCTGTGATTGTTCCTGACTTTACCTTTTTCGCCAGTGCCGAAGTGGTTGCTCTCGAAGGCGCTACGCCGGTGTTCGTCGATGTTGACCCACGGACATTCAATATTGACACCACAAGTCTGCAAGCGGCCATCAACACTGTGGAAAAAGAGGGTGCGCTGAGGATGAAGGCCGTGATTGCTGTGGATCTCTTTGGTTTGCCTGCCGACTTTGCCGCCGTAAAGAAGATTGCCAAACAACATGGATTATACATCATAGAAGACGGCGCACAAGGGTTTGGCGGACGCGCCCCGCAGGGCATAGCTTGTGGGCTTGGAGACATAAGCACCACATCGTTCTTCCCCGCCAAGCCGATGGGTTGCTATGGCGACGGCGGCGCAGTGTTCACCGACAACGATGAATGGGCCGATTTGGTGCGCTCGTTTCGTGTACACGGAAAGGGTAGCAACAAATACGATAACGTCCGCATCGGTATGAACTCGCGCTTGGACACCATGCAGGCAGCCATTTTGAAGGTAAAACTGAAAGCCTTCAAGGAGTATGAGTTTGATGCTGTAAACCATGTCGCAGAACATTATACACAACTCATCACCAATCACTCATCATACGTCATTACGCCATATATTCCTGATGGATATATGAGTAGTTGGGCGCAATATACGCTACAATTGGCAGATGCCAGCCATAGGACGGAACTTCAGGCTCGTATGAAGGAGGCCGGAGTCCCCACGATGGTTTACTACCCAACGCCAATGAGTATGCAGACGGCCTTCAAAGGGTTGCACGCATATGTGGACACGCCCAATGCAAGACACCTGTCGCAGTGTGTGTTGTCGCTACCCATGCATCCGTATCTCACCGACGAAGAAATCGCAAGGGTGGTGGAGTGCTTGTTTAAATTCAAATAAGAGCCGATGATTACAGCAAAGGATATAGCAGGCCACCTTCAGCTGCCCCTCACAGGGGAGGATATACTCATCGAATGCTATGCTCAGTTGTCCGATCCCAAACCGAACAGCGTCGTTTTTGCCAAGAAGTATAGTGATGAGTATGCGGATAGGTTGAATGGTTGCGACCGTATTTTGGCTATTGTGACTCCCGATTATGCGGGCAAACTGAAATGCAATTATATTGTCTCATCGAATCCTCGTTTGGATTATATCCGGCTTTTGTCCCGCTTTTTCGCTCCCCAGAAGCCCAAAGGGTTTATTCATCCTTCTGCCGTAATCGAAGAAGGAGCTGTGATAGGGAAGGACGTGTTTATTGGTGCGGGTTGCTATGTGTCGTCACAGAGTCGTGTGGGTGACGGCTGTGTGCTGCATCCCCGTGTGGTGCTGGACAATACCGTGTCGTTAGGCAAGAACTGCGAGATTAAATCGGGCGCCGTATTGGGGCAAGAAGGATTCGGATTCGAACGCGATAGTGACGGAAATCCTGTGCATTTCCCCCATTTTGGCGATGTGGTTGTGGGTAATAATGTCTTTATTGGCAGCAATACTACGGTGGAACGTGCCACGTTGGGCAGCACCGTCATTGAAGATGATGTGAAGATTGACGACTTGGTGCAGATTGGGCACAACACCCGTATCGGAAAAGGAAGCATGGTCACTGTGGGTGCCATCGTGTGTGGCGGTGCGGTGCTTCAGCCGCAGAGCTATTTAGCGCCAAATGTAAGCGTGAAGGAGAAAGTGACGGTTGGACGAGGGGGATTTGTCGGCTTGGGTGCTGTCGTGTTGAAGGATGTCCCGGACGAGGCCGTTGTGGCAGGTGTCCCCGCCAAGGAGATAAACAGAAATAAATAACGATACCATGAATATTGAGAACATACTTGTACTTGCTCCGCATACCGATGATGGAGAGTTGGGCTTGGGCGGCACGATAAGCCGATATATCGAGGAGGGGAAGAACGTCTATTATGCTGCTTTCTCAACGGCCGACCAATCTGTCCCCGAGGGATTCCCCAAGGACATCCTCGCCACCGAGGTACGCAATGCAACCCACAGGTTGGGTATCCCTTCGGAAAACCTCTATGTCTATCACTATGAGGTGCGAAAACTGAATTATGTGCGGCAGGAATTGCTGGAGGATCTTGTCAAGCTGCGCAACGAACGCCACTATGACCTGGTTTTCATGCCCTCGTCCCACGACATCCACCAGGATCACACCACAGTGGCTCAGGAGGCTATCCGTGCATTCAAGAAGACGACATTGCTGGGCTATGAACTGATTTGGAATAACCTGACATTCGACACCGATTGTTTTGTCAAACTGGAAGAACGTCATGTTGAGGCGAAATGTCAGGCACTTAGGGAGTACAAGAGTCAGGGCTTCCGGGATTACACCTCTTCCGAATTTGTCAGAGCGTTGGCCCGTTCTCGTGGCGTCCAGGCGGGATGTCAGTATGCGGAAGCTTTTGAAGTAATAAGGTTGTACCTATGAATATTTTGATGATTAGCCACTATGCCGGTACTCCTCAGTACGGCATGGAGTTCCGTTCCTACTATATGGCTCGCGAATGGGTACGGATGGGGCATCATGTGATGGTTGTGGGCGCTTCGTTTTCGCATCTGCGCAAAGAACAGCCGGCTGTTGAAAGCGAGACTTTGGAGGGAATAGATTATCGCTGGTTCCCTACATCGCAATACGAAGGAAACGGTTTGAAGCGCGTCCTCACCATGTTCCAGTTCTGCCGTCAGGTGTATAAGCACAGCAAGGAACTGATTGCTTTCAAGCCCGACATCGTGATTGCCTCTTCGGTTTATACTTTTGACATCTACCCGTGTCATTATATCGCACGTCGCTCTGGAGCCAAGTTGGTGTATGAGGTGCATGATCTCTGGCCTCTCTCGGTGATGGTCATTGGTGGCTACAAGAAGTGGCATCCGTTCATTATGATGCTGCAGCACTGCGAGAACTACGCGTATCGTCATTGCGATATGGTGGTGTCCATGCTTGACAAATCTTTCCCCCACATGCAGCGTCATGGTTTGACGGAAGATCGTTTCTGCTGCGTTCCCAACGGTTTCCTCAAGGATGAATGGAGCGATATAGACAGCATCCAATTGCCGGAAGAACATCAAGCGTTATTCTCGAAGTTGAGAGCGGAAGGAAAAACGATTGTCGGATTTGCCGGAGGACACACCCAATCGACCGCCATGAATATCCTGATTGAGGCGGCCAAGCAACTCGGCGACCGCTCCGATTTGGCCTACGTTATGGTCGGTAAAGGACCTCAAAAGGAAGAACTGATCGAGCTCGCCCGAAAATATGGATTGGACAACTTCTATTTCCTTCCGCCGGTGGAGAAAAACAGCATTCCTAAGATAGTACAACAATTTGACATATGTTATGAGGGTGGAGTACATAGTTGTCTCCACCAGTATGGGACCTCGGCCAACAAAATGATAGATTATATGCTTGCAGGCCGCCCCATTGTCAAGTCAGTGGATGAACCTGGCAGCGAAGTGGAGCGTGTGGGTTGCGGCATACAGGTAGAAGCGGAAAATATCCCACAAGTCACCGATGCAATAAAGAAGATTGCCGACATGACCGCAGAGGAGCGTGCTGAGATGGGTGCCAAAGGACGCAAGTATGCTCTTGAAAATCTGGAATATCAGACGCTCTCGCAGAAGTTTATTGATTGTGTAATGCATACATAAAGAAAGGCCTCATGCATTTGCTCACAGTCATAGGGGCTCGGCCCCAAATCATCAAGGCTGCGGCCCTTAATCGTGCCATCCGTAATGGGTACGTTGATAGAATAACAGAGCATATTCTTCACACGGGTCAGCACTACGACACCGATATGTCGCAGGTGTTCTTTGATGAGTTGGGCATTCCGCAACCGGAATATAATCTGGGAGTGGGTTCGGGGCTTCATGGCGAGCAAACGGCCAAGATGATATCGGGCATCGAGGAGGTTCTGATGAGCCGTCCATTTGATGGCATAATTCTTTATGGTGATACCAATAGCACGTTGGCAGGTGCTGTTGCCGCGTCGAAGTTGCATGTACCGATATTCCATATCGAAGCAGGGCTACGCTCATACAACCGTAACATGCCGGAAGAGATTAACCGCATCGTCTGTGACCAACTGTCCACCCTGCTTTTCGCCCCTACACAGACAGCTGTAGATAATCTGCGCGAAGAAGGATTTTTCGCCGAGCATGATACGTTGCACCGCAAAGTCGTCAACTGTGGGGATGTGATGTACGACAATAGCATCCACTTTGCATCTGTGGCGGCTCAACGTTGTGACATCATGAACCGTCTTTCTCTACAGCCGGAGGGGTACATCCTTGCCACCATTCATCGCGATAACAACACCGATGATCCTCAGCGTTTGGAGCAGATTCTCAGTGCACTTGTGTCTATCGCTCGCAAGGACAATATCCCTGTCGTTTTACCGCTGCATCCTCGCACCCGCAACAAACTCACTGCACAGCATCTCCGTCTCCTCGACAACGAGCCGCTGGTAATGATTCTAGAGCCGTTCTCTTATTTGGAGATGACCCTCATGGAGCAGAATGCCAAACTTGTGATGACTGACAGCGGCGGAGTGCAGAAAGAGGCATTCTTTTTTGAACGCCCTTGCATTATTATGCGTTCTGAGACCGAGTGGGTGGAAATCGTACAGCACAAGGCGGGTATCATTACGGATGCCGATTATCAGCGCATTGTCGATGCTTACGCCCAGTTGACACATTGCCACGTCTCATTCCCCCCGCTCTTCGGTGACGGTCATGCTGCTGAAAAAATAATTCAGACCATTTTACATGAAAATTCTTACCGATAGTTTACACCGCATCGTTTACGCTACCGATGCTTCTGCCTATCGGGAGATGCCCCTCGGCGTCGCCTATCCTGAGAACGAGAAGGATATTGTGGAGTTGATTGCCGAAGCCCGTCGGAGGCATACCCATCTGATTCCCCGCGCCGGCGGCACCAGCATCGCCGGTCAGGTGGTGGGCGACGGCATCGTGGTCGATATCAGCCGCCATTTCACCCGAATCTTGGAAGTCAATCTGACCGAGCGTTGGGTTTGGGTCGAGCCGGGTGTGGTGCGCGACGAACTGAACAAAGCACTCGAACCCCACGGCCTTTTCTTCAGCCCCGAGACCTCCACCAGCAACCGCTGTTGCATTGGAGGTATGGTGGGCAACAACTCCTGCGGCACCCACTCGCTCATCTACGGCAGTACCCGCCATCATGTGCTTGCACTGAGAGGCATCTTGAGCGACGGCACACCCTTCGATACCACCAAGATTGACCCGGACAACGCCTTGTTTTCCAAGATATACGCCCAACTGAGAGCGTGGGCGGACGATTCGCACGTCAGACAGCTGATTGCCGACAACTTCCCCGACCCTTCGCTGCGACGCCGCAGCTGCGGTTATGCTATTGACGAAGCCATCGAGGATGAAATAGATCTCTGCAAACTTCTCTGCGGCAGTGAAGGCACGCTGGCTTTCATCACCGCGATACAGCTCTCCCTCGACCCGCTTCCTCCTCAGAACAATATGGTCCTTTGCGTCCATTGCCATTCGTTGCAGGACAGCTACCGAGCCAACCTTGTGGCGCTGGAGCATCATCCTGTGGCAGTCGAGTTGATGGACGGCAAACTCATCACCCTCTGCCGCAACAACCGTTCCCAGCAGCAGAACCTCTTCTTCGTCCAGGGAGAGCCTCAGGCTTTGTTGATTGTCGAGTTCAACGGCGACGGAATGGAGGCTCAGGCAGATGCGTTGGAGAAGGCTTTGCTCGACGGCGGATTGACTTACGCTTGCAGCCGCGTCTATGGTAGCGACATCAACCGCGTGTGGGCTGTGCGGAAGGCCGGTTTGGGTGTGCTCACCAGCGGCAAGAGGGACGACAAGCCCATCGGTGTCATCGAGGACACCGCAGTGGCCCCCGAACGCTTGCCCGCCTACCTCGACGAGTTCGAGCAGATGATGCAGCGCCTTGGGCTTAGTTGCGTCTATTACGGCCATATCAGTACCGGCGAGTTGCACTTGCGGCCCATCCTGAATGTGAAACAACCGGCCGACCGACGGCTTTTCCGTCAGGTGGCGGAAGAGACGGCTTTGTTGGTACGGAAATACAGGGGCAGCCTCAGCGGAGAGCACGGCGACGGACGGCTCCGCGGCGAGTTCATCCCGCTTGTCTATGGGCAGGAGGTTTATGAACTGATGCGTCAGGTGAAGCAGTGTTGGGACCCCGACGGGGTGTTCAACATGCACAAGATTGTCGATACCCCGCCGATGGATCAGTATCTGCGCTATGAGGTCAACCAGCAGTATGTCTGCAACGACCGTGACCTGATGTGCACCATCGAGCAATGTAACGGGGCCGGCGACTGCCGCAAGAGCAATCTCATCGGCGGAACCATGTGCCCCACCTTCAAGCTCACCCACGACGAACTCCACTCCACCCGCGCTCGGGCCAATGTGCTGCGCGAGGTGCTGACACGCGGATTGCCTCCCGATGCCGACACCACCGAAGTCCATGCCCTCGAGGAGATGCTCTACAGCTGCCTGGCTTGCAAGGGCTGTCGCGGAGAGTGTCCGTCGAACGTCGATATGACCAACATCCGTGCACGAGTCTTGCAGATGCTCTACGACCGGCACGGAACACCCTTCCGCAGCTGGATGGTGGCACGAATGGCCGGCATCGAACGGCTGGGACATATCGTCTGGCCGTTCTACAACCTCTTTGCCCGTATGCCTTGGAGTGCGGCCCTCATCAAGAAGATGGTCTCCTTCACTCCCGAACGATCCATCCCGGCCCTCTCCCCGCGCACCATGCGCCAACTCGTAAAGAACCTAACACAAAACACTAAACCCTCAACACCAAACAAGGGCGCCGTCCTTCTCTTTGCCGACGAGTTCACCGACCTCCAGGAAGCCGAACTGGGTCTTACGTTTGCCCGCCTGCTGACCTCGCTTGGTTATCGGGTGCAGGTGCCCAAACATGTCGAGAGCGGACGTGCTGCCATATCCAAAGGCTGCCTGCATCTGGCGTCAGACTATGCCGAGAGGAATGTGCGCTGTCTGAAAGATTTGGTGACCGAGGAAACCCCGCTTGTGGGCATCGAGCCTTCTTGCATCCTCTCCTTCCGCGACGAATACCCCAATCTGGTGCCCGACAACCTTCGTGCCGATGCCGAGCGTCTGGGACGCAACTGCCTGCTCTTCGACGAGTTCATCATGCGTGAAGTCGCCAAAGGCAATATCACCCCCGACCAGTTCCGCTCCGATACGTTGGAAGTGTGGCTGCACGGCCATTGCCACCAGAAATCGCTGGTGGGCATCGACAAGACCGCCGCCATGCTGCGGCTTCTTCCCGGCTGCCATCTCCACGTCATACCCTCTTCCTGCTGCGGTATGGCGGGCTCCTTCGGCTACGAGAAGGAACACTATCAGACCTCGCTCGCCATCGGCGAGATGTTGCTCTTCCCCACCATCCGCAAGGCTTTGGAGAGCGTCCCACACGGCATTCCGGCCTATATCGCGGCTCCCGGCACCTCCTGCCGCCAGCAGATACTTGACGGCACGGGTCACCATGCACTCCACCCCATTGAGATCATGTATCAGTATTTAAGCCACTAACCGATGTCGCACCATTTGTTTAAAGATTTGTCCTGGCCGGAGCGGGTTGTGTTTGTGGCGTTGGCGTTCACGGTTGTTTCTATCACTCTGTGGTGGCGACTGGGTATCGTGGCTGTTTGTGTCCTTGCGGGACTGTCTGTGATTAAAATGTTCTACACTCAAACCTTCGGGAACCGTTCGCTGACTTTGTCTCAGAGGGTTTGTCTATGGGCGATGGTGGCATACTGGCTCCTGTATGCGCTGTCTGCCCTTGTCAGTTCAAACCATACCGAAGGGTGGTTCCGGACGGTTGTCAAATTGTATTTCCTAATTATCCCGCTGCTGTGTCTGCTGGCCGACACGTCCTACCTTACACGAACCCGCATCAAGGCCTTGTTTCAGGTGTTCACGGCCACGTTGCTCGTCCGCTTCGCGGTTTGCCTTGTGATCAGCGGATTCCAATTGGTTCAAGGAGTACCGGCGGTAGAGGTGAGAGACTGGCAGGACGACCCGCTGGGGATGCACCATAACTACCTTGCGCTCTATATTGATGCTGCTGTTGTTTTCTTGTATGGCTGCATTATATACACTCCTAAGGAAAAACGCCGGAGAGATTGGCCGCTACTCTTTGGGGCTCTTGTCGTTCTTGCGGTGTATCTTTTCATGTCCTCTTCCCGCTCGGGCATTGTTACCTTGATCCTGTTTTTCGCTCTTGCCCTGGTGCATCTTACCTTCTTCCGGAAGAAGTACAAGGTGGCAATGGTCATTGCACTGGTTTCTCTGGTTTTTTCTGCGGGATTATACTTTGTCGAACCTTCGGCGTTTTCCCGGTTTGAAGCCCTTGCGCATTGGGATGAGAACCATGTGCCTGATGACCGTGTGATTGCGTGGGAATGTGGCGTCAAAGCTACCGAGGGGCATTTGATGTTCGGCTATGGAGTGGGAGATTGCAGCGCCCAACTACGGGAGAAGTTCGAGGAGAGAGGCTACCGGAAAGCAGTTGATGTCGGCTACAACAGCCACAATCAGTACATTGAGACTGTCCTTGAGACGGGGATTGCAGGGCTGGTAGTGTTGCTGTTCATGTTACTCGCACCGTTGGTGATCGCTTTGTCTAAGGGCACCCGCAGCTTCGTAGCCGTAATGGTTGTGATGGTGGTTGTCGTCATGAATATATTCGAGGTGATGCTCAACCGGCAGATGGGCGTGCAGTTTATAGCCCTCGTCTATTGCCTCCTGATTCTTGGTGTCGGCAGCCGCATGCCGAAAAGGTTGTCAAGTGTCTGACAAAGGTTTACCCAAGGCTTGACTAAGGAGTAACAAGTGCCTAACATGGGACTTGCCTGCCCAAGGCTCATATTTGAATAGTTTCTCAGTATGTCAAAGTGCTCTCTTTGAGAGTTTTGGATTGGTTTGCGCTGGCCAGTTCGCGTCCCTTTCCGCGTGCAAAGATACAACCGCCGCATTGCGGTTTACGAATCTCGGCGAAAAAAAATCAAAAAAATTTTCGAGCGTAACACCGTAACAGTTTAAAAACTGGTATTCCAAAAGTCAAAATTAAATTCTTATATCTATATATTTAATAAATATATAGATATAAGGACTTATTTTAGGGTAGGTGGATAACCAAAATATAAACTGTTACGCTGTTACGCTGTAACGGTAACCTCACCCTTTGGCGAAGTGGCGGGTCATAAGGATGCTCGTCAGATAGACGGCGCCCATCATCACGGCGTAGAGGATGAGGGTGGCCTCTATTGTCCCGAAGAAAGCATTTCCTAACCAGATGGGAACGATGGAAGCGATGACGTACAGCACCTGCCAGACGAAGAAGTGCTTGAGTTTGTCGGCGACGATGAAGAGGCCGCTGAGGGGGTTGGCGATGAACGACAGCACCATCATCGGCGCCAGAATCTGGGCATATTGGCCGGCAATGTACCATTCCGACCCCAGAATCACCTTCATGAGCCAAGGGAGGAACCACACGAGAACCACTAATGCGCCGAATCCCATCAAGACGGTTAGTTTGAGGATTTTGTCGAAGCTCTTCAGGCATTGGCCGGTTTGCTGGAATTCCGCGTTGGCCCGCTGGCGATAGACGTCTCCGAGGGTGTTGCCTATCACGGTGATGGGCAGTACGAATACCATCGTGGCCATAGAGAAGTAGCCGGCTTGGTCGGCGTTGAAGAATGCCGTCAGCAGCAGCACAGGCATGCTCTGTCCCAAGGTGTTGAGCAGGCGTCCCGGCATAGTGTAGAGCGGGAATTCTTTGTATTTGACGGCACTCTGCAGGATGCCGGAGAACCGCACTTGACGGAAGGTCTTTCCGTCGGAGCGGAAGGCCCGGAAGGCGCAGCCGAGGGCGGAGATAATGCGCCCGATCATGTCGCCTATGACAAGTCCCTGACTGACCAAGTGCACGAAACCGAAGAAGACTTTGCCCAGCGTGATGGCACCGGCGTTGACCATCTTGTTGACCGACAGCGCCTTGAAGTATTTCTCCCGGACGCACCATTCGTTATAGACGCTGAAGACGATAATGGAGAATGCGGAGATGGGGCAGACGTAGAGCCAACGGGGCAGGTCGGGTTCGTTCATCCATTCGGCCAGTTTACCGGCGAAAAGTATCTGTACGATGGGCCAGATGACGGCCATGATGACGAATCCTACGATGACGGAGAGCGCGGCCAGATGGGCGGCTTCCAGTTTGTCTTTGGCCACCAGGATGCCGCTTTCGTATTTTCCCGACCCCACGACCGCCAATATGGACACGATGGAAGTGATGACGGCCAGCAGGCCGAACTGGGCGGGCGTGTAGATGCGCCCCAGTACCGGGTAGAACAGGAACGGCAGCACCTGGGCGATGGCTACACCGCTGGAGAGGGTGAGGCTGTTCTTGATGAAGTCGCTCGAGGCGAGTTTTGTCCGCAACTGCTTAATCATGACTCGGTCTTTTGGGTGGGGATGAGGAAGCATACCGCCACAAGCAGGACGAGGCCTCCGTGGGTCATCAGGGTGGTGAGGAATGCGCTGTTGAGGAAGGTGTAAACCAGCAGTGCCAGTAAGCCGAAGAAACGGGGGTTCTGCATCTGTCCATCGGTGCACCTCACGAATAGTGCGGCGGCGGCTACGAACAGGATGGCACCCACGTGCCCGAAGTTCATGAATCCGTCAGCCACGATTCCGGTATTGCAGTTGGTCTCCGCACGGTTGTACATCATCTCGCCTATCATGCGCGACGGCTCTAATGGGTAGGGATAATCCAGCCAGTGACCCAGCACGCTATGCGACAGCATCATCGGGTGGCCGTCAAAGAAGGTGAAGTAGTTGTCGCTCACAATCACCGGTATGAAGAACAATCTCCGCAGCACGATTGACTCGGCCATCAGGTGTCCTGTGGTCACATTGAGCAGCACCGCTACAATGCAGGCCGCCGTCAATCCATAGAGTATCATGCCGGCTTTCGCGCGGTAGCTCTTGAACAGATACATGACTAACACTACGGCAATGCCGAAGAAAATGCTCTTCTGGGGGTTGAGCAGGAAGAGGAACAGCAGCCCGCTCACTCCCAGCAGCGTCATCCACCAGTTGCGCTTGAAGTCCGTCAAGCCATACACGATCAGCATCGGCAACAGCACCATGCGTAAAGGTCCCAAGAGGTAGGACGTCAGCAACGTCTCCCTTTCCGACACTGCGGCGCGCACCTCGTATGTCTCCTCTCCCATAGTGAAGAGCGACAGGTCTATACCGTCCAACCCGTAGGCTAAGGGGAAGGGCAACAGGCATAGCAGGCATAGTGCGGGAAGCAAATAGCGTTGGTATTTCACCGGCAGACGCGGCAGACGCCACTGTCTGATGTCAAGCAGCGGAAGGCGCAGCAGCAACAGGAACAGCAGGGAGTAGAGAGGCACATACACCGATACCCCGCCGAACTGGTACATCACCATCGACGGCAGGCACAGTAACAGCGCCACCAGCATAGATAGTGCATACGAACTTCTGTCTTCGCCTTTTGCAAAGAACATCACCGCCATCGTGGCGGCCAACATCAGGAAGCCGGCGATGATAGGCATCGGATCGGGCCTGAAATCGAAGCCCATCAAGTAGTAATAGTAGGAATATACAAAGCGGTAGTATTCTACCGCCATCAGTACATACATGGCCAGAAAGACCGCCAGATGGCCTGCCTTTGAGGTGAGCATTTTATATCCTTGTTCAACGGCTTTCATGGTCCTCTTTTTTCAGGAAGCACACGATGAGACTGAACAGAAATGCAACCGCTGTGGAAAGAAGGATAATCCATCCTCTTTTCGGGGTTTTATGGGCTTGTGGAAGTTCGGCACCGTTCAATAGGGAAATGTATTTGAGTCCGCTGGCTTGGGAGGTCTCTACAAAGACCAACCGTTTGTATAAGGTTTCCATGAGGGTGTCCATTCCTTCGGTGGTCGGTTGGGAAAGTGAATCAATCTGTTTCCGTAATACTTCTGCCAGACGTTCGCTCAACTCATCGCCATAGTGTTCCATGGTGTCGCAGGCTTGGTTGTAAAGGTCGGCGGCGTAGGAGGCTACCATTGCGCTGTCGGCACCTGTCGCAAGCAGGGTGATTTTCTCCGTGTTGTCATACTTTAGTTTTCGTTCAACATCGGCGATGGCAGGTTGTTCCGACAAGTACTCGTAAAGCCAATAACTGTCGTGGATGGAAAGCCCGGATAGGACAAGTTCAGGCTCTTCCACGTTCTTGTAATAGTTTCTTACTCTGAACTCATATCGGGCTTCATACTGGGGTTTCCAAGACAGGTCTTGGGTGACGATGAGGCTGATGATGAGCATCGCAAGGGTGCTTGCGACAATCCATATAATGCGCTTTTTGGGGCAAGTCAAAGGGTTGCAACTGTTTTTTTTCTTGTGGTTTAACATCTGTCGGAATGGTTCTTGTATCGTGGCAATGATTTTGCAAAAGTACGAAAAAAATGAATACCGACACAAAAAACAACTTCCTAATGTGTGGAGGAGGACACAATAACAGCTTCTTTTTGGCGTTATAGTAGCGGTATGAGAACGAAGACGCTCTTCTTGCTGTGGCTGTTGTTGCCCCTGTTTTTGTGCGGGCAGGAGACGGAATTCGACCGCTGGTTCACCGGCGGCACGCTGCGTCTCGACTGCCTGCGTGAAGGTTCCGCCTTGAAGGATACCGTCTGGGTGGAGAGGTTCATCGACCGTCAGGCTCCGTGGCACGGTTCCCGTACCCAACTGCTCGACCCCTTCGACAATGGCGACTACCGTGTGGTGGTACGCGATGCGAGAACAGGTCGTGAGCTCTATTCTCGGGGCTACAGCAACCTCTTTCGTGAATACAAGGACACCCCCGAAGGGCGCACCGAGAGCAAGCGTTTCGAGGAAACACTGCTGGTGCCGATGCCGAAAGGCAAGGTACTGATTGCCTTGCAGAAACGCGACAAAGACCTGCGACTTAAAGACCAGGCGGTCATCGAATACAATGGACAAATAAACGCAAAACGTTTAACACTTAACACTGAACACTTAACACTTAACACTAAACGCTTAAAACGAAACATTAAACACTTACCACTAAACACTAAATTCGATGTGGCCTTTGTGATGCAAGGGTTCGAGGGTGTGAGCGACAGTGAGTATCAGCAGGTGTGTGGCCGTATGACCGAGGTGCTTTTCGGCAAGGAACCGTTCAAGAGTCATCGCGAGGATTTCAATCTCTATTTTGTGAAGGGCGACGCGGGGGTGGAGTACAACACCTTCGGTGCCGACCGCTATGCAATGACCTTCCGTCTGTGGCAGTTGCATGATTTGCTTGGCACCACTCCCTGCGACCATATCATCATCGTGCTGAACAATGAGAAGTACGGCGGCGGAGCTATCTATAATTTTTATTCCGTCAGCTCGTTGCATAAGATGGCCGAGAGCGTGTTGCCTCATGAGTTGGGGCATGGTATCGGAGGCTTGGCCGACGAGTATGTCGATGAGGACCTCAGCTATGCCGACCTCCATCGCACCCAATACGAACCGTTGGAGCCGAATATTACCAATCTGGTTGATTTCCAGAGCAAGTGGCAGCATCTACTGCCGGCGGGAACGCCTGTCCCTACGCCCGATGTGAAGGTGCCGAGGGGCGAGAACGGGCCTTTGGGGGTGTATGAGGGTGCCGGCTATTCCTCCAAAGGGGTCTATCGGCCGGCGATGCGCTGCATGATGCGCGACTATGCTCCTTTCTGCCCCGTCTGCCGTGAGCGGCTGGAGGCGGTAATCGGACTTTATATAAAGTGAGAAGTTAGAACAAATGAGAAGATTGTGGTATATATTGTTGTTGGCGATGGTTCCGTGGTTCTCGATTTCATGCGAGAAGGAGAACTATGTCGCCGAGAGTGAAGTAAAACTCCAGTTCTCGGCCGACACCGTGGCCTTCGACACCCTTTTTACCACCATCGGCAGCACTACCCGCTATGTGAAGGTCTATAACCGAAGCGGCAAGGATGTGGTAATCAGCAGCATCACCCTCGCAGGCGGTACGGGCAGCTGCTTCCGTCTCAATGTCGATGGCGACACCTCGCTGGTGGCTCGGAATGTGGAGATTCTGTCTGGCGACAGCATCTTCATCTTCATCCAGGCCAATCTGCGTGCCGACACTGTGCATGTCCCGTTTATCGTCGAGGATGCCATCGTCTTTTCCAATGGTCAGCGTTTGCCGGTATCGGCCTATGGACGAAACGCCGTCTTTCATCGCCTGAAACCCACCGACACCACGTGGTACAGCGTCATCGACTGTGCCAACTGGGATCACACGCGTCCGCATGTCATCATCGGAGCCGCCGCTGTCCTCGATGGCAGCACCCTTACCCTCAATGCAGGTGAAGAACTTTATTTTGCCAACGACGCTATGCTGGTGTTCGATACCAACGCCCGCCTTGTGGCCAACGGCTCCGCCGATCAGCCTGTCCTCTTCACATCCCTGCGGCACGACGGGTGGTACTCGTTCCTTCCCGGCCAGTGGCAATGTCTCTGGTTCACAGGCGGCAGTACGGGCAACGTGATTAATCACGCTGTGGTGGAGAACGGCACCGGCGGCCTCCGCGCCTATCCGGGAGCCGGCTTCACGGTGACCAACACCGTCATCCGCAATATGAGCGACTGTGCCTTGATTGGGCAAGGGGGCAGCATCACCGCCGACAACGTGCTGGTGTATGACTGTTTGGGCAGTATCACCGTCCTTCAGGGCGGCACCTACAGCTTCTCCCATTGCACTTTCGCCGACTACTGGAACTACTCTTCTCGTCAGCAGGAAAGCGTCATCCTGGCCAACTACCTGGCCGACCGTAACGGCAATCTTGTGGCCGACCATCTTCAGGCCGACTTCACCGACTGTATCGTCTGGGGTTCGCGCGAGAGCGAGATGCTTATCGCCTCCGACGGCGAGCACCTCGATTCGGTCACCCTCACCCGCTGTTGGGTGAAAGGGGTCGATAGCACCGACCCGCAGTTTGTCGATCCCTCGGCCGACGACTATCGCCTCCAAGAAGGCTCCCCCGCCGCCGGCAAAGGCTATCAGTTTGACAACTAAACACTGAACACAAAACGCTATGTACGAGTATATCAAAGGCCAACTGGCCAGTTTGGAACCCACACAGGCCGTCATCGACTGCGGTGGGGTGGGCTATCTGCTTGAAATCAGCCTCAACACCTACGAGGCTTTGCGGCGTGCCGATACCGCCCAAGTGAAACTCTACGCCCATCATGTGGTGCGCGAGGATGCTCAGCAGCTCTTCGGATTTTATGACCTCGCTGAGCGCGAGATGTTCCGTCTCCTCGTCGGTGTCAATGGGGTGGGCAACCAAACCGCCCGCGTGATGCTTTCTTCGCTCACGGTCAATGACCTGCGCACCGCCATCCAGACACAAGATGTGCGTACCGTGCAGCGTGTCAAGGGAATAGGGGCCAAGACGGCTCAGCGTATCGTTCTCGAACTGGCCGACAAGATAGGCGTGGTAGGCGGTCAGACGGCGGTGGCTGGTGGTCAGCAGAATCAGGCGCGCGACGAAGCGCAGACGGCTCTTGTGATGCTCGGTTTCGCGAAGCCTGCAGTGGAGAAGTTGCTCAGCAGCTCTCTGTGGCGTCGCGATGACGGTAGCCCCATGACCGTCGAGGAAATCATCAAGGAGGCACTCCGCCGCCTCTGACGGGAAAAAGTCTTTCATTTTTTTTGTTACGGTGCAATAAAACGTAGCAGATGGCGTTTTTTATAGGTTAATCTATAAAAACGCCTTGAAGTTACGGTGTATCATATTGATGGTGACGGTGTTCCTGTGCTGCGGAGCGGCATGGGGACAGACGGACAGCGTGGAGTTCACTCCGATGGGGAGCGGCTACACGCCGGGAGTGATTCATACCACCGTAGAGTACAATGCAGCGACGGGCGACTATGAGCGTGTGACGCGAGTGGGTGATATGGTAATCGGGCGTGAGTACATGACGTTTGACGAGTACCAAGACTGGAAGATGGACCAGTTGATGGATCAGTACTGGAAGGAAAAAACGGAAGGTACGGTGTTGGATAATGCGTCGGGCGGCTTGCTGAGCAAGATACCGGGTTTTAACCAGATAGCGCAGAAGTTGGACTTGTTGAACGGGAAGCCGTTGATTAGTATCACACCGAGCGGAAGCGCCGAACTGACATTCCAGTTGGTGAACAACTACCGCAACGACCCGCAGCGGGATGCGCACGAGCGGAGCGTGACGACGTTCGACTTTGACGAGAATATCCAAATCAACCTGAACGCGAAGATTGGAGACCTGATTGACTTCGATATCAACGAGAACACGAAGGCAACGTTCGACTTCGAAAACAAGATTAAGCTGAAGTATGAGGGTAAGGAGGACGATATCTTGCAACTGTTCGAGGCGGCGGATATCTCGTTCCCATTGAACACGACGCTGATTCAGGGCAGCCAGCAACTGTTCGGCTTCCACACGAAGCTGAAGTTCGGCAAGCTGACGATTGACGCTGTGCTGAGCGAGAAGCAGACGAGCACGGAGAATATGCAGGTGAAGGGAGGTGCAAGCAGCCACGAGTTTGAGATTAGGGCTGACGAGTATGAGGAGAACCGGCATTACTTTATCGCGCAGTATTTCTACGACCACTACAACGAGGCGATGAAGACCTTGCCGACGGTGAACACGAATATCAGGATATTGCGCATCGAGGTGTGGCGTACGAATGTGGGTGCGGCGGTGACCCAGAACCGCAATATCTTGGCATTGACCGACCTGGGCGAGGCGCATCCGAGCAGTGATCGGTTGGTGCGAACGAGCGGGAACGAGTTGCCGTCGAACGGGGCGAACAACTTGCTGACGCTGATGAACCCTGCGGCGGTACGAAGCATCAACTCGGTGACGGGATATATGCAGGGCTTGGGTTTGACGGGCGGCACCGACTATGAGAAAGTGGAGAGTGCACGACTGCTGAATCAGAACGAATATACGTTCAACCGCGAGTTGGGTTTCATCACGTTGAACCAGCCGTTGAGCAACGACCAGGTGCTGGCTGTGGCATTCCAGTACCAGGTGGTGGGCGACACGAATGTGTATCAGGTGGGTGAACTGACGACGGACGGAGTGAACGACCCCAATACGCTGATAGTGAAATTGCTGAAGGGTACCTCGACGAATACCCGCGGTCCGCTGTGGAAACTGATGATGAAGAATGTCTATTTCCTGAAGAGCAGCCAGCTGAGCAAGGAGCATTTCAGGTTGAATGTGCTGTATGAGAGTCGCGAGGGTGGCGTGGGAATTGGCTTTTTCACGGAGGGACAGCATCAGGGTAAGCCGCTGATTGAGGTGTTCGGATTGGACCGGATGGATGCGAGTCAGAGCTATTATTATGCGGATGGTGTGTTTGACTGGTTTGACTCGGCTGCCTTCAAGGGCGGCACAATCCAGGCTTCGACGGGTAGGGTGTTTTTCCCATATGTGGAGCCGTTCGGCAAGGACCTGCGGGAGTTGTTAGGCGACGATGCGTTGGCGAACGAGTATTGCTTCGACTCGCTCTACACGATGACACAGACGCTGGCGCAGCAGTATGCGGACCGGAACCGGTTCTATCTGGAGGGTTACTATACGAGCACCGTGAGCGGCGAAATCTCGTTGGGTTACAGTGTGACGCCTGGGAGCGTGACGGTGACGGCGGGCGGAATGCCGCTGATTGAGAATGTGGACTTCACGGTGGATTACACGATGGGTACGGTGAGGATTATCAATGAGAGCATCCTGAGTTCGAACACGCCTATCAGTGTAAGTTCGGAGAACAACTCGTTCAGCATGACGACGAAGCGTATGCTGGGCCTGCACTTGAACTATGAGATAGAGCCGAATTTCAATATCGGGGGCACGGTGATGAACCTGCACGAGAAGCCGCTGACGCAGAAGAACAATTTCGGCGACGAGCCTACGAGCAATACGATCTGGGGCCTGGATGTGAACTATAGCCACGAGGTGCCGCTGATTACGAAATTGGTGGATTTGCTTCCGGGCATCGAAACGAAGGCACCCAGTACACTGAGCCTGCAGGCGGAGTTCGCGCATTTCATCCCGGGATTGAGCAGCACGGGAAGCAGCGAGGGGAGTGTGAGTTATGTGGATGATTTCGAGGGAGCGGAGAGCAGCATTAGCCTGACGAGTCCGACGAGTTGGTTCCTGGCGAGCACGCCCCAAGATTATAACCGGCCGTTGGCGATGTTCCCCGAGACAGCGCCCGGCACGGGGCTGGCCTACGGCTTCAATCGGGCAAAACTGGCGTGGTATCGTATCAGTCGTGATTTTTATGACAACAACTGCCCGCCGAATATCACGTTGGATGACAAATCGAAGCCTTACGCCCGCAGCATCGCCGAGCAGGAAGTGTTCCCGAACAAGGACTTGACGGCGGGCCAGCCGACCTCCATCTATGAGTTGAACTTGGCGTTCTATCCGGAAGAAAAGGGACCGTACAACTACGATGTGGCTCCGACAGCCTACAGCGCGGGTATCGATGCCGACGGACGATTGCAGAATCCGGCGAGTCGCTGGGGCGGCATCATGCGCAAACTGGAATATACCGATTTCGAGACGCAGAATATCGAGACACTGGAGTTTTGGCTGATGGACCCGTTCATCGAGAATCCGACGCACAGCGGCGGCAAGCTGTATATCAACCTGGGTGACATCAGCGAGGATATCTTGCGCGACGGGCGGAAGGGTTTCGAGAACGGGCTGCCGACGAGCCTGACGGTGGTGAATGTGGATACGACGATATGGGGTCGGGTGCCGACGACGCAGCCGATTGTGAACGCGTTCGACAATGACGAGTCGGCGCGTATGTATCAGGATGTGGGATACGACGGATTGAGCTCGACGCACGGCTTGCAGGACGAGCAGAGTTTCTTCAGCGCCTATTTGGAAGACATAGCGACACGCTTCGGTACCTCGAGTGGAGCCTATCAGCAAGCGGCGGCAGACCCGTCGGGTGACGACTACCGCTATTTCCGCAGTACATACTGGGACGAGAATGACGTGAAGATCAACGACCGCTACAAGTTCTACAACAATGCGGAGGGCAACTCGCCGGTGGAGAGCGACAACACAGAGTCGTACAACACGACGGGGTCGGCCTATCCCAATGTGGAGGACATCAACCGCGATAACACGCTGAGCGAGGCGGAGAACTACTACCAGTATGTGATTGACCTGAATCCGGCTCGGATGGTGATAGGCGAGAACCACATCGTGGATATCCAGGAGGCGCGGAATGTGCAGCTGGCAAACGGGGAGGTGACGAGCTGTAAGTGGTACCAGTTCCGCATCCCGATACGTGAGCCGGACGCGAA
The DNA here is from genome assembly GCA_017960605.1 of Bacteroidales bacterium. GTDB lineage: Bacteria > Bacteroidota > Bacteroidia > Bacteroidales > P3 > Colimorpha. The sequence continues at coordinate 28,493 of JAGCYV010000019.1, read as the reverse complement.
GGTGGGCAATATCAACGGATATCAGTCGGTGCGCTTCATGCGTATGTTCCTGAACCAGTTTGAGGAGCCTGTCATCCTACGTTTTGCCACACTGGAGTTGGTTTATTCCACATGGAGAAAGTATTCTGAGGACCTGTTGCAGCCGGGCGACTATGTGTCGGGAACGACGGAGGAGACGGCGTTCAATATCTCGACGGTGAATATCGAGGAGAACGGGAGCCGCCAGCCGGTGCCCTATGTGCTGCCTCCGGGCATCGAGCGCGAGACGTGGTACACAAGCGGCAGTAGCTACACACAGTTGAACGAGCAAGCTGTAGAGCTGGATGTGGATCAGTTGTCGTGCGGCGACGCGAGGGCCATCTATCGTTCGACGAGCTACGACTTGAGGTTCTATGGTCACATGAAGATGTTTGCCCACGCGGAGCAGAAGTACGTCACGGAACCGATAGAGGACAACGACTTGGTGCTGTTTGTCCGACTGGGAAGCGACTATACGAACAACTACTACGAATATGAGCTTCCGTTGAAGCTCACTCCGTGGGGGACGGGAGCGGAGGATGCCTACACGATATGGCCGACGGAGAATAATGTGGATATCGACTTGCAGAAGATGACCCAGATCAAGACAAACCGCAACACTCGCATCCGGCGTGGGGAGACGGGTTATGCTCCCACGCTGCTCTACTCGGAAATGGTGGAGGGAAAGAAATACACGGTGCTGGGCAGCCCGAACCTTGGGAAGATTAAGGTCATCATGATTGGTGTGAGGAACCCGCGTAAGGAGAACCTCGGTGACGGGAACGACATGTTGCCCAAGTCGGCGATTGTGTGGATAAACGAGTTGCGGTTGAGTGACTATATCAACAAAGGCGGCTGGGCGGCGATGGCGTTGGCGCGGACGAATCTGGCGGATGTAGGTAACCTGTCGCTTTACGGAAGCTATACGACGGCTAATTTCGGCAATCTGGAAGACCCACTCATCAAGGAGGAGCTGGTGAACACCTTTAACTTCCAAGGGACGCTGGATATGGAACTGGGCCGTTTCCTGCCCGAGGACTGGGGACTGCACATTCCCCTCTATTTGGATCACAGTCGAGAGATAGGCAGCCCGGAATACAACCCCTACAATCCCGACGTGTTGCTGTATGAGGATCTGCGAACCTACCAGGCGGCCGACCGCGACAGCGTGGCGCAGATGACACAGCACCGCAAGTCGGCCACCAACCTGACGCTGACTAATGTGCGCAAGAACCGTACGGGCAAAGGGGGATTGAAACAGCATTTCTATGACATCGAGAATTTCTCGTTCTCATACGCCTACAGCAACGAACGCAGTTCGGACGACGAGACGGAGAAATACAACAAAGACCAGCATCGAGGCGGATTTACCTACAACTACGCCATCCAGACGCAGCCGGTGAAGCCGTTCGAGAAAGTGCCGCTCTTTAAAAACAACAAGAACTGGAGACTGCTCAGCGATTTCAATTTCTACTACCTGCCCAAGAACCTGACATTCTCGACCGAGATTTATCGTGATTTCGAGGAGACGCTGTTGAGAAATAAGAGTGCGGCGATGGTAATCATTAAGCCGACCTACTACAAGCAGTTTACATGGCAGCGCAACTACGGGTTGCAGTATGACCTTTCGCAATCATTCCACATTCAGTACTCGGCCAATGCGAATGCACGAGTGGATGAGCCAATAGGCCGCATAGAGACGCGAACGGCTACAGATTCCATCATGCACTCGATTGCCTCGGGCGGCACGATGCAGAATTTCCAACAGGCAATCACGGCTTCGTACGATGTGCCGGTCAACAAACTGCCGTATATGGACTTCTTGAGGGTGCCGTTGAGCTACCGTACCAACTTTACCTATCTGGGTACCACGCAGGCACTGGCTTCGATGGGCGCCACACTGCAAAGTTCCACCACGATGCAGGCGGGAGCGCAGGCTAACTTGCAGAGCCTGTACAACAAGATTCCGCTGCTGAAGAAGGCGTGGGCCAACAACAATAACAACGACCGAGGACGTCAAAACCAGCAGAAGGGTAAGCGCCAGCCGGAGACCAAGCCGATGAATGCCAAAGATTCGCTGGCGGTGGCCGACAGCCTGAAGAAGGAAAAGATGAAACAGTCGCTGATGGAAGCTGGCTACTTCGCGCTGCGGTTGGTATCCAGTGTGAAGAACGTCAATTTGCAGTACAGCGTCACCACGGGTTCCCGTCTCCCGGGCTATATGGGCGAGCCGATGTTCGTGGGCTTGGATCCCCGCAACTACTGGACTCCTGGTGCGGGGTACATATTGGGCTATCAGCAGGATGTGGTCAATGACCTGCTACGCAACGACCTGCTCAGTCGCGACACATTGTTCAACACGCCCCACGAAATGACGGAGAACCGCACCCTGTCACTACAGGCACAGGTGGAACCCATCCGCGATTTCCGTATCGACATCTCTGCCACCCAAAACTATACTTCCCGAGAAGAATACTACTACAAATACCTGTCGGCATACGATGCGGTGCGAGGACCGATGTCATATATGCTGAACGGCAATTATACCACCACGGTATGGGCGCTTTCGACGGCGTTTGCCAACAGCGACGAACTCTTTGCTCAGTTCCTCGACAACCGTTCGGTGGTGGCCGGACGTCTGGCGGCGATGAACAGAGATCCCTACACGGATCAGATGGTGCTCGACTCTATGAACGGAAATTACTATCCGGCAGGTTACAGCGCCAACTCGCAGACGGTGCTGCTCACTTCCTTCTTGGCCACCTATCTGGGCAACGACCCGGCTCGCCAGTCGTTCTCGGCCTTCCTGCCGTTCCCGTTACCCAACTGGAGCATCAACTACAACGGCCTCAACAAGGTGAAGTTCCTGAAGAAGTGGTTCAACAATATCACGCTCTCGCACAAATACAACGCCACCTACAGCATCGGCAATTACTATACCGACGCCTCGCTTTCGTCGGCTACGAACTATGACTACGGTTCGGAGTACATCCTCAACAGTACGGGCGACTACATCCCGCCGGTCAGTATGGAGGGTATCCAACTCAACGAACAGTTCAGCCCCTTGTTGAGGGTGGCGGTTAATATGGTGAACAGCCTGCAATTCAATGTGTCTGTGCAAAAGACTCGCATGCTGCAACTCTCCTTCTCGAACAACCAGCTCACGGAGACCACCCGCGACGGTGTCACTTTCGGCACCGGCTATCGATTCAAGGATATCGCCTTCAAGGTGCAGTTTGCCGGCAAGACTCACGACATCAAGAGCGACATTGTGTTGCAACTCAACCTGACCTATAACAACAACATGACCAACATCCGCAAGATTAACCAGAACCTGAGTCAGGTCAGTTCAGGCAGCCGGGTGTGGATGGCGGAACTCAGCGGCGAATATGCCATCTCTTCGCACCTCACGGTCAGGGCTTTCTTCCAGACGAATATCAACACTCCGTATATCTCCAACGCCTATCCCAACTCAACCACCAAGGGCGGCCTGATGTTGCGCATGTCCTTCTAACCCATTTAATGAAACACGATGAACAACAATAAAAAGAAAAACAACGACTTTGATGACGAGGAACGCCAGTTGGTGCTCGACTTCGAGAACACCGTGCTGCGAGGCGGCACGCAGTTCTTTGATGTCGATGAGCTCGAGGTCATCATCGACTACTATTTCGAGGTGAATGACCAGGAGTCTCTGCAACGGGCCGTGGAGTATGCCGAACAGCTCTATCCCGACAGCACCACCATACGCTTGCGCCGCGCCCATCTGCTGATTGCGCAGCAGCAGTATGAACCCGCTCTGGAGATGATTCAGAAACTGCGCCGTCAGGAGCCGCACAATACCGACGTGGCCTATTCTCTCGGCGTGGCCTACGGGGCAGTGGGAGAGAGGGAGAAGGCCATAGAACTCTATCACGAGGCCGCCGAGGACGGATGGCTGTTGGGTCGTGTCTATGCCAATATTGCAGAAGAATACTACCATCTGCACAATTTCGATGAGGCCATCCGCTACTATCTTCTGTCCCTCGATACCGATACCTATGATGACTCGACACTCTACAACTATCTCGACACTTGTATCCAGGCCGGTCGTACCGACGATGCGGTGACCTATCTCAAGTCTTTTGTGGGAGAGCATCCTTACAGCAGCGAAGCCTGGCATTGTCTGGGAACCGCCTACCGTGAGCTTGGTCTCTTCGAACAGTCGGTGGATGCTTACGAATACGCCATCGCCATCGACAAGACCAATGTGGCGTTCTATGCCGACCTTGCCACTACCCAGGAGTATATGTCGCGTCCCGGTGATGCGGTGACCACTCTCCTTCGTGGACGCGATTTTGTCAATGACCGCGCCGCACTCTATCGCACCGTAGCCTATGTCTATGCCCGTGCCGACAACAACGAGATGGCCATTCTCTATTTCCGCAAGGCCATTGAGGAGAATCCCGAGGATGCCGAAGCCTATGCCGCATTGGCGTTGGGATACGCTGTCAGCGGAGACCAGGGGAGTGCCATCCCGCTCATCAAGAAAGCCCTGCATCTGGCTCCCGAAAGCCCCGAGGTGCTCTGCTCGGCAGGTATTGTCTATGATATCAGGGGCAACTTTGATGCCGCCTCAGATTATTTCGAGCGGATGCTTGCCACCGATAATTGCACGGAGATTCAGTGTCAGCATTACACGCAGTTCCTTTTCAACCACCAGCTGTATGACATGGTGGTCGATTTCGCCCTCGAGTCCCTCGATCTCTATCCTGGACATCCGTTCTATTCTACCTATCTGGCGGCCGCCGCGTTCTATTCCAACCGCTACAACCGCGCCAGCCACGCGTTGCCGAATGCCGATCCCGCATTGTTGCACGAACTTTGCCCTGAGATATTCGAGCATCCTCGTCTCAGTCCCCTAATTCCTGATAATCATCCAACAGCGTGATATATGAAGAAAAATAGACTTGCTTTGATTTTGTTGGCGGCTATGATGGTCCTGGCACCTGTGGTTCAGGCCCAGACGACCCACGTGGCCGAATCGGTCGATACCACCAAGAGTGGCTGGGTAGCCTCGGTGCTGCATTGGTACGACGCTCATATGAACTACCTGGCGGTGGGCGGATTGATGACGCTCGAGAGCTCGTTCATACCTTTCCCGTCCGAGGTGGTCATCCCCCCAGCCGTCTATGTGGCTCTCGACGAAAATAGTCAAAGCGGCATGAACTGGTGGCTGGTGGTGCTGTTCGGTACCTTGGGAGCCTTGCTGGGCGCACTCATCAACTATTTTCTCTCACGTTGGCTCGGACGACCCATCATCTATGCCTTTGCCAACAGTAAGCTGGGCCATATGCTTCAGCTTTCGAGCGAGAAGATAGAGAAGGCAGAGTCCTATTTCAACGACCATGGCGTGGTATCTACGCTGGTGGGACGTTTCATACCGGTCATCCGGCAGCTTATCTCCATCCCCGCAGGCTTGGCCAAGATGAATATCGGCGCTTTTGTGTTCTACACCACCCTCGGTGCCGCTGCCTGGAACTTCGTCCTTGCACTGTTGGGCTATCTGGCCCATCTGGCAGGCGATATCTCTGTCGTCGAGCGTTACAGCAACGAAATCAGTTACGCTATTATCGGCCTTGTTCTGCTCGTTGTGCTTTTCTTCGTCATCCGCTACTTCATCAAGAAGAAAAGGAAGGCATCGCAAGAACATTTGTCTTAACTTCGTAATGACTAAACAATGAACACCGACAACATAAGAAATCAGTTCCCGATACTTGATACCGAGGTGCACGGCCATCGGTTGGTCTATCTCGATAATGCCGCCACCACGCAGAAGCCGCAGACGGTCATCGACACGTTGGCCGACTATTATCTGCATCTCAACGCCAATATCCACCGTGGAGCCCACCACCTGGCAGCCGAAGCCACCGACCGTTATGAGGCGGTCCGTCGTCAGGTGCAGTCTTTCATCAACGCCCGCCACAGCCACGAGGTGGTCTTCACCCGCGGCACCACGGAGAGCATCAACTTGGTGGCCAGTTCCTTCGCCAAGCGTTTCTTCCAAGGCGACGACGAAGTGATTGTCTCCGGCATGGAGCACCACAGCGACATCGTCCCATGGCAGTTGGCAGGAGCTACCCTGCGCCCCATCCCTTTCAGCGACGAAGGAGTCCTCGACCTCGATGCCTACGAGCGACTGTTCTCTCCCAAGACCCGTATCGTGGCGGTATGCCATGTGAGCAACACACTTGGCACCGTGAACCCTGTGGAGCGTATCGTAGCCATCGCCCACGCCCACGGCGTGCCGGTGCTTATCGACGGAGCTCAGGCGGTGTCGCATCTGTCGGTCGATGTGCAGGCCATTGGATGCGACTTCTATTGCTTCTCGGGTCACAAGATGTACGCCCCCATGGGGGTTGGCGTGATGTACGGCCGCGAGGAAATGCTCAACGAATTGCCGCCATATCAGGGTGGGGGAGAGATGATTGAGACAGTTACCTTCGAGCGCACCACCTACAATCAGATGCCTTTCAAGTTCGAGGCCGGCACCCCGTCGGTGGGCGATGTGCTGGGATTGGGCCGCGCCATTGACTTCATGCAGGAAGTGGGCATCGCCAATATCGCCGCCATTGAAGCAGATTTGCTAGTGTATGCCACCGAGCGTCTTTCTGCTTTGCCGGGCATCCGTTTCTTTGGCACCGCGCCGCACAAGGCCGCCGTACTCTCGTTCCTCGTGGGTGACGCGCATCCTTACGACGTGGGTACGCTGCTCGATCAGCTTGGCATCGCCGTCCGTACCGGCCACCATTGCACCCAGCCCGTCATGGACCGCTACCATATCCCCGGCACCGTCCGCGCCTCCTTCGCCGCATACAACACGAGAGAAGAGGTCGATGCCCTTTTTAATGCTTTGACACGAATCCTTCCCATGTTGCAATAAGCCATGCTTACAACACTCCATATAGAAAACTACGCCCTCATCCGTAAGACCGATATCTCGTTCGGGCCGGGTTTCGTGGCCATCACCGGCGAGACGGGTGCGGGTAAGAGTATCATGCTTGGCGCCCTCGGGCTGCTGCTCGGTCAGCGGGCCGACACCGCCGTTTTGGCCGACAAAGAGCGTAAGTGCATTGTCGAAGCCCAGTTCGACATCTCCGGCTTGGGGCTGGAACCCATCTTCGCTGAGGCCGATGTCGATTACGACGATCAGCTCATCCTGCGCCGTGAAATCTTGCCTACGGGACGCAGTCGTGCTTTCGCCGGCGACACCCCCGTCCAGCTGCCATTCCTCCGCAGCCTCGGTGCTGCCATCATCGACATCCACTCCCAGCACCAGACGCTCACCCTCGCCGACAGCCGCTTCCGAATCTCGCTTCTCGACACACTATCCACTAACCCTTCAACGCTGAATACTTACCAATCTGCTTACGTTGAGTACTCTCGCCTCAAGCGAGACCTCGAAGAACTGACCTCTACCGAGGCTCAGAACCGCCGTGAGCAGGACTATCTTCAGTTCCAGTACGACGAACTCTCCGCTGCCGCCCTCGTTGAGGGTGAGCAGGAGCCCCTCGAGCAGGAGTCTCGTCTGATGGCTCACGCCGAGTCGGTCCGCGAAGGACTGGCCACTGCCGCCACCTTGCTCGACGGCGATGGAACTCAGGCGGTACTCTCGGGCCTACGGCAGGCAAAGGCGGCGTTGGATCATATCGCCGCCTATCATCCCGATGCCGAGGCGTTGCTCTCGCGGCTCGACTCCACCCTGATAGAACTCGACGACATCAACCGCGAGTTGCAGCATACCGCCGAATCCGTCAGCTATAGCCCCGAGCGTCAGCAGCAGATTGACGACCGTCTGGCGCTGCTTTACCGCCTCCAGAAGAAACATGGCGTGGATTCCGTGGAATCCCTCATCGTCCTCCGCGACGACCTCGACCGTCGCCTGCAAAGCATCGCCACCCTCGACGACCGCATTCGCGACCTCCAAGGGCAGGTCGATAAGGCTTTCTCACGTGTTCAATCCGCCGCCGACAGCCTCACCAAGGCCCGTCGTCAGGCTGGCGACACACTCTCGAAGGGCATCCTGCCTACGTTGCACGAACTTGGCATGCCCGAAGCCCGATTCAGTGTCTCACTCACCGATCTGCCTGATTACGGTCCCATGGGACATGATGCTGTGCAGTTCCTCTTCAACGCCAACCGCGGTGGCGAACTGCGCGACCTCTCCAAGGTGGCCAGCGGCGGCGAGTTGTCGCGTCTGATGCTGGCCGTCAAGAGCATGCTCACCTCCCGTACCCTGCTGCCCACCATCATCTTCGATGAGATAGACACCGGCGTCAGCGGCGACATCTCGGTGGCTGTGGGCCGCATCATGAGCCGTATGGCGGAGAAGATGCAGGTTATCGCCATCACACACCTGCCCCAGATTGCCGCCCGGGCGGCACAGCACCTGAAAGTCTATAAGGAGACCGACGGTGACCGCACCGTATCGCTCATCCGCGAACTCGATGCCTCCGACCGCGTCACCGAGGTGGCCACCATGCTCAGCAGCGACCCCCCGACCGCTGCCGCCCTCCAAACTGCCAAAGAACTGATGTCCTAACTCCTTATCTCCTTATCTCCTGTCTCCTTAACTCCTGAATTATGAACTATTACCTTGTGGGATACATGTATTGTGGCAAATCCACCTTCGGGCGGAAGCTGGCGGATGAGCGAGGCATGACATTCCTCGATATCGACCGCGCCTTCGAGGCCCGCTATCACTACACCGTCCCCATGTTCTTCTCGCGCTTCGGCGAGGAGGCTTTCCGCAAGCTGGAGACTCAGTTGCTGCTCTCCACCGCCGACCTCGACAACTACGTCATCGCCACCGGCGGCGGCACTCCCTGTCACAGTGGCAATATGGACTTCATCCTCGCCCACGGTACCGCCATCTATCTGCGTATGCCTGTTGATGCCCTCGTCGAGCGGGCCCTCCGCAGCCGCAACCCGCGTCCTTTGATGCACGGCCTCCCCGAACCCGAGATGCGCGCCACCATCGAGCGCCAACTCAAAGAACGGGAGCCCGTCTATCTACGAGCCCCCGTTATTCTTGACGGAACCCATCCAGTTTTTTAGTATTCGAACGTGCTCCCGCCCAGGAACTCGCGCATGATGCTGTTGTACGGGATGAACTTGTCGTCGATGGGCAGCAGCAGCTCCGAGAAGGTCAGCAGCTGCTTCGCAATCGAATACTCCTCGCAATCTTCCGGCACCTGTTTCAGTAGCGGCTCTGCATAGCGTTTCAGTACGCCTAGTTCATACAGCAGCGCGCTGTTGAACATCACGTTGGCGTTCTCCTGATAGGGGAAGATGTGGATCCTTTCGCCACGCACCACCTCGGGCCACCGGTGTATCGTCTGATAGGCGTTCCAGCCGCGGAAGTTGTTGTCCCTCACGATGCGGCGCACCAGCCGGTTGTCGGTGCCGTGGATGATGTTCAGGTCGTCGATGGCCAGCTGGGTGAGGGCGCTGACATAGACCTTGTATTTCAGTCCTTCGTCGATCTCGGCCGTGAGCTTGGGGTTCAGGGCGTGGATGCCCTCCACCACGAGGATGCTTTGGGGGCCCAGTTTCAGCGTCTTGCCGCTGTAGAACGGCTCGCCCTTGATGAAGTCGTAGGTCGGTATCTGCACCTCCTCGCCGCGGAAGAGGGCGTTGAGGTGTTCGTTCAGCAGCGGTATGTCGAGGGCATCGACGCTCTCGAAGTCATATTCCCCATTGGGCAACTTGGGGGTGCGGTCGCGACCGAGGAAGTAGTCGTCGAGCGAGAGCTGGTTCACGTCGTAGCCCAGCACCGAGAGCTGCACGCTCAGGCGGCGGCACGAGGTGGTCTTTCCGCTACTGCTCGGACCGGCCAGCAGCACCATCCGGGTGCCGCTCTGACGCACCTGTTCGGCGATTTCGGCATATTTCTTCTCGTGCAGCGCTTCGGCCAGCAGTATCAGCTGCTGTCCGCCGCCCTCGTGCACGATGCGGTTGTAGTCGCTCACCGTCGGCGTGTGCAGCAGATCGACCCATTTGTGGTGCTCGCGGAAGATGGCGAAGAGCTTCGGGGTGTCGCTGAACATCGACAGCTTGTCGGGATGTTCGGGGTCGGCGCACAGCAGCAGGTAGCCGTCCTCGTAGGTGCGGAAGTCCCATGTGGTGATGCATCCCGTGCTCGGAGCCAGCTTGCCGTTGACTTTGTGTACCGTGTCGTCGAGAAAGTTCATCTCGATATACAGCTGTCGCAGGTGCTCCAGGATATAGAGCGTGCGGTCTATTTCCCGCGGGCGGATGAGGTCGATGGCGTCGTTCATCAGCAGGGTCTCGCTGGTGAAGGGCAGGTCCTGCTCCTGCAGCGCTATCATGCGTTCCCGCACCGTGCGGCACACCTCCATTTTATCTGCTAGAGACTCATTGCTATCAGCTTCCTCCGTAGGTTCGATGCGGCAGTAGAAGCCGTTCTGCAGCGAGTGGTCAATCGAGAGATGTGCCGTTGGGTAGCAGTCGTGTACGGCCTTGTAGAGCATGAGGCACAGCGCGTTGCGGTACATGCGGAACCCTTGGCGGTCGCGGATGTCCAGCAGTTTCACTACCTTGGGGGTGTAAATCCGGAAATGCAGCGGCTCCACCTCGTTGTTCACCAGGGCTCCGAGGATGGGCCACGGGGCTTTCCCGTCGGCCGCGGTCTTTTGTTTCACATACTCTTCTGCCAGCTGGGCGACCTGAGTCCCCGGCTCGACCATCATCCGCTCGCCCGTATTCGCGAGCACAATCTCGACTTTGTTCATTTTTTTTCTTCTTGGGAGTTAAAGAATTAAAGAAGTTAAAGAAGTTAAAGACAAATGCTTTTGGCGACTTTATTCTATTCTGTTGTTTTTCTTCTTGGGAGTTAAAGAATTAAAGAAGTTAAAGAAGTTAAAGACAAATGCTTTTGGCGACTTTATTCTATTCTGCTGTTTTTCTTCTTGGGAGTTAAAGAATTAAAGAAGTTAAAGAAGTTAAAGACAAATGCTTTTGGCGACTTTAATCTATTCTGCTGTTTTTTTCTTGGGTGTTAAAGAATTAAAGAAGTTAAAGCAAAAGCATCAGGCGTCCCAGGTCTTTCTTGTTGTTATGGCGCTGCAGTAGGAGTTAAGCAGTCGGCTTGTGTCTTCGATTTCTTGAAGGAGCGATGCGCTTTCTTCTTCTGTAATATATTGGAGGTCTTGCGACAAGATGATATAGCATCTACATTCTTCAAGGCTTCCCTGGGAATAGTTAAAGAATCGGAGTTTGTCGTCTTTTCCCATACGTTTATATCCCTCAGCGATGTTGGCAGCGATAGATACGGCGGCACGCCTGAACTGTGATGTGAGCCCGAATTGCTCCGTATGGGGGAACCGGCTTGTCAGTTGATAGGTGTGTTTGATAAATACTCTGGCCTTTTGCCATGCGACAAGATCCTCAAACGTATTTGTCATAATTGGGTATTGCCTTTAACTTCTAGCGCGTAGCGCGATAACTTCTTTAACTTCTATAACTTCCCATATTCACGAGGCATATTCACTGCGCCATCACCTCCTCGATCTCCTTCACCGTCTTGGGTATCGGTTTGCCGAGGATGCGGCTGCCCGTCTCGGTCACCAGCACGTCGTCCTCGATACGGATGCCGCCGAAGTCCTTCCATTTCTCCAGCTCGTCAAAGTTCACGAAGTCCTTGCAGGTGCCCTCGGCGCGCCATTTGTCGATCAGGGCGGGGATGAAGTAGCATCCCGGCTCGTCGGTGATGACGAAGCCCGGCTGCAGACGGCGGCCGCAGCGCAGGCTGCCCAAGCCGAACTGCTCGCTCGGACGCGTCTCCTCGTCGTATCCCACGTTGATCTGGCCGTAGTTCTCCATGTCGTGCACGTCGAGGCCCATCATGTGGCCCAGGCCGTGGGGCATGAGGAGGCTGTGGGCGCCGGCTTCCACGATGTCATCCACGCTGCCCTTGAGGATGCCAAGGGCGCGGTAGCCTTCGGCCAGTTTGCGGCTCGCGGCCTGGTGCACCTCCTTGTAGGTGATGCCCGGGCGCGTCACGGCGGCGGCCTCCAGCTGGGCGCTGAGCACGATTTCGTAAATTGTCTTCTGACGCTCGTCGAAGCGGCCTCCCACGGGCACCGTGCGGGTGATGTCGGAGCAGTAGTTCATCGGCGTCTCGCAGCCGGCGTCCATCACCAGCATGCGGCCTACCTCGAGGCGGTTGTTGTGTCCGTGGTTGTGGAGGGTCTCGCCGTGCACCGTCATGATGACGGGGAAGCTCACGGGGCCGTTGCCCTTCCAGGCTTCGCCCTCCATGAAGCCCGCCAGCTCGTACTCGTAGCGGCCGGGCATGGCCAGTTTCATGGCTCCCACGTGCATATTGTAAGCCGTCGCGATGGCTTTCTCGATTTCGGCGATCTCCTCGGGACTCTTGATCATGCGCTGCTTCACGCAAGCCAGGATGAGCTCCATCGAGGCGTGGCGGTTCACCTGCGGGTAGGGCACACCCAGCAGATCCGTCAGGTCGGCGCGGATGTCGGCGCGATAGGGGGGTAGGTAGTGCGGCATCGGCTTGCCGTTCACGGGCGACTTCATCGTGGCGATGATGTCGCGCAGCATCTTCGGGGTGCCCGTGTTCTCCACACCCACGCTGGCCGCCAGCTCCTTCACGCTCGGCAGCGGACCCGTCCAGATAATGTCGTCTATGTCGTAGTCGTTGGCGAAGATATAGTCCTTGCCCGTCTCGCAATCGAGCACGCCGATGAGGTCTTCGCGCTGGAGGCCGAAGAAATACAGGAACGTGCTGTCCTGACGGAACCAGTACGTGTTGTCCTTGTAGTTGCACGGGGCCTCGTGGTTGCCCGGCATGATGATGAGGCCGTGCCCCACGTCCTTGCGCAGCTGCTCGCGCCGCGCGATGTAAGTCTCTTTACTGAACATATTTATGTCGTTTTTTTTTGTTTGATTCTTTTCCGAGTAAAATTACAGCATGCTTGTTAACGCAAACGGGGCCGTTTTATTGTCCCGCGCAGGTATATTTTTATCCCTCTGGAAAAGGTGTTTTGCAACCGGCTGACAATCAGCTCTGCAACCCTTATGACCTAGTATTGACCTAGTATTGACCTAGTATTGCCCTAGTAATGCCCAGGTACGATGTACGGAGGTACCCCTAAGGTAACACTAGGGTACTACTAAGGTATCACTAGGGTATCACTAAGGTAACACTAGGGTATCACTAGGGTACCCCTGGGGCAAGCCTGAGGTGGGGGCAAGTCGGCAGCGAAGAGAGGGTCGGGGAGAGCTTGGTGGAAAAGTTAAAGTTTTTCTGTTAAGTTGCTGGGAATCAATACTGGCAATGTTAATAAGTCGCCCTCGATGCTTTTTTTCTTTGGCCGAATGAAAAAGATTTCGTACCTTTGCACATTGGATTATACCATCCCCAGAAAAGCAACGCCAACAGAAACAGTCAGGTAAACAAATGAGCGAACAGATGCTACAGACAATCCGCGATTATTTCGCGACCCAACCGGTGCAGAGAGCCTGGCTCTTTGGCTCTTATGCCCGTGGGGAGGAGCGTGAAGACAGCGATGTGGATATCCTCGTTGACTTCGACGACCACGTGGGATTGCTGCAACATGTGCACATCAAGAACGAGCTGCAAGAACTTCTGAGCAAGCAGGTTGACCTCGTGACCAACGGCACACTGCTCCCTTTCGCCGAGAAAACCGCCAACCGTGACAAGAAGATAATCTATGAGAGAGGCAATTAGAGATAGAGGACGTTTGCAACACATGTTGGAAGCCATCGACAATGTGAACGAGTTTACGCAGGGGGTAACTCTCGAAGAACTTGTTGACAATAAGATGCTTCGCCATGCCGTTGCACACAATTTACAGATTATTGGCGAGGCGGCATACAAACTGACCAAAGAGTTCTGTGCCTCCCATCCCGAGGTGTTGTGGAAAGACGTCATTGGTTTGCGTCATGTCTTGGTGCACGACTACTATAAAATAGACTTCCCTGAGTTGTGGATTATTATCCACGAAGAACTTCCGCCGCTGAGGAAACAAGTAATGTCTTTCATTGAGGAACTTCCTGAAACAGAATAAGAGACATATGGATAGAATGAAAATGGAAAAGTCGCAAGTGATACCTATGTGGAAGAAGACAAGATTGTTCTGAAATGAGTTTGACTGAAAGAAAATCAAATGTATAACAAACCTTATTTATTAACCAAAAATCAAAACATCATGCAAAAGTTTCTACGAACTTTAGCGATTGTGGCGGCCATGCTGCTGCCCTTCGCGATGCAAGCGCAGAATTCCTGGACCGTGGCTGATGGTACTACCACCCACGCCAAGGTACCACTGGATTTCTACAACTGTGATGGTTCTGGTAATAGGCAGGCCCAGATGCTCTATCCGGCATCGCTGCTTACGAGTATGAATGGTAGCACCATTGGTGCAATCACATTCTACCACCAGAACACCACCGCAAACAAAACCCTTACCGCTTCGACGTGGTACATCCGTATGGCCGAGACCACGGAGACCGACCTCTCCGCGGGTTTAAGCAGCCAGACGCTGACCACCGTCTATGCCGGCAATCTGGTTGTTGTCAACGGCGTGTTCTCGTTCGAGTTCTCCACGCCCTACACCTACAATGGAGGCAACCTCATTGTTGAGATCCAAACCTCCGGTGCCTCTGGCAACTATTTCGGCTCCAGCAACCAAGGCTGCTATGGTGTGGACAACATTGGCTCGACCTACTCGACCATGTCTTCACCCAACCACACCGCCTTCCTCCCGAAGACCACCTTCACCGAGGTTCCTTCCTGCTTCCCTGTGACCAATTTGGCCATCGACGGTGCGCAGACCACCGCTAATAGCTTGACACTGACTTGGACTGACGCCAATAACACCGGCGCCACCTATAACATCTACACTGTTACCGCGACTGACACCAACCTCCTCGGCAACGTTTCCGCTACAACTTACACTGCAACAGGCCTTGATGCCAATACGGTATACACCTTTGCTGTTGCCGCCAACTGCGGCGCCGGCGACGAAGCCGTAAAGTCGTTTGCCATGGGCCGTACTGGCTGCGCTGTCACGCAAGCCTTACCCTATGTTGAGGAGTTCAATGGCTACACCGGTTTCGCCAGCACATCTAGTCCTTATTATGGTCCTTCCGTTTTGCCGGCTTGTTGGATATACTATTCCAACGGTACCAACACCGCTGAGACCAGCGGCTCTTCTGCCTACTACGGCGGCGTGGCTCAGATTACGAGTACCAGCTACGGCTCCATGGTGTCCGGCAACCCCTACCTCTACATGCCTATCCAGCTGACAGGTTCCGCTGTCACCAGCAGCAGTTATCTTGGCTATGCCACCGCTCGCGGTGACGTCCGTTATGCTGTCATGCCCGCCTTTGCCACGCCGATTAACGGCTTGCAGATAGGCTTTGACTACAAGATGAGCTCCGCCTACAGCGCCACCGGCGCCGCCGCAGTGCTCGAACTTGGCTATGTCACCAATGATGACGTGACTACCTTTGTGAGCATGTGGTCGGCCAATGCCGTCACCGCCACACAGCATGTTGTCGACCTGAACCTCTCCGGCCTGGCCGCCGCCGCTCCCGCCGGCGCCCGTCTGGCCTTCAAGTTCTCGGGTGTGCACAACGGCACCTCCACCTCCAGCTACACCAATGTGGCCTGCGGTATCGACAACATCGTCGTCGAGAACCTGCCGAGCTGCGCCCGCGTCGTCAACCTGACCGTCAGCGGCATCACCAACAACAGCGTGACCCTGAACTGGGTTGACACCATCAACACTGGCGCCACCTACACGGTGTCTGACGCCGACGGCGTCATCGCCACCGGCATCAGCGCTATGACCTACACCGCTACTGGCCTCACCGGCAACACCGACTACACCTTCAGCGTTGTGACCAACTGCTCGGCCACCGAGGCTTCGACCGCGACTACCGTCAACGTCCACACCGACTGCGACGCCATGACCACGCTGCCCTACCTCCAGAACTTCGAGGCTGAGGCCACCGGCAGCAGCACCAGTGCCGCCTTTGCAGAGTGCTGGAACCGCTTGAACAACGGCACGCAGTATTTCGGTCAGCCTTATATTAGCAGTTCTACTACCTACAACCATACCGAGGGCGGCACCAAGGGTCTCTATTGGACCAACTCCAACAGTGCAGGCACCTATTATGGCGACTACCAGTGCATAGTGCTTCCCAGCCTCGGCGGTAGCTACAGCGTCAGCGACTGCCGTCTGAAGTTCTGGGCCAAAGAATCCAACGCTTCATATGAGCCGGTGTTCATTGTTGGCGTGCTGACCGACGCTCACGACATCAACACCTTCGTGGCTGTCGACAGCGTCATCATTGAGGGTACCACTTGGGCCGAATACACCGTCAACCTGAACGGCTACAACGGCAACGGCACCTTCGTAGCCATCCGCGCCAACCGTCCCGCTTCGACCTGGTATGTATACGTCGACGACATCCTCCTCGAGGAGATGCCCAGCTGCGTCGAGATCAGCGACCTGACTGCCGGCAATATCACCGCCAACAGCATCACGCTGAACTGGACTGACGCTGTCAACCCCAGCGCCACCTATACGGTGTACGACATGAGCGACAGCTCGGTTGTGGCCACCGGCATCACAGGCACCACATACACCGCCACCGGCCTGACCGCCAACACGGCTTATACCTTCGGCGTGGTGGCCAACTGCTCGGCTACCGAGTCTTCTCCCGTTGTCACCGTCAGCGGCCATACCGCTTGCGAAGCTGAACTTCTGCCTTGGACCGAGACTTTCGCGGCTGCCAATGCCGGTTGCTGGACCCTCGTCAGCAACAACACCGCCAATGCCTCCACTTCTACGACGAGCAGCAACTACTTTGGCTTCACCACATACAGTGACAGCACGGTAATTGTGTTCAACTCGTGGAGCACCGCTAGCGACTACTTCCAGTATGCTTATTCGCCGATGCTGGATGCCAGCGCACTGACCGACGCCGACTCCATCCAAGTGACTGTGATCTATGCTACGCACGGCACTGCCGACCCGCTGCGTTTCGGTTATGCCACCACTGGCAGCACCACGCCCAGCGACTATACCTGGACCGCCGAATATAGCACCACTGGATACAGTGATTGGCAGACCCTGACCTTCAATGTGCCTCTGACCGCTAACCGTTTGGCTATCAACTACACCTCGACGGGTTGCAACTATAAGGCTTATGTGAGCACCATGGCTGTCACGGGTTACACCATTCCCGCCTGCCCGGCTGTGACCGCTCTGGCCGCCAGCAATATCACCGCCGATGGTGCCACGCTGACCTGGACAGGCGATGCCACCAGCTACAATGTCTATGACAACGGCACCCTCGTGCAGAATGTCACCACCGCTACCATTGACCTCACCAACCTGACCGCCAACACCGAGTACACCTATGGTGTGACCGCCGACTGCGGCACCGATGAGAGCGACACGGTCTTTGTGACCTTCCGCACCGCTTGCGCCGCCTTTGCAATGCCCTTCGCTGAGAACTTCAACACGCTCACCAGCGGCATCCCCAGCTGCTGGGACAACAGCGAGGGTACCACCACCAGCGCCTCTTACAAGTGGAACTACTATGCCACCGGCCACGACGGTGTCGGCCTGCGCTTCAACTCCTATAGCAACAGCAACGGCAACACCAACGTGCTGGCCACCCCGGTGATTGCCATCGACGAAGCAGCCCAGCTGAGCTTCTGGTACAAGAACCCCACCGGCGGCGACTTCACCGTGATGGTGGGTGTTGAGGGTTCCGCAACCCGTACCACCCTCGCCACCAACCTTACCGGTGCCAGCGACTGGACCTTGGCCGAATACATCCTGCCCGCCGAGTTGGTGGATGAAAATGTGGTTGTCTATTTCCAGGGCACCAGTAACTGGGGCAACGGCGACGCCTACATCTACCTTGACGATGTGACCGTCGGAGCCATTCCCGCCTGTGTGCATGTGACCGGCCTGACCGCCACGAACATCGAGGCCCACGGCGCCACGCTGACCTGGACGGGCACTGCCACCGGCTACAATGTCTATAATATGGCCGACAGCACCTTGGTGCAGTCTGTTGCCGACAACACAGTGACCCTCACCGGCCTCAGCGGCCAGACGACCTACACCTTCGGTGTGGCCTCTGACTGCGGCACCGAGGAGAGCGACACCGTCACGGTGACCTTCACCACGCTGATTTCCTGCCCGGCTCCCACCGGTCTGGCAGCCACCCTCACCCCCGGTGACGGCACTGTGGCCACCATCAACTGGCACGCCGGCGACGAAGAGACTGCTTGGGAGATTTGCCTCAACGGCGACATGACCAACCTGATCAGCGTCACCGACTCCACCTATAGCTTCACCGGCCTCACTCCCGAGGTGGCCGACACCGTGAAGGTGCGCGCCGTCTGTGACGTCGATGACAAGAGTGCCTGGACCACGCTGGTCTTCACTCCGACCAACGCCTACACCATCACCGTGAACGATGGCACCGCCACCAACGGCTTTGTGCCTGTGTATGGCCTGTATGTTGACGAATTGACGAAGAGCCAGTTCATCATCCCCGCTGCCAGCCTGAGCGCTATGGCTTACGGCAACATCAACAAGATGACCTTCTATGCCACCCAGGCCAGTGTGGACTGGGGTGTGGCCACGTTCAACGTCTATCTGACCGAGACCAACGAGACCACCCTGTCGGCTTATGCCGACCTCACCACCATGACCCAGGTCTATGCTGGCAGCCTCTCCATTGTTGACAACAAGATGGAAGTCACCTTCACCACTCCTTACCAGTACATGGGCGGCAACCTGCAGGTGGCCTTCAGCCAGACGGCTACTGGCCAGTGGGTTACCAGCACCTGGTACGGTGTCGCCGCCACCGGCGCTTCGATGAGCAGCTACGGTTCCGGCAGCGCCACTCAGCGCGACTTCCTGCCGAAGACCACCTTCGCCTACACGCCTGGTGTGGCTCCTGCCTGTATGCCCGTCAGCAATCTGACGGTCGATAGCGTGACCGCCACCAGCGTCTTCCTGAGCTGGACCGACGCTGACAACACCGGCGCCACCTACTCTATCATCAGCGACAACGGTTCCGTTGTGGCTACCGGCATCACCACCACCAACTACGAGGTGACCGGACTGACCGCCAGCACGACCTACATCTTCGGTGTGGTGGCCAACTGCTCCGCTACCGAGACCTCGAACGCTGCCACCGTCAGCGCCACGACCGACTGCGCCGGCGGCAGCTGCACCATCAAGATTTATGCTCAGGATGCTTGGGGCGACGGCTGGAATGGCAACACTATCACCATCAGCCAGAACGGTGCCACTGTGGCTACCTACAGCATGGCTGACCAGGATCAGTCTAACGTTACCATCTACGACACCTTCTCGGTGAGCGTGTGCAGCGGTGTTCCTGTGACCTTCAGCTGGACCAGCGGTGGCTCTTACAGCTATCCTGACGAGATTACCTTCGCACTTGTCGATGGTGGCGGCGCCCCGCTTTACACCATCAGCGATGCCACCAACCTCTCTGGCACCTTCTACACGATGACCGATCCCTGCCCGAGCTGCATGGCTGTCAGCGGCCTGACGGTCGATAGCGTCAGCACCACCAGCGTGAGCATCAGCTGGACCGGTACCGCCGCCAGCTACGATGTCTATAACGGCAGCACCTTCGTGGCCAACGTGACCACCACCAACTACACCTTCACCGGCTTGACCGCCGGCACGGGTTACACCTTCGGCGTGCAGGCCATCTGCTCGGCTACCGACAGTGCTGCGATGATGACCATCAACGCCATGACTGCTTGCGCCGATGTTACCACGCTGCCTTACATGGAAGGCTTTGAGAACGGTCTCGGCTGCTGGAGCACCGTGAACGGAAGCGCCGACGGCTATCCTTGGTTCACAACGACTTCCAACAGCAACATCACTGCCCACAGCGGCAACGCTATGGCTGTCTCGGTGTCGTACTACTCTGGCGCCGTCCATGCCAACGCTTGGATGATCTCGCCGAAGTTCGTCCTGCCGACCATTGCTGCCGGTGACACCCTGAACCTCGCCTGGTGGCACAAGGTTTCGGCCAACTATCCCACCGAGCTCTACGATGTGATGCTCTCCACTACCACCGCCGACACCGCGGCCTTCACCACCACGCTGCTTGCCGTCAATCCCGACAGCACCAACGACTGGGTGAACAAGGTGGTTGATCTCTCGGCTTATGCCGGTCAGAGCGTCTATATCGCTTTCCACCACCACGACAGCTACGACCAGAACTACCTGCTCATCGACGACATCAGCCTGACTGTTGGTGCCGCTCCGATGCCTGCACCTGACAGCGTGAAGGTGACCGTGGCCGTGAACGACCCGACGATGGGTACCACTGTGCCCGCCCCCGGCGTACACTACTTCTATGAGGGTGATGTGGCCAGCGTTGTGGCTCAGCCCGCAGCCGGCTACCACCTCGAGGGTTGGACCATCCGTGTTACGATGGATTACTCGTCCTATGGTTACGATACCGTAGTTGCTATAATTGACACCACCCTCAATATTGCCGAGGTCGATGTGTTCACTCTGATTGGCTATGACACGGTGGAGGCTGGCGACCACGTTTATGAATTCTTTGTGACGGCTAACTTCGCTGCCGGTGCCGCCGAGCCCGACACTGTGACCTTGATTGTCAACGTGCCCGACCCGACGAGAGGTACCACCACTCCCGCTCCCGGCACCCACTACTTCACCACTGGCGATATTCTCTCGCTGACGGCTCAGCCCGCTCAGGGCTATGTGCTCGCCGACTGGGTGTTCACCATGATCAACGGCGATGGCGACACTGTCTATGAGAATGAGAACCTCGACAGTGCTTACGCTGAATTCTTCGATGCCTTCGGCGACCTGCCCGCTGTGGGTGCGCTGCTGGATGGTTACATCTTCAACGTCTCCCCGATCTTCGCTCAGGACACCAACGCTCCGCAGCCCCAGGGCTACACTGTGACGGTGACCGTGAACGACAGCGCGATGGGTTATGTGTTGGGTGTTCCCACCGCACCGGTGGAAGCCGGTACCCCGGTGAGCCTGACCGCTGTGGCTAACCCCGGCTACCACTTCGTGGACTGGAGCACTGGCGAGACCACTCCGACCATCACCATCACCGTGATCAGCGACATCACCCTCGTGGCCAACTTCGCCGCCAATCCCGAGAACACCTACACTGTGCAGGTCGTGTATGACGACAACATGGGTAATGTGACCGGTATTCCGGCCGAGCCCGTGGCTGCCGGCAGCCCCGTGACCCTCATGGCCAACGCCCTCGAAGGCTACAAGTTCGTCGCCTGGCTGGATCGCAACCGCGACACCCTCAGCAAGGAGTCGATCTACATCATCGATTCTATCTCTGAGGATGTGTACCTGTTTGCCATCTTCGACGTGAAGGTCGGCATCGAGGATGTCACTATGGACAACGTGAAGGTCTATAGCAACGAGAGCGTGATCTACGTGCTCGGTGCCGAAGGCCAGAACGTGTATGTCTATGACCTGAACGGCCGCGTGATGAACGCTGCCCCGAAGGCCGGTGACCGCGTCGAGTTCCGTATGAACAATACCGGTGTCTATCTCGTGAAGGTCGGCACCGCCGCCGCCAAGCGTGTCGTTGTGACCCGCTAAGCGCGCGTGTAACACCGCAATGCGGAGGGGCGCCCCGTCGGGGCGCCCCTCCTGCGTTTAAGAGGTAAAGGGTTGAGGAGGTAAAGAGTTGGGGAGATAAGGAGGGTAGGAGATAAGGAGGTAAGACGATTGCTTTTGTTGCGTCAATTATGAAGGGCAATTGGTATTGTCTTTTCTCCTGTCTCCTTATCTCCTGTCTCCCTTTACTCCCTAATTATTCTATTGTTAAACACAATAAAACTATTGCTTTTACGTTATACCCGAACCAATTGTTTAAACCCCTATATATATCATGACACACGAACAGATTCAGTTCAACCCCAACCCCTTGGTGACCTTCCTGGAGAAACCCAAGAGTGAATTCACCAAGAAAGATATCCTCAAGGTCATCGAGGAATTCCAAATTGAGATGATCAACTTCCGCTATCTGGCGGACGACGGACGTCTGAAGACGCTCAACTTCGTCATCCAGAGTCTGGAACATGCCGACGAGGTGCTGACCAGCGGTGAGCGCGTGGATGGAAGCTCGCTGTTCCCCTACCTGGAGGCCGGCAACTCGGATCTTTACGTTATCCCGCGTTTCCGCACGGCGTTTCTCGACCCCTTCACTAAGGTGCCGACGCTCGACCTGCTCTGCTCGTTCTACACCAAGGACGGTGAGCCCTTCGCTATGGCCCCCGAATACACGCTGCAGAAGGCCGGTCGCGCCTTCCGCGAGGCTACCGGCGGCATGGAGTTCGAGGTGATGGGCGAGTTGGAGTATTATGTCGTCGCCCCCAAGGAGGAGAACTATCTGCCTGCCGACCAGCGCGGCTACCATGAGAGCAAGCCCTTCTGCAAGTTTGGTGCCTTCCGCACCGAGGCTATGCGCATGATTGCCGCCGCGGGCGGTGAAATCAAGTACGGCCACAGCGAGGTGGGTAACTTCACCCACGGCGACCTGATGTACGAGCAGAACGAGATAGAGTTCCTGCCCACGCGTCTGGAGGATGCCGCCGACCAGCTGGTCATCGCCAAGTGGATGATGCGCGAGCTGGCTTATGAGTATGGCGTCACCGTCACTTTCGCCCCGAAGATTACCGTCGGCAAGGCCGGCAGCGGCATGCACGTCCATACCCGCGTGAGCCTCGATGGCAAAAATATGTATGTGGGCGAGAATGGCCTGAGTGACGTGGCGATGAAGACGATGGCCGGCATCCTTTCGTTGGCCGGTTCGCTGACCGCGTTCGGCAACACCAACCCCACGAGCTACTTCCGTCTGGTACCCCATCAGGAGGCTCCGACGAATATCTGCTGGGGCGACCGCAACCGCAGCGCCATGGTGCGTGTGCCGCTGGGCTGGAACAAGGGTTGTGGCAACATGATGGCCCATTGCAACCCCCTCGAGGAGAACGAGGAAGTGGATTTCAGCCGCAAGCAGACCATCGAGCTGCGTACGCCCGACGGCTCGGCCAACATCTACCTCTTGCTGGCCGGCATGACGGTGGCGGCCCGTCACGGCTTCGAGATGGAGAACGCCGTGCAGTATGCCAAAGACCGCTATGTGAGCGTGAACATCTTCGAGCACGAGGATGTGCTGGCCAAGCTGGACGTGCTGCCCGACAGTTGCGCCGCCAGCGCCGACCTGCTGGAGCGCGACCGTGCGGTGTATGAGCAGGACGGCATCTTCGCCCCCGCCCTCATCGACGGCATCATCAAGGAGCTGCGCGCTTTCGACGACCGCACCCTCCGTGCCGAGATAGGCAAGGACAGTGAGAAGACCCTCGACCTTGTGGAGAGATTCCTGCATTGTGGATAATTAAAGGAGATAAGGAGACAGGAGGTAAGGAGATAAGGAGATAAGGAGACAGGAGATAAGGAGACAGGAGATAAGGAGACAGGAGATAAGGAGATAAGGAGATAAGGAGACAGGAGATAAGGAGATAAGGAGATAAGACAATAGTCCATTATACAAAAGAATATATGACGACACGGTTCGAGGATGTGATTGCGTGGCAGAAAGCACGGGTGTTTATCAACCACGTATATCGCATTACAAAGGGATTTCCCGCAGAGGAAAGATTTGGATTGACTTCTCAGTTTCAACGTGCCGCCGTGTCAATTGCGGCCAATATCGCTGAAGGGTACAATCGTCTTGGGAAAGATGACAAGCTCCGCTTTTTGAACTATTCTCAGGGTAGCCTTGAAGAATGTCGGTGCTATATCTATTTGTCGTGTGACTTTAACTACATCTCCTTTGCCGAGGCCGACAATATGATTAATGAAATAGAAGAGACAAGCAAGTTGTTGAATGGGTACATGTTCTCCATTTCTAAAAGAAAGAGTTGGGAAGATTGAGTTGAGGCAAATGCATTTGTCTTATCTCCTTATCTCCTTAACTACCCAAAAAAGATGAATAAAGTAGCACTTCTTATCGGTGGTAATCAGGGAGACCGCCGGGCACTGATACGGCAGGCGGCAGAGATGATACGTCAGGATATCGGCTCGGTCGTCCTCGCTTCCCGTGTCTATGAGAGCAAGCCGTGGGGCCACTTCGGCGAAGTGACCCCGCAGAACTTTCTCAACCAGGCACTGCTGGTGGAGACGGAACTCACGGCCCATCAGGTGCTGGAAGAGGCGCTGCTCATCGAGGCCATTCTGGGTCGCTTGCGTCCGCAGACCCCCGGGGTGGCCATCCATGCGGTGGCCGAGTTGCCCAAGAGGGTCTATCAGTCGCGCCCCATGGACATCGACATTATCTTCTACAATGACGAGGTCATCAACACCCCCGGCCTCACCGTCCCGCATCCGTGCATGCACCAGCGGCGTTTCGTGCTGGAGCCCCTTGCGGAGATTATTCCCGACTACCGCCATCCTGTGTTGCAGAAAACCGTGAAAGAACTGCTTTATGAAGTTTAAACCGTTCTTGCTGTTGCTGCTGTTCCTGCCCTTGACGGTGCTGGCTCAACGGAGCTACACCGTCAGCGGCACGGTGACGGATCAGCGCAATGGCGAGACCCTTATCGGTGCCACGGTGCTCGACACCCGCAGCGGCAAGGGGGCGGTGACGAACCTCTATGGCCATTACTCGCTGACGCTGAAGAGCGACAGCGTAAGCTTGAGGATTACCTATGTGGGCTACGAACCTCAGATGTTTGACTTGGGGCTCAACCGCAATACCGAACTCAATGTCCAGATGCGACGGAGCGTGACCCTCAACGAGGTGACCGTCACCGCCGAGCGTACGGGCGACGTGCGGTCGTCGCAGATGAGCGCGATGGACATGCCTGTGGAGAAAATTAAGGCGGTGCCTGTGCTCTTTGGCGAGGCCGACATCATCAAGGCATTGCAGCTGATGCCGGGTGTGCAGAGCGGCAGCGAGGGCAACAGCGGCCTCTACGTGCGTGGCGGCGGTCCCGACGAGAACCTCTTCCTGCTCGACGGCGTGTCGCTCTACAATGTCTCGCATCTCGGCGGCTTCTTCTCTGCGTTCAACACCGACGCCATCAAGAACGTAACCCTCTACAAGGGCAGTTTTCCCGCCCGCTTCGGCGGAAGGCTGAGCTCGGTGCTCGACGTGACGCAGAACAACGGCAACGACCAGCACTTGCAGGGCAATGTCTCCGTCGGCCTCATCTCGGCCAAGCTGAACCTCGAAGGCCCCATCAACAAGGGTCGCACCACTTTCAGCGTTTCGGCCCGCCGCACCTATGCCGAACTCTTCCTCATCCCCATCATCCTGAAGATCGACGAGCTGACGGCGGCACAGATGAAGTCGGCCACGGCGAAGAACGCCAAGTTCGAGGCGGGCTACTGGTTCTATGACCTCAACGCCAAGCTGACGCACAAGTTCAGCGACAAGAGCCGTCTATATGGCAGCTTCTATATGGGCGAGGACCAGGTGTATGGCACCATCAACACCGTCAATACCATGGGTGAGGACATCCGTCTGGGCTTCAAGAACCGCTGGGGAAACATGGTGGGTCAGCTGCGTTGGAACTATGAGCTCACGCCCAAGCTATTCCTCAATCTTTCGGCGGCCTACACACAGTATGACAACGACCTGGTGGGCAACATCGAGAAACTGATGCTCAGCGGCGACACCAACACCTCGAAGATTACGGGCGACTACAAGTCGGGCATTCAGGACATCACCGTGCGTGCCGACCTCGACTATGTGCCCGACCCCGACCACAACGCCAAGTTCGGCACCTACTTCGTGCGCCATATCTTCACCCCCGAGGTGGCCAGCGGCAGCATAAGCTACTACGACCCCGTGCAGATGAACGGCGGCATCGATACCACCATTGATATCAGCAACGGGGTGGTGCTGGCCAACGAGATAGTGGCCTTCGCTGAGGACGACTGGTCCATCACCGAAAGCATCAAGCTCAACTACGGCCTCCATTTCTCGGCCTTCAAGACCGGCGACTCGCTCTATCCCTCGTTGCAGCCCCGCATCTCGGGCCGTGTGATGATTACCCCCGACCTCTCGGTCAAGGTGGGCTATGCCTGGATGCGCCAGTATGTGCATCTGCTCAGCACCACTAGCATCACGCTGCCCACCGACCTGTGGGTGCCCGTCACCGAGAACGTGAAGCCCATGGAGAGCCATCAGGTGGCCGGCGGCATCTTCTACAGCCTCGCCGGCATTGCCGACTTCTCGGTGGAGGCCTACTACAAGGCCATGGAGAACCTCATCGAGTACAAGGACGGCGCCACCTACTTCGGCTCGAGCGAGAACTGGGAGCGCCTGGTTTATGCCGGTCGCGGGTGGAGCTATGGCCTTGAGCTGCTGGCACAGCGCGACATCGGCCGTCTTACCGGCTGGGTGGGCTACACTTGGAGCCGCACCATGCGCCTCTTCGACCGTGAGAATCAGGTCATCAACGACGGTAAGTCCTTCCCGGCCAAGTACGACCGGCGGCACGACATCAGCATCGTGCTCAACTACAAGTTCAGCGACCGCTGCGACGTGAGTGCCACGTGGGTCTATTCCACCGGCAATACCGCAACCTTGGCCAAGCAGACCTACACCATCGCCTCGGAAGACCCCGAGGACTACGGCGGTGCCCATGGCGGACAATCGGCCCTTGGCACGCTCACACACTATGAGGGGCGCAACAACTATCGCCTGCCCGATTACCACCGGCTCGACCTGGCGGCCAACTTCCACCGCGAGTTCAAGCCCACGCGCCACGGCTTCCGGCCCCGCCGCACCATCAATGTCAGTATCTATAACGTCTATAACCGCCAGAACCCCTACATGGTCTATCAGAGCTCGCAGGTGGGTTACAAAAACTACCCCTCCTCCTTCCGTCAGCTCTCTATCTTCCCCATCCTTCCTTCGGTGGCCTATACGTTGTATTTTTAAGTAATAGAGGAGTATGAAAAGGATAGCACATATCATCTTGGTGGGTTTCGTCTGTCTGGTTCCATTTCTCGTCTCTTCCTGCGAGAAGACCCTCGACATTGATGAACCTGCCGACCGCGAGTTGGTGCTCAACGCCGTGCCGGCCGCCGGTCGCCAGCCTTTCGTGCACTTCGCCTATACCCGCTTCTTCCTCGATGACAACAACGACCAGCCCGTGCCCGGCGCACAGCTTACCCTGTATGTCAATGACACCGTGCGGCCGTTGGTCGGCATGGTGAACAGCCTTTTTTACTTCGCCGACACCCTGCGGCCCGACGACCGCCTCCGCATCGACATCCAGGCCGACGGCCGTTCGGTGCATGCCGAGACCTATGTGCCGCTCTATCCCGCTGTCAGCAGTTTTACCCCCTTCTATTTCGCCAGCGAGACTTTCAACTTCGTGGCCACCAACTTCTATCTCGACGACCACGCCGGACGTGACGAGTACTACAACATCACCGTCACCGTGCGAGACAGCGGCGCCCGTTTCAACGAATGGCTGGGACGGCTCGACACCGTCGATACTGTGCATACGGCCATGTTCACCGTCCCCAACAGTCCCGACATCACCGACGGCGACGTAGCGGTCTATTCACCCCTTGGCGGACGTCTGATGTTCCTCGACCGTCGCATCGACGGTCAGCACTACCAGGTCCCGCTCTGGATCATCTTGCTGAAAGACACCACCGAGGT
This sequence comes from Bacteroidales bacterium, assembly GCA_017960605.1. GTDB lineage: Bacteria > Bacteroidota > Bacteroidia > Bacteroidales > P3 > Colimorpha. The sequence continues at coordinate 659 of JAGCYV010000019.1, read as the reverse complement.
GGCTCCCTTCAAGCATTATTACACGGTTGATGTAGAAAGCATTACGCCTGCCCGTTGGAACTACATCCTCTCGGCCTCGTCTCAGAACAGCATGACCAGCTTCTTTGCCGAGCAGGGTAGGGTGTTCTCCAATGTGAATGGAGCATTAGGTATCTTTGCTGGCAGCGCCAAGCGACGCTATCAGTTTGATCTTGCGACCGTTCCGGGCTTCCCTGCCTCAGCCCCGCCGCCCGAGGTGGAACAGGCGGCTAAACAGATGTGTGGCTATCTGTCTGATACTAAGCAATGAGTATCTTGTGACTATTTAGATCCTTTATAGTGACTATATAATGACTATATAAAACCTATGGTGTCATAGGGAGGAACGATGGCGGCAAAGAACAATCACTGTGTAATCAAAGAAATGTTAAAAAATGAAAACATTTTGCCAGTTTAAGAAAAAGTCGTATCTTTGCAGTCCAATTTGTGGGGTAGAAATGCCCTGTAAATGAATGAAAGTAGTTAAAAAACAAACAAATAACAAAATGTACGCAATCGTAGAAATCGCAGGCAAGCAATTCAAGGTCGCCCAAGATCAGAAGATTTTCGTCAATCGTCTCCACAACGACGAGGGTAGCGAAGTGTCTTTTGACACCGTGATGCTTAAAGACAATGATGGC
>JAGCYV010000018.1 GCA_017960605.1 Bacteroidales bacterium | reverse complement strand
GCGTAGTTGTTTTCGCCAATTATTGTTTTGCGTCTGTTTTCAAGGCCTCTGGCGCGTCGGCCTGCATGCTTACAAACCCATTATCCCTGCTGTCAAAACCAAGCAGCCCCAGGTTCTCCTGTTGATAGGTTGATAAGTTGATACGTTAAGAGCTCTCATCATTGAGAGCTCTTTTCGTGTTTGGCGGTCCGGACGAGACTCGAACTCGCGACCCCATGCGTGACAGGCATGTATTCTAACCAAACTGAACTACCGGACCGTTTTGGACTGCGACCTTGTGTCGCAAACCAAAAATCCACAGGATTTTTTGGTTGCTTCTCTCTCGAAAGCGGGTGCAAAAGTACGAACATTTTCCGAACTGACAAAAAAATTTTTATCCAGAAACCAAAAACCGAAAGTTGAATGTTGATTATCTGGATATTATACTATCCTATTTTTTTGACAGGGAAGGGAAATCAGGCTCGCCAAACGAAGGGTGAGACGGTTGGTTTTCGGCAAATTGGAGGGTTGTCGGAAACAAAAAAGAGAGGCCTTTACGGTCTCTCTTTTCGGGGTGGGAGGTGGGGCTCGAACCCACGACCTCCAGATCCACAATCTGGCGCTCTAACCAGCTGAACTACGCCCACCATGTAAATGGAAAACGGGTGCAAAAGTACAAACATTTTCCAAACTGACAAAATATTTTTTTATCAAGGGCGTTAAGACGCTGATTGCTATAGACAATAGCAAACGGCACAGGGACACGTGACGAGCGACACAGAGGGTCGGAAAAGATGGCGGGAAGATGATTTTCGGCCTGTCTCAAGGAACGGGGTCGTAGCCCGATCCACCCCAAGGGTGGCACCGCAGGATTCGCTTCAGGGCCAGCCAACCGCCTTTGAAGGGGCCGTATTTGCGGATGGCCTCCTGGGCATACTGCGAGCAGGTGGGCGTGTAGCGGCAGGCCGGCGGGGTGAGGGGGGAGATGCAGGTGCGGTAGAAGGCTATCAGCGCCAGCATGAGCCACGAGAGCGGTTTGAACTTCATAACGTGGACTTTATCTCTTTCTCCAACGCCGCGAGGAGCTTGTCCATCTTGTGGCCCAGCTGGTCGAAGGTGAGTATCTCGTTATGGACATAGACCATCGAGAAGACGATGTTCAGACGGTGTTCGTCGAGGAAGCTGTAGAGGGTGGATTTGCGGAGCCGGTAGCATTCGCGGGTAAGCCGCTTGACGCGGTTGCGATCGACGGCGTGACGGAACTTGCGCTTGGGGGCCACGATAAGCACCTGGCAACGGGGAGACGCCGGGTTGTCCAGTTTCATCCATTGCACGCTCCAAGGGAAGGCCATCAGGCGGTTTCCCTCATCATACAACTGGTCTATCTGTTTCCGGCTGCAGAGACGTTCTTCTTTTGGAAAGGTGTAATTCACCACTGGCGCTTATTTCTTCGCGGCGGCGGCTTCGAGGCGGGCCTTCTCGGCGGCACGGGCGGCGCGGCGGGCGGCAGCCTGTGCTTTCTTCTCCTCCATGCGCTGCTTGTAAATCTCCTTGTTGGCGATAACGGGTTTGTTGCGCTTGATGGCGGTGGAGATGGTGCTCTTGGGACTGTGTTTCGGTTCGCCCTTGGACGAGATGACGCTATCGGGTTCCTTGCCCATGATGTAGTTCTCGAGTGCCATTGCCATCGAAGGAGCCGACTGGGTGGGGGCGGCGATGCTGAGTTTGATGCCGTTCTCTTTCAGGGCCGCATGGGTCGAGGTGCCGAAAGCGGCGATGATAACCTTGCGTTCCTTGATGTCGGGGAAGCTTTTGACGAGGCTGCGCACTCCGATGGGAGAGAAGAGGGCGATGGCATCGTAGCTGTCGATGTCGAACTTGGAGAGGTCGCGGGGCTTCGAGGTGTACATCGGAGCCTTGGTGTATTTGATTTTCGCCTTGTCGAGGGCTTTGGTGTATTCGGTCTGCTTCTCGTCCGAGCAGGGGAAGAGGTATTTCTCGTCACGGTGCTTGCCGATGAGTTCGACGAGCTCGGAGAAATACTGGTTGCCGAAGAACACTTTGCGTTTGCGGTACTGGATATAGTTCTGCAGATAGAGCGCGATGGCCTCGGTGGAGCAGAAGTACTTCATCTCCTCGCCGACCGTCTCTCGCAGTTCCTTGAGCATGCGGAAGAAATGGTCGATGGAGTTCTTGCTGTTGAAGATGATGGCGGTGTATTCGCCGATATGGATACGGGTCTTGCGGAAATCGCTGGCCGAAATGCCTACCACCTCGAAAAACTTATAGAAGGTGAGGTCGGCATTGTGTTTGTGAACTAAATTTCGGTAGGGGGATTTCTCCAAATCGGCGGGTTCAGGCTGCGATATGAGGATTTTTTTTAGTTTCATACATTAACGATTGATGTCTCAACTATCTGTGAACTAATCTATAAAAACTTTACTAATAGTAAAATCGGTACCATTTCGACGATGCAAAGATAGTAAAAAAGATAGAAACGGGCGTCGGAAGATTGTGTTAAAAAAAGTTTCATCCCACGGAAAATCCTCAGAACGAACTCGATGGCGGTAATTCCGAGAAGGATGTACAAAACGGCCTCGCTACCGCCCGGAAGGTAGAAATAGAGAAACAGGAACGGGAGCAACACGGTGGCAAGCAGAAGATGGAAGAGGTAGTTGTTGCTGATGTAGAGGTTCACGGCGGCATTGTTGTCGAACACAGAACCCAGTAAAAGGAAAAGGACGTTGCGCAACAGATAGGCCAACGCCGAAGCCACTATCAGCAACAGAAACACCAACGGGGAGGGCAGTTGCGTCAGAATGGGCATGTGGGCGACCGGCAACGCCATTACGGCCAGCAGCAGCAAGCCCATGGGGATGAGCTGGACCGTGCGGGTCAGATTGTTTCCACGAAGCAGGCGGTCCATCGCCCGGTCGTCAAAGACGGCCTTCACCAGGTTGCTGAAGGTGATTTTATGCTGCCGGTAGTACAAGCAAACCAATCCTACAAGCATCAGCAAGGCGACAAAGGTCCATGCAGGGACTCCCTGGGGTGGCCGCGCGACGGTGTCTTGATGGGTCACCGACAATGTATGACCTCGGAACATGGAAGGATGCTGCCTTACCTCGGTCTCCATCCGCGGGGCGAAGATGGAGTCGAGCATCGACAAACCTGCATACTCCTCGCTTTCCTGCACGGGTACGACAGCGGCGGTGTCCCACAGATAGAAGGGCAGGGTTGATAGGTCGAGGGTGTCGCTGGTGGTCATGTTTTAGTGTTTGATGATGAGTTTTTGTGTGGTGATGCTGCCGCTGGAGGCCATCTGCAAGAAGTAGAGGCCGTCGGGCAGGTGGCTTAGGTTGTATGTGGCGAGTTCATTATTGTAAGTCGAAAGTACTTCACGGCCGTAGAGGTCGATGACACGCAGGCGACCGGTACCTTCCACCGTCACCCATCCTGTGGTGGGATTCGGATAGAGGCGCACGACGGCGTTCGGAATGTCAGGGTGTTTTATGCCAAGCGAGCCGATGTTGCCGAACCATCCGTAGGCCGAATCCCACAACGCCAGCGGCAGCCGTACATCGTCGATCCAGACGCAGTCGCTCCCCGCACTGCCGCTGGCGTCTTTGACATAGCGCCAACGGAGGGTGTGCCGGCCTGCCGGAATCAGATACTCGCGCTTCTCCCATTGGCTTTCGCCCCATTGCTCATAGCCCCACAGACGTCCATCGACGCTGAACTGGAACTTGTCGTAGCGTATCTCGGTGGATGTGCTCAGCATGAAGCTCAGCGTGTCGGCCTGCGGCATCCACACTTCAATCGCCAGGTCGCTGTACTGCTCGTCCCTGATGGCTCCGCTGCGGGCGCAGAAACGGCCGTGGAAACTCACGCTGCTGTCAATCACCCAGGAATTGGGGCTCTGCTGCCAGGGGTAACTGAAAAAGCCTTCCTCGAAGCTGTCGGTTCGATGTCCTCCCACCAAGAACAGGTCATCGACCGTGCGGTGATTGCCCATCCGAAGGACGGATTCTATGTGCACGTGAGTCAGGGTGTCGGGCGTGAGGAAAGGTGAAGAGAGCGAGACAAAAGGCGAGGTGTGGAAGAGGGTATCCAAGGTAGGCAGCGCGGTGACTGTGAGGCTGACGCTGTCGGACACACCCTGCACGGCGGTCTCCAGCTGGTAGCTGTGGTTCGGCAAAAGGCGATGGGCTTCCTCGCCGTCGTTTTCCAGCAGACGGTAGGTGGCCTCGGGATAGCTGACATCCATATCGTGGCGGAGGGTGAGGCTGCAAAGCATCCCCTCGGTGCTGTCCATTACGGACAACTGAGCCCGCCACTCCGGCCACTGGCCGACGACGGTTATCTCTACAGGCACCGTGAGCTGACGGCTCTGATGCGGCAGGAGGGTGTCCAGCACCGACTGCTGTTCCGTCAGCAAGGCATCGACGGTGCTGTCGGCATTTGGCTGATTCATCTCAAAACGAAGCCCATAGAGCGGCATCGTACCGATGTTCTCCACACGGCAGCTGACCGTGCTGTCGGAGACCGCCACCTCTCGCAAGGCCACCCCCACGCCGACGACCGCTTCCACCTGAAGGGTGTCGATGAGAGGCTTGTGTCCCACAGCAGTGGCGGTGACAACAAGAGGATTGGCATCAAGGCAACTATTCAGGCCAAGGGTCAACTGTCCGTCAATGCCCATCACCCCCACCCCAAGGAGGTTGTCGCCCTGCATCGCGCTGACGACGGCACCCGGCGTACCTCCGAGATGAAGCGTGGCGTCGCCGTCATGGATAGCGTTGGTGGCGTAGAGTTCCAGATTCTGCGGTACACCCATCCAGGGATGCATCGAGGGGTCGCCCAGCAGGCAATAAATCTCCCAGTAGTAATTAACGAATGTCGAGCCAAAAGCCGCCACCGACAAGTTGCCTGCCATAACCATCTCTCCCGCGCTGAGGTCGAAGGCCCACAGGCGGTCGAAGGCCCCCAGACGGGTGCTGTCATAGACGGGAGCAAGCGTGAGAGGGTATTTCGGGCCTACAGCCCAGTAGTAGTCTTCGCTCCAGAGGGTCGAGTTGGTGGCACCTATCACCCCCACGGCACCTCCGTCGGGTTTACGCAGCAGCTGCTCGCCGAAGCCTGTGCCCGTGAAGGTATTGCTCTTGCAGCAGTTGTTCACCCACAGCATGGGCTGCCGGTTGTCGAGGGTGTCTATTGACGAGAAACTGACCGATGGCGAACTCCAGCCCCCCACATTGCAATGTGCCGTGTAGTTGAGCATCGCGGCTCCCTGGCACATCGCTCCAAGGATGGAGGACACTTGGTTGGCCGACGCGGGGTTATAGTAGCACACCGTGTCCATCTCGGGATGGTGGCGATGCACCTCATGCTTCAGGTAGTTCACCTGACCGTTGGTGGTCACGGGGGCAGGCGCTTCGCTCTCGTTGCCGGCCACCAACAGCAGTCGCCGCAGCTGTGCGCTGTCGAGGTCGGTCCCCTGCTCATACCGCAGCGTCTTGCGTACCACAGCACCCAGCTCGGCGGTGTCGTTCACCGGCCAGCGCCCCATCAGCACGTCGGGCAGATAGTCGCCCGTATGCTCGGCATAGTAGAGGTCGGTCATGTGGCTCTCCACTTCGGGCAGATGGACATTCCCAGGGAAGGACTGTATCTGGGCGGCATCGCCCACCAACAACAGGTAGCGCGGCCAGCGGTCGGGATAACGGCTGTCGAATTCCGCAGCAATCATCGCCTTGATGCTGTCGCGCCAGTTTGTGTCGGCATAGATTTCTTTCACCTCATAGCCTTCCTGCCGTTTCCAACGGACGAAAGGCTGCAAACCCTCTTGGAACCCAGGCCTCGAGACGATAAGATAACGTTCAGGGAATGCCGTCGGAGGGGTAATGAGGGATGAAGTCGTGGTGGTGAGGGTCGCAGTAAGGGCGGTGGTGAGTATGATTTCACCGGTAACGGGGTTGTAGGCCGCCGGACTCACGGTGATGCGGAACAGCTGCCGGTCGCCCATCGTGCCAAGATTTTCTACCCTCACGGGATCGGCAACACGCGCCCATGCGTCAGTCGCATACACTTCCTTGTCGGGTTCCACCGGCACAGGGAGGCCGTCCTTCACGGCAGCGCCCTTCCAGGGGGAGAGCATACGGCTTCCTTCCATCTGCATCCGGCGGCTGTCGGCTTCCTGCCAACGTTCCATACGCACCGCCGACCCGCGGGGCAATACCAGCAGACGACTCATCTGCGGTAACGCGGGGAGACCCACTCGCGAAGCCTGATTGACCATTCCCTCAATATGCAGTTGCACCTGGCCATTCCCTTCGTCGGTCAAAATGACATTACCCGTAGTGAAGGAGAGTTGATAGCTGTCATTCCCGTTGTCACGCACCTCAAACATCGTTTTTCCGTCCTCCTGACCCCAAAGGGTACAAGACGACAACACACAAAGTGCCAACAGAATATAGCGATACAGGCGAGCCATTTTTAATTTATGTACCGCTGCAAAATTACGAAAAAAAACCGACATGGAGGCATTTCTTTTTCGCCTCCTGCATGTTTAGCGTGCGGCCGCCTTGAGCACCTGTTCCACGACGCCGATTTTATAGCCTTCGCTGTGGTAGAGGATGTAGCCCTCCTTGTCGATGAGCGCCACCAGCGGATACTGCACATCGGAAGCGCCTTTGACAGCCTCGAGGATGCGTTGTTCCAGCTCTCCTTTCCGGTAGGCGAAGTCGGTGTTTACCAATCCCCAAGAGGGCATGCCGACAGTGGCGGGGCCCACCATGAAGGTCATTCCGCCCCACGCCTTGATTTCTTTCTGTAACTGCTTCAGCTCCACGACGAGGTGCTTCGACGGCTCACTGTAATTTCCGAGGTTGATATAGAGCATGCCGCTCTCGCCTGCATAATCCCACAACTCGATACCGTCGAAGAGTTCAAAGTGAGGGTTGATAGGTTGATACGTTGTCGGCTGAGCCGACGGCATACCAGATAGGTTGATACGTTCAACCAGAGGCAAAATGACTATCTCCTTGGTCACCTTCTCGCCGGACGTCACCTCGAAGAACTCCATGCGTGACCGGACAGCGCCGTCAGGATATCGGTTGCCGGTACTGAGGCAGTAGGTGCCGGGTTCCAGTTCGATGGTAGCGGGGAAGGAGGCCATGCGCGGGTCGTCCTCGAAATCGAAGGTGTGCAAGTCACCGTTTTCAAATTTGGCAAGGGTGAAGTGTGGCCAGTAGATGGGCTTTGCGGGCTCTTTGCCGCGATAGGTGAGGGTTAGCTTTGCCCGTTGGGCATTGACATCAACGGGATGGTTGTCGTCGTTGAAGTCCACTTTACGGAATACCGTCTTCGATGCATCGGTGGCGTATATGGTGTTGGTGGCATTATCCAAATATGCCGGTATGCCGGCAGCACGGCAGGCGGCCACGAAGAAGATGTCGCGACTGTGACGGTCGGCACGACGCAGTTTATAGACGCCCACAGGCGAGATGGGGCAGTTGTAATAGTTGCTGCTGTCGTCGATAACGATATTCCCGGAGACCCACTGGAAGATATTCTCGGCATACTTCATTTCTTTGAACTCTGCCAACTCCTCGCGGTAGGGCCGCACCATCTCGTTGCTGATGCGGGCGGGAAGAATGCCTTTCATATATATCCTGTCAACACCGATGGTCCAGTGTGATTCCAACACATCTGCTGTAATATCGCGCAGGTCTTTTTCGCTGAAAGCGCACAGATAGTCATAAAGGCGGGGGAAATAAAGTGTGGGAGCATATACCATGACATCTCCTGCATAATCAGTATATACAACTTGATCCCAATCTTTTACGCTATCACAATGATTATTGATAAACTTGGCAATCTCGGCATAGTTACCTTCACTTTTGTGGATTATCTCCCAAGCCTGCTTGTCGGTGAGGTTGGGGTTGGACTTCAGCAGTTGCTTGTAGTTATCCTTGGTGGGGAAGGTGGCGGTGTAGGCGTTGCGCAGTGAGTCCTCGTAGGCCAGCCGCTTGGCGTTGGCGGCGGTCTCTTCTTCTGTAACCACCACCTTGGGGTTGCCCGCAACAGGCGGAACCATCTCAAACTCCTTCACCGCTTGATCATATTTCAAGTTGTAAGCATAATCAGTGCGCAAGGTCAGCGTGGAATCTTGGCGGACATCAATCTTGTCGAAGGCAAAAAGTGTCTCGCCATCCGCCGTTTGTCCCATAGTCGCCCATATCAAAAGGTCGCCCAAGCCTGTAGTGAGGCTGGCTTTACCTTCTTTGTCGGTAATCACGGTGGCGAGGGTGTAGTATTCGGCGTAATTATATAACTTAAACTTCACCTGCGCACCCTCGACAGGGTCGGCATTGCCGTCTATCACTGAGACCATTACCTTACGTGTGGGAGCATAATGAGAGAGCAGGTTCAACTCGCTGTAGAGGCCTGTGCGTTTCACCACCTCCTCGTCGCCCTTATACTTGCCGAAAGCCTTGGTGTGTACCATCATGCAACGCGTACTCGGCACCGAGAACCAGCCCATATTGAGCCTCGGGTCGGGCTCGCAGGCACCGAGGAACTTCCATTCGCCGTTGACATAAACCTCAACCCATGCGTGATTATCATCGCAATGCGCCCAGCGGGGCGTGTAGCATTGGCGGGCGGGGATGCCTACGGCACGCAAGGCGGTGACGGTGAAGGTACTTTCTTCACCACAGCGACCCAACGAGGTACGCATCGTGGCCAGCGGGGCGCTGGTGCGGCTGTCAGAAGCACGGTAGGCAACATGCTCGTGGCACCAGTGATTCACCTCCAAGGCAGCTTCCTCCATCGTCATCCCCTTCACCCGCTCCTTCAACTCGCGGAAGAACACCATACGGGCGGTGTCGAGGTTCTCGTTGTTCACGCGATACACCAGCACGAAATGGCGGAACACATCCTCGGGAATCTCCTTGCCCCAAGGCATCTCTTTGCGCGCACGGAAGGCGTAGCGTACCTGGTCGAGATAGAACGCCGGCTCGTAGTCGGCCAAGTCGCTCAGCGGCATATAGGCGTAAAGGAACTCCATCGCCTCCTTTTCGGCTTGACATAAGGTGTCGAGCCTTAATTGAGAATTGAGAATTGGAAATTGAGAAATGCGGGCCTCAAAGTCGGCATGCACCTCGTCGCGGTAAGCCTTGTCGGTGATAAAATGCGGATTGCGTCCGCACGAAGCCAGCAGCAGCAACCCAACGGCAATCAGTATTATCCTTTTCATAAATCGCTAATATTATCAATCAGTTGGCGTACTAGCTCGGCGTCGGTCTGCACGGTGCCATCGGGCAGCGAGACCTTGCAGCTTCCGTGCACCTCCCCCACCCCAGTCGTTTCTATCAGTTCACGCACATTGGCCGGAGTCACTCCGCAGCCTGCCAGAATCTTCACTTTCAATTTCTTACTTTCCTCATTTAGCAGCCGTATCACTTCCGCCCCCTCGATGGCCGTAGGCTTCTGTCCCGAAGTGAGCAGACGATGGCATCCGCAGCCAGCGATGGCCTTCAAAGCCTCCACAGGATCCTGCCTTGCCTCGTCAAAGGCGCGGTGGAAAGTCACCTCCATAGGGGCCGCCAGCTGCACCATGCGTCGCGTGAACTCCACATCCACCTTGCCTTCCGCAGTCAAGAAACCCACCACCACAGCTGCGGCGCCCAATTCCTTGCATCTAAGCACACTATGCTCAATTTCCGCCATCTCAGACGGAGTATAGCAGAAGTCGCCATCGCGGGGACGCACCAGCACATGGGTGCGCAATCCGAGCATCCGAACACAGAAATCGATGTCCTCGTCGCTCGGCGTGAGGCCGCCGCACGACAATTCGCGGCACAGTTCAACACGCTGTGCCCCACCCTCTTTAGCCGCTACCGCCGACCCCCTCGACGGTGTACAAATCTCCACTTGAATCATAGTGCAAAGATACGAAGAATAACTCGAACTGCAAAAATATTTTGTCTGCGGATGCTCGAAGAAGGGGAATGGGGAATTGTAAGGGAGGAACATCTTTTCTGCGGCTTGACACAATAAAGATGGAGTTTTTTTGTTATTGAACATTATCATTACAGATATCAGGAATGAAGAAAAGCATCATCATAGCATTGTCGTTGCTGATGGGACTGTCGGCACGTGCACAGGACGACCGCGGGTTTGAGATTGCCAAGAATCTGGAGATTTTCTCGTCGGTGTATAAACAACTTAACCTGAACTACGTCGATGACGTAGATCCTGGCAAGACCATCAAGGTGGCCATCGACGCCATGCTGGCCTCGATGGATCCCTACACCAACTATTTCCCCGAAAGCCAGATGGAGGATGTGAAGCTGCAGCTGCTGGGTCAGTATGGCGGTGTGGGAGCGATGATTATGCAGCGGGGCGACTCTATCTTCGTCTCCGAGCCTTATCAGGGCTTGCCGGCCGACGAGGCGGGCCTGAAGGCGGGCGACCGCATTGTGTCGGTCGATGGGCAGAGCACGCAAGGAAAGACGACTGCCGACGTGAGCAGCGCCATGCGCGGCCAGGCGGGCACAGACGTGGTGTTGCGGGTGGAACGCGAGGGCAAGGAGTTTGAACGCACGGTGACCCGCCGCGAAATCAAGCTGCCCAACGTGCCTTACTACGGCTATGTGGGTCCAAAACACGACTACGGATACATCAAACTCGACGAATTCACCACCGACGCCGCCAAGCATGTACGCGAAGCCTTTGTGAACCTCAAGAAAGAGAAGCCCGGCATGAAGGGCGTCATCCTCGACCTGCGCGGCAACGGCGGCGGCTTGATGAACGAGGCGGTGGATATAGTGAACATCTGGGTGCCCCGCGGCACATTGGTTGTGGAGACCAAGGGGAAGGTGGCTTCCAAGAACATGAAAAGCCACACCCGTCTGGCGCCGGAGGACACGGAGATTCCTGTGGCGGTGCTGATTGACAACAGTTCGGCCTCGGCCAGCGAGATTGTCAGCGGAAGCCTGCAGGACCTCGACCGCGCCGTGGTGGTGGGCCAGCGCAGCTACGGCAAGGGGTTGGTGCAGAACATCCTGCCCATGCCTTACAACAGCCAGATGAAGGTCACCGTGAGCAAATACTACATCCCCAGCGGCCGATGCATCCAGGCCATCGACTACAGTCACCGCGACGAGAACGGGAAGGCTGTGAAGGTACCCGACTCGCTGAAGACGGCCTTCAAGACGCGTGCCGGGCGGACGGTGTATGACGGGTTCGGTATCGAGCCCGATGTGGAGGTGGAGCCCGAATATATGTCGAATCTCGGCATCGCGCTGGCTCAGCGGCTGACGGTTTTCGACTATGCCACCCGCTACTGCCGCACGCACGCCACGCTGCCCGCACCGTCGGAGTTTGAGATTACGGACAGCCTCTATGACGACTTCTGTCGTTTCCTGAAGGAGAAGAATCTGACCTACAGCACCGCCACGGAGCACATGATCAAGCAGCTGCGGGAGGTGGCTCAGCAAGAGAAATACGACACCGCCATCGAGCAGCAGTTGAAGTTGATGGAGGCCGCCCTTGAGAAAGAGAAAGAGGGAGACCTGAAGAAGCACCGCGAGGAGGTGTGCGAGATGCTCAAGGCGGAGCTGCTGGTGAGATACTATTACGACCGCGGCCGCATCGAAGGGGCGCTGAAGGGCGACAAGGTGGTGCTGAAAGCCGTTGAAGAACTGGCCAAATAAAACCATGAAGAGAGCGACGATACACCGATATATCTATCTCGTGCTGCTGGCGCTGCTGGGCGGCTCGATGGTGACTTCCGTGTGGCTGGCCAACCTGGTGTGGATACTGATGGGGTTGAACTGGCTGTTGGAGGGCCGCTGGCGCGAGAAATGGCAGATGGCCCGCGAGAGCCGCCTGCTGCAGGCTTTCCTCGTGTTTTACCTGCTGCTCCTCGCGGGGCAGGCGTGGACCTCTAATCTGGGACACGGCTGGGATGTGCTGCAGGTGAAGCTGCCGCTGCTATTCGTGCCGCTGGTGATGCTCACCACCCGTCCCGTCACAGGAAGGGCAAGACATCTGGCGTTGAACTTCTATGCGCTGACGGTACTGGTGGTCAGCATTATAGGCATGGTGAGGATGCTCACCATCGCCGACTTGCCGTACAGGGACATCGTGCCCTATATCTCGCATATCCGCTTCGCCCTCAACTGCTGCATGGTTGTTTATCTCTGTGTGGGGCTGGTGGCGCAACGCAAAGAGGGGACTCCTCTGGTGCAAACCCTCATCGGAGGGGTGGTGCTGCTGTGGATGCTGGCATTCATCCTGCTGCTGCACTCCTATACCGCTGTGGCCGTATTGGTGGTGGTGTCGCTGGTGTTGCTGCTGACGCACTTCCGCCGCTGGCCGCTGATAGCGCTGTGGGTGCTGCTAGTGGGCGGCATCGCGACGGCCATCGTCTATGAAATAAACCGTTACTACCATCTGATTCCGCAAGCTGCCGAACCGCTGCGCAGCCACACCGATGGCGGCCGTCCCTACCTGCACGCCCAAGACGGGATGGTGGAGAACGGGAACTACATCAACAACTATATCTGCCCGGAGGAGCTGCGTGCGGAGTGGGAGCGTCGCAGCACGTTGGCCTACGACAGCATGACCGCCGAAGGATACAATGTGGAATCGACCCTCATAAGGTATCTCAACGCCTTGGGGCTCACCAAAGACAGCGTCGGGGTCAATGCCCTTGATGCCGCCCAGATCCACGATGTGGAACAAGGGGTGGCCAATCCCGTCTATCACAGCCACAACCCGCTGCGGAAGATGGTCTATGTGATGCTGCTCGAACATGAGTTCCACCGCCACACCAATGTCGTCAGCGGCTTCACCATGCTGCAACGCCTGGAGCTGTGGGGAGCCAGCATCGACGTCATACGGGAACATCCGTGGTTCGGTGTGGGCACAGGGGATGTGGATGACCATATCGACCTCCAGCTGGTACGCCGTCAGTCGGATTTGGCGGGCAGCGGGAAACGCTCGCACAACCAATACCTCGGGCTTTTGGCCGCTTTCGGTGTCGTAGGATTCCTGCTGCTGGCCGTGATGTTCGTGCGTCCGCTGGGGAAAAGCAAAGCCCTGCGGTCGCCCTTGATGCTTGCCTGGCTGCTCACCCTGCTCATCTCCATGCTCACCGAAGACACCCTCGATACGCTGGCCGGCCAGCTGCTGTGCACCTGGTTCCTCACATTCAGGCCTCTGCCCGACAAACAATAACACGCTGACACTTTCATGTACGAATACCACACTCTACCCAACGGCATCAAAATCATACTGAGCCACACACCCTCGCGGGTGGTCTATTCGGGAGTCTATATCAACGTGGGCTCACGCGACGAGAAAGGGGCCGACGAGGGAATGGCGCATTTCATCGAACATTCGCTCTTCAAAGGCACCGAACACCGCCGTTCCTACCACATACTGAACCGCATCGACGGCGTGGGTGGCGAACTGAACGCCTTCACCACCAAGGAGGAGACCGCCCTCTACGCCTCCTCGCTGGCGGAACACCTCGACCGCTGCCTCGAACTCTTTGCCGACATCCTGTTCCACTCCACCTTCCCCGACGCCGAGATAGAGAAAGAGAAAGACGTGGTGCTGGAAGAAATCAACAGCTACAGCGACACGCCGGCAGAGCTAATTTACGACCAGTTCGAAGAGCTGGCGTTTGTCGGACATCCGCTGGCCCATAACATTCTGGGCACCAAACGCAACGTGCGCCATTTCACTCCCGAACGCATCCGCCGCCACCTGAAGCTCAACTACATCCCCTCACGGATGGTGATTACCGTCGCCGGCAATGTGAGGTTCGAGCGGTTGGTGAAGCTCTGCGAACGCTATTTCGGCTGCTACGACGGCGTTCCCGAGAACGGCAAATGGAGGGCCGAGAAGCCCGAATTCCGTCCGTTTGACCATTATGTCAAACGGCATACCCACCAGACCCATCTCCTGATAGGCTGCGAGGCGCCGGATATTTACCGCACCGACAAGACCGCCTTCACCCTGCTCAACAACATCCTCGGCGGACCTGCGATGAATTCTCGCCTTAATGTGGCCATCCGCGAACGCTACGGATTCTGCTACATCATCGAATCACAGTATGTGCCGTTCTCCGACACCGGCCTTTTCTATGTCTATGCCGGTGTGGATCACGACGCACAGGACAAAGCCCGGCAGTTGATACTGAACGAGCTGGAGCGTATCGCCACCACCCCGCTCACCGAACGTCAGTTGCGACACGCCCAACAGCAGTTCATCGGACAGATGGCCATCAACAACGACCTTGGGCTCAACGAAATGCAATCCATCGGGAAGGCCTCACTCAACTTCGACCACGTAGATACCCTCGAGGAAATGAACGCCGACATCCTGCGTCTCACGCCCAACGACCTGCTAACCACAGCCCAGAAATGCTTCGACCCCTCCCGTTTCGGATTCCTGACCTATGGAAACTAATACATTAGCACATTAACGCATGATGATCATCGACTATCCCTGGTACTCCGTGCTGCTCTGCCTCCTTGCGGGGGCGGCTTATGCCGGCGTACTCTATTTCGTGGGACGCAACCGCTTCCCACGCGGATGGTGGTGGGGATTGTCGGCATTGCGTTTTGTGGCGGTAAGCGGCATCGCATTCCTGCTGCTGGCACCTCTCTCGAAACAGAAGGTCACCGAACGTCAGCTTCCGCACGTGATACTGGCACAAGATGTGTCGCAGTCGGTCGCTCTCGGATGCGACTCCTCGTTTCAGATGGAGACGTTGGCCAAAGAATTGGAGGGCCGTTGCCGAATCACGTTGGAGACCTTCGGGACAAGCGGCAGTACCGACATCGGGGCCGTGCTGGAGAAATACCGCAACGACGATGTGGCCGCTTTGGTGCTGGCCTCCGACGGCATCCATAACCGAGGCACCAATCCCGTCTCAGTGGCCGAACGAATTCCATTTCCTGTCTATTGCATCGCCCTGGGCGATACCACACCGCAGCACGATGCCGACCTGCGGGAACTGCGGTGCAACCGCATCGCCATGCTGAACAACCAGTTTCCCGTGGAGGTCACCGTCAAAGCCACCCTCCTTGACAATCGCTCCTCCTCCCTGACCGTCACCGATGCCGAAGGACGGCAGGTGCATTCGCAGCCCCTGCACTATGACGGGAACGATTTCAGTACACTGATTTCCTTCAATCTGACGGCCAACAAGTCAGGCCTGCAACGCTATACCCTGCATCTGAAACCCGTCGATGGCGAGAGTAACCTCGATAACAACACGCTGGTCTTCTATGTCGATGTGGTCGATACTCGCCAGCATATCGCCATCTATGCCAACGCGCCGCATCCCGACTTGGCGGCTCTGAAACAGGCGCTGGAGGACAACCCCATCTATGAGGCCCGAATCATCATGGCCGATGAGGCTCGACAGAGCAAAGACTCGAACTACAGCCTCGCCATCCTGCACAACCTGCCGTCACAACGCCATCCGTCCGTCGCCTTTGCCGACGGGTTGCCCAAAATTTACATCATCGGCCTGCAGACCGACCTGGCCCGCTTCAATACGCTGCACAGCGGATTGGAGATTGTCGCCCGCTCGTCGCGCACCAACGAGGTGACGGCCATCCACCAGCCGTCCTTCTCGCTTTTCAGCCTCGAGCCCGACGATGTAGCCGCCATCGAAGCCTTGCCTCCCTTGTCCGCTCCTTTCGGCGAAGCCAAAACGGCCTCCGACGTGCAGACCTTATTCAGCGCACGCTTGGGGAATATCGACACCCGACAGCCTCTCGTCGCCGCCAGTGCACAGGGGGAGTTGCGTCGCACTTTCCTGTGGGGCGAAGGGCTGTGGCACTGGCGGCTGGCAGACTACCAAACCCACCAGTCGCACCAGCATGTCGATCGTCTCATCTCGCAACTCGTGGCCTTCACCGCCCTCCAGACCCATCGCGACCGTCTGCAAGTCGTCGCCGAACGCACCTATTCCGCCGGTGAAGCCGTCGTATTACATGCCGAACTCTATAACGAGTCCTACCAATTAGACAACACCCCGGAAGTCAATCTGCATCTGACGGGCGACTCTCTAAAGGCCGACTACACCTTCCGTCGGGCCGGACAGGGTTACGCCCTCACCCTGCCGGAGCTCAAGGCAGGTCTCTACCGCTACCAGGCATCTACCGCTGACGGACTCTCGGCCGACGGCAGTTTCGCCATCGAAGAACAGAACACCGAACGGAAATGCCTCGTGTCCGACCATAGCATGCTGCGTACCGTCAGTACCCTCACAGGCGGCGAGATGCACTATCCTTCCGACCTTTCACTACTCACCTCCCACCTTTCAGGCCTCAAGCCCACCCTCTACACCCACACGCGATATACCGAAATGCTACGCATGCCATTGGTGTTGATTTTGATAATCCTGCTGCTGGCGACGGAATGGATATCGCGTAAATACCACGGAGAGATATGAGAGACAAGACCATAGTGAAAGAGATGGGCACCTTGCTCAGCGGCAATGTACTGGCACAAGTCATCACCCTTGTGGCCTATTTCGCGCTGACCCGCATCTTCTCCACCGAGGACTACGGCCTTTACTCCATCTTCTATTCCTATATCGAAGTCCTTATCATCCTCAGCACCTGCAAGTACGAGCTGTCCATCGTGACTGCCGACACCGACCGCGAAGCGGCTGCTGTGTCACGGTACACCCTGAGGCTCAACGCCATTGTCTCTTTCCTGCTGCTCACCGTGGTGCTGGCCTTGTGGCTCACCGACTCGTTGCCGGGCAATTTCAGCCAGTTGGGCTGGATGGTGCTGCTCATCCCGCCGATGGTCTTTTTCTGCGGCACCTCGCGGGTCTATAGCTTTCTCTTCAACCGCGCCCACGGCTACCGCATCATGGCCGCCAGCGAGACCGTCAATGCCGCCTCAGCAGCCCTCCTCAAAATTGGGTTGGGATTGTTGGGCGTGCTTCAGGCTGGACTTCCCGTAGGCACCGTGGCAGGCCGTGCTATCGGAAACCTCGTCTATCGGCTGAAGATGAAACATCTGGAGCATTGCACCTGGGAAGAGCAACGCAAGGCGGCCCGCAAGCATCGCAACTTTCCCCGTTACGTCGCCACCAAAGACTTCATCAACAGTTTCTCGGGCAACCTGCCGTTCCTCTGGCTGGCGCTCTATTTCGACCGAGCCGACGTGGGTCTGTTCAGCCTAGCGCTGACCTTCACGTTCCGCCCCGTCAACATACTCAACGGAGCCTTCGAGCAGGTGCTCTATGCTCGGACCGCCGAAGGGGTAAGAGAGCACCGCAGTGTCAGTCGCACCATCTGGCGTTTCCTGCTGACGGTCAATGCCGTTGCCATTCCATTGTTTGTGCTGGCGTGGTTCGTTGCCGAGCCGGTCTTTGCCTTCTGTTTTGGCGGCAAGTGGGCCGGCTGCGGGGTCTATGTGCAGGCGCTGTTGCCGTGGGTATTCCTGATGCTGAGTTCCACTTCGCTGATGTTCATCAGCAACGTCTTCAGCACTCAACGTATCGAATTTGGATTCTATCTGGTGCTTCTGGCGCTGCGCATCGCCGCCATCGCCGTAGGCATCCACGCAGGCGACTTCCTGCTGGCCATACGTCTCTATGCAGCAGCAGGGGCGCTTGTGGCGGCGTCCCTGCTGGTGTGGTACTTCTGGCAAGTGCGGAGGTACGAAAGAAGTCTGGTTACAGATTCACACGAATGTAAATGACGGTAGCGTTCTCAAAGTTGTCACCCACGCCCACGGCCAGACGGTAGAGGGCCCATGAACCGGCCGTCTGGTGACTGGGGGTCAGCTGAATGCCGATGGGATGTTCATACATGCCGCCAGGTATCGAATAAGGCTGGCCGTTCCACGGGCAGCTGCCATTGCCGCAGACTGTGGCACCCTGCGTGGCACTGGGGTTGATGCTTGCCTCCATACCCGGCGTACCCTCGAGCATCTTCAACTCCTGATTGGTGAGCAAGGTCTCGCGCTGCTTGTTCTCAATCTTGAACTGAAGTTCCACCAAATCAAAGTCATTCAGTTCAGCGTCGGTTGCCGTATGGGTGAGGGTGTCGCCAGCCTCAATCAAGGTGGTGGTGGTCTCCCCGTTGTTATGCTCTATCAGATAGAAGGCATAGTGGGTACCCACATTCACGATGTTGCGGATGGTGTCGTTATTGGGACCGGGGTCGGGATTAGGGTTCTGACCCGGCTGCTCAGTGGGAGTCGTAGGGTTGTTGTCCTTCTCCGTGCAAGCCACCATACCGCCTATGGCCAGCAACAGGCCGGCCGCCATCAAATACTTGGTTATCTTCTTCATTTTGTTAGGAATTAATTATTTTCAATCTAACTTCAATACTGCCAGGAAAGCGCTCTGCGGAACCTCCACATTGCCTACCTGGCGCATGCGTTTCTTGCCCTCTTTCTGCTTCTCGAGGAGCTTGCGCTTGCGGGTGATGTCGCCACCGTAGCACTTGGCCGTCACATCCTTGCGCACCTGACGCACCGTCTCGCGGGCGATAATCTTGCTGCCGATGGCGGCCTGTATGGCCACATCGAACTGCTGACGCGGGATGAGGTCTTTCAGCTTCTCGCACATCTTTCGGCCGATAGGGTAGGCGTTGTCCACATAGGTCAGCGTGCTGAGGGCATCCACGGGGTCGCCGTTGAGCAGTATCTCCAGCTTGACCAGCTTGGAGGGCTGGTAGCCGTTGATGTAATAGTCGAACGAGGCGTAGCCTTTCGAGATGGACTTCAGCTTGTCGTAGAAGTCAAACACCACCTCGCCCAGCGGCAGGTCGAAGGTAATCTCGATGCGGTCGGTAGTGAGGTAGGTCTGATTCTTCAACTGGCCGCGCTTGTCCATGCAGAGCTTGATGACCGGTCCGATGAAATCGGCCTTGGTGATAATCTGTGCCCTGATGTAAGGCTCATAGACCTCGGCGATATTGTTGGGTTCGGGCATGCCCGACGGGTTATAGACGTCAATCTCGCTGCCGTTGGTCAGTTTCACCTTGTACTGCACGTTGGGCACCGTAGTGATAACGTCCATGTTGAACTCGCGCGTCAGGCGCTCCTGCACAATCTCCATGTGCAGCAGCCCCAGGAATCCGCAGCGGAAGCCGAAGCCCAGTGCCAACGAGCTCTCGGGCTCGAAGGTGAGACTGGCGTCGTTCAGCTGGAGTTTCTCGATACTGGCCCGCAGCTCCTCATAGTCGTCGGTATCCACCGGATAGACGCCGGCGAACACCATCGGCTTCACCGCTTCGAAGCCTTCGATGGGTTTCTCACAAGGAGCCGCCACATGGGTGATGGTGTCGCCCACACGCACCTCCTTCGAGGTCTTGATGCCGCTGATGATATAGCCCACATTGCCGGCACTCAGTTCCTTGCAGGGTTCCATATTCAGGCGCAGCACGCCCACCTCGTCGGCGTCGTACTCCTTGCCCGTCGAATAGAACTTCACATGGTCGCCGGTTTTCAACGTGCCGTTCATGATGCGGAAATAGCTGATGATGCCGCGGAAAGGATTGAACACCGAGTCGAACACCAGCGCCTGCAGCGGTGCCGCAGGGTCGCCCTCCGGGGCCGGTATGCGTTCCACGATGGCTTCCAGTATCGCCTCCACCCCCTCGCCCGTCTTGGCCGAACAGCGAAGGATGTCCTCGTGCTTGCAGCCCAGCAGATCCACAATCTCGTCGGCCACTTCCTCAGGCATTGCGCTGTCGAGGTCTATCTTGTTCATCACGGGGATAATCTCCAGGTTGTTATCCACCGCGAGGTAGAGGTTCGAGATGGTCTGCGCCTGTATGCCCTGTGTGGCATCGACCACCAGCAGCGCCCCCTCGCAGGCAGCGATGGCACGGCTCACCTCGTAGCTGAAATCGACATGCCCCGGAGTGTCGATAAGGTTCAAAACAAAGTTCTGGCCTGCGTTAGCCGAATTCCCCTCCGCGGTGACACGGTAGTTCATCTGGATGGCGTGGCTCTTGATGGTGATGCCACGTTCCTTCTCCAGCTCCATGTCGTCGAGCACCTGATCCTGCATCTCGCGGGGGGCGACGGTATGCGTCACCTCCAGCAGGCGGTCGGCCAAGGTACTCTTGCCGTGGTCGATATGCGCTATGATGCAGAAATTGCGTATATTCTTCATTACACCTCAAAAACTCTAAAACTTGTTCAGCACGGCCTGCACGCTCTCCACCACGGCACGGCTGGTGAAGGTGGCGCCGCTCACCGTATCCACTTTCTTCTTCTTGGCCTGCTTGATGCTCAAACCGTTCCACTGGTCGAAGAAGCCCTGTTCCTTCACATATTGCACATAATTCGGCGATTCAAAACAGGGCAGCAGATACACGCCGCTGATTTTCTTCTTCAGGTCGAGGGCAATCATCACGGGCGTCTCACCGGCATAGCCTTTGATGCCGTTGCTGGCGGGCTGGCTGTACAGGGCGTAGCCGAGCAGTTTGCCTTGGGCGTCATACACCTCCGTCCACTTGTCGGTCTTCTTGATGCTCTTCACCTTGGGGAAAGCGGCCACGATATCCATCTGGATGCCGTCGGCATTATATTGGGTCTTGGGAGTTTGCTGCATATGACGACCACAATGCTGGCCTTGGCCGTGATGGCCGCAGTGCTGGGCGCTCACCCCGCCCACCACAAACAGGGCCACAAGGGCCATAACGAATATCTTTTTCATTGACTTTGCAACTTTAATACTCTATTACTTTACGACTTAGGCAATATTAACGGCACTTGCACGTTATTATTGCGTTATGATGAAAAAAACATTCCTTTTGCTTTGCCTGCTGCCGCTACTGGCCACCGCCCAAGTCAAAATCCCCAAAGATGCCAATCGATTCACCTATTGGCAGTTCGAATACGGCGAGAAAATCGACACCACCGTCATCACCGTCCTCCGCGAGGGTGACCGTATCACCATCCTCACACCGTCACCCCAAGGGAAACTGATACAAGGCTACTGCCAGACAGTGACCTCGGTGGATTATGCCGCCGACAGCATCACCGTCACCGCCACTTACCCCGACAGCAGCTACTACTACCGCACCCCCTTCAGCCGCGACGACATAGAATGGAAGCGGGAAGGCGCAAATTACACTTGCTCCATCAACAGCAACACATTGGTGTTTGAGATGGACGAGCGGGCCCCCGTCAGCGCCAACCCGCTCCCTTACTATGGTCTCAAGCGTGGTGTGCTACGCAGTTTCACCCGCAACGGGCAGTTGCGACTGAAGCTGGCAAAAGCGGAGAAAGTGAAAGGTGAAAGGTTAGAAATGAAAGGTGAAAACGGGCGGCGTGTGTCGCCTCGCGAGCTCGACCGCATCATGAAGGAGCGGCTGGTGGTCACCACCCGCATCTTCGACCACGAGCAGATATGCTGGGGCAAGCAGAACGACCATATCGATGGCGGCTTGAATAAAATTCCCACCGACACCGTGCTGCACTTCGCCGGCGGCACCCTCATCCTCAAGTGTGTCAGTCTGCCACACCTGCCACACCATTATCAGCATTTCGTCGAGATACGCCAGCAGAGCAACGGCGACGCCTACGACCGCACAGGCTCGCTCTTCCTCATCCCGTTGAACACCGACAACTTCTTCCAGGGCATCAACCAGCATCCCGACTCGCTACCCACCTTCATCGGCCGCGACGGACAACGCTATCAAGGTATGATGGCCACCGGCAACTATGAGCCTCCTATCGAGCTGGTGCGATTCTTCACCCCCTTCGGCGTGGGCCACTTCAACGAGCGCATGAAAGACTTCGGCATCGAATGGCGCCCCGAGACCTTCTATCGACAGGAAATCACCGACCTTTACTACCAGGCCATGGACTACGTCGCCTATATCGGTGCCTGGATAGGCAACTATGACGGAGGCGGACACCTGCTGACGGTGGATATTAAGTCCTACCCCAACGACTATGTATGGGAAGAACCTGGCGAGTACTCGGAGTTTCCAGGCGAGGTCCGTTCGCTCTTCAACACCTGCAACGTGCTTGAGATGGCGGGACAGAACTACGGCAAGCTCTTCGGCACCGACTCGCTGACAGTTACCTTCAAACTCGAAGACATCGATCAGTATGCCCAGCTCCGCTACATCTCCACCGGCCATGGCGGCTGGGGCGAGGGCGACGAGTTCGTGCCGAAGACAAACACCATCCTTATTGACGGAAAGCCCGCATTTACATATACTCCCTGGCGGCAGGACTGCGGCTGCTACCGCGACCTCAACCCCGTCAGCGGCAACTTCTGGAACGGCCTTTCAAGCAGCGACTTCTCGCGCAGCGGCTGGTGCCCCGGTACCGCCACACAACCCGTCTATTTCGACCTCTCGCCTTGGGCCGACGGCAAGGAGCACACCCTCACCGTCGCCATTCCCCAGGGCAAGCCTGTCGAGGGCATGTTCAGCCATTGGGCCGTCAGCGGTACCCTGATTGTTGAATACTAAACACTGAACACTTATATGGAGCCCACCTATGCCTTGAACCGCAGCTACTGGGACAGCCCTGCCGACTGCCTGAAACAGTGGCTCGACGCCTATGCCGAAATCGGCAAACGCCATCCCGAACTGGCAGAGACGGTGAAACGTCTGACCGCCCGCATCCGCCTGGCCGACGCCCTCTTCGGCGGCCTCGCCAACCTCGGTAGCACACCCGACGACACCGCCTATGGCGAACGCGTGGAACAGGAAAACAAGATCTATGACGAAGCCGACGCCCTCGACGGCGACTTCCCCCTCGGCGACGAGTACGAGGTGTTTGTGGCCCGCTACCTCTTCTCCATCCGCGAGATGGCTTATATCCAGGCCGGACTGGCCGCCGAGCTCGACCCCGCCGACATCTCACAAGTGCCTCGCGACAAGATTTTTACCATCGGCGACCCCCGAAAATTCTCCGACGACGAGTTGGTGGAGGACCGTCGCGACTTCCTCGCAAAGATAGCAGAAACGCATTCCATAACACACTGGTATTAAGCGCCAAGTCCCTTATGACCTAGTATTGACCTAGTATTGACCTAGTATTGACTATATAGAATCTACTATGTCAGAAGGGGGTGAGAAGGGAGGCAATGGGTATCCGTTGGAGAACCAAGGCCTTGTGACAAAATATTTTTTACCGGTTTCGGAAATGTTCGTATATTTGCAGTCGGAAATCAACAAAATCATGGTATGAAGAAAGTTGTATTTTTCCTTGCTCTGACACTGTTCTCTGCCTTGTCCACGACGGCGCAGTCGAGATACATGTCGGCGGTGATGACCAACAATCATGTCATTCCTCACCCCGACAAAACTCCGTTTGATACATGGGGTGACAACTATTATGTCGCCTTTGGAAGAGATGCGACCTCGCCATACAACCCTGTTTTTTATTTGGTTGATATTAGTGGATATAATACATTTCTTCCTCTTACACCGATACCGGCACCCTCATTTGTCAGCCGTTCGGTCTC
>JAGCYV010000017.1 GCA_017960605.1 Bacteroidales bacterium | reverse complement strand
GGGGCCGACGCATTCGCGTCGGCCCCCTCTTCTCATATTCTTTATATAATAATTACAATCCCAGTTTTTTCTTCACCTGAGGCATGATGTCATCACCACCCTCATCGTAAAGTGCGGCACCCGTGCTGGTATCAAAAATATAAGCATAACCACCGTCACGAGCCACTTGCTTGATGGCATCCTTGGCTCGCTCAATAATAGGCTTCAGCAACTCGGCCTCGCGCTCCTGGAGCTGCTTCTGGGCATTCTCCTGAAACTCCTGGATACGGGCACCCATATCCTGGATCTCACGCTGCTTGGTCTGGCGGATGAGGTCGGTCCAACCCTGCTGGTTCTGCATATAATCGTTGTAGCGGGTCTCGAGTTCGCTTTGCATCGACTTGAGAGTAGCCTCTATGTCGCTCACCTCGGCCTGCAGCACAGCCTGGGCCGAATCACGGCCCGGCATAATCTGCATCAGCTCACTGGAATTGATGTGTCCCAACTTAACGTTCTTCTGAGCCATAGCACTGCCTCCGAAAGCAAGCAGGCAGACGGCAAATGCAATTAAAGTCTTTTTCATTTCTGTAGTTATTTTTATTTATTTATTTTTCCTAATGGTGGCAAACTGTTGCCGCTGTTCCGCAATTCCTTGCCTCCCGGCTGACGCATTTCCGAATTCATCGGCTTGTTCTTCTTCGTCTTGCCCTCGTCGGGAGGAGGCGTATCGTTCTTCCCGGGCTTGTAACCCAGCAACTCCAGCACCTCGTCACTGATATCATACTTCTTGTTGACAAATAAAAGAGTGGCGCTCCCGGCCTTGTCGAAAACAAAGGCATAGTTCTTCTCGTGAGCAACTCGCTCAATGGTGCTATAGACCCGGTCCTGTACCGGCTTGAGCAGTTCGGCCCGTTTCTTGTCGAGGTCGCCGTCGGCCCCGAAACGCTGCCGTTGCAGTTCTTTAATTTCCTGCTCCTTCTCCTTGATTTCATCCAGGCGGCGCTTCTTTAGGTTTTCCGGAAGCAAATAGCTCTCCTGCTCATAGTCAGTCCTGAGGACATCCAATTCACTCTGCTTGTCCTGAAGTTCTTTCCTCCAGTCGGCCACATACTTGTCCAGTCGCTTCTGCGCATTGGCATAGTCAGGAATCGACTTCAGGATGTAGTCGGTGTTCACACAGGCATACTTCTGGGCATGGACAGAAGTGATAAGTGAAAAGTGAAAAGTGAAAACAATGCTGACGCACAGCATTATTTTTATTATTCTACAGAGGTGACGCTTATTGCTCATTTCAATTCTCAATTTCTTAATCAAGACTTTGGCCTATCGAGAAGTGGAACTGGCTGCCACCTGTGCTGCCGTCGAAACCATAACCCCAATCCACGCCGATAAGCCCAATCATGGGCATGAACAGGCGCACACCTACACCGGCCGAGTTGTACATCTTGAACGGCTGGAACTGGGAGAAATCGCTCCAGCAGTTGCCGCCCTCCAGGAAGCCCAGCACCCAGATGGTAGCCGTGGAACCCTCCACAATGGGCTGACGCAGTTCAAGGGTAAAGCGGTCGAATACCGAACCGCCCCCATCCTGGCTGGCACCGATGGAATTATTCTGGTAACCACGCAAGGGCACCACCTCTCGTCCGTCAAAGTTCCATGACGAAAGACCGTCTCCTCCCACCACATAGCGTCCGAAGGGCGAATAGCCGATGTCCTTGTTGTAATATCCCATGAAGCCGAAGCGGAAGCGTGTGCTAAGCACCACGTCGCCCACCAGATTAAGCATCCATGTACCGCGCAGATTCACCTTGTAGTATTCCAACCACTTGAATTTTTCCTGTTCCGTCGCCGTAGAATAGTCCTTGCCGCTCATCAGAGAGAAGGGCGGTGTGACATAGGTGCTCACACTCACCTCCGAACCGCTGCGGGCATAGATAGGCGAATCCAACGAGTTACGACTTATGGTGAAGCCATAGCTGATATCGTTGGCAATGCCGTTGGTGAAGAGCGCAGAATTGAGCGTGTAGTTGTTGAGCACATAGTGCTTGTAGGTGATGCCGTGCGAGGCAACAAAATAGTCATCCGGCCATTTCAGTCGGCGCGAGAAACTGACACCGGCACCGGTAATCTGCAAACTGAAATAATTGGCATCTTCCTTCTTGTAATACAACCCGTTGCTGTAAAGGTTGTGGTAGATGGTCCCCGTCAGGCTCTGCGCCCTGTGGCCGCCCAGCCACGGTTCGGTGAACGAAGCGCTGATGGCATAATAGGCCTCCCCGTTGGTGACGGCGTTGATGCCCAGCTTCTGTCCGTCGCCGGCAGGCAACGGAGCCCAAGCATCCTTGTTAAAGATGTTGCGCACGCTGAAGTTGTTCAACTGCACACCCACCTGACCGATTACCATGCCACTACCGTAACCGCCTTGCAGGTTCAACGTACTGGTCGAGCCTTCCTCCACTTTATAGACGATATCCACCGTGCCGTCCTTTTCATTGGGGCGGGGTTCCGGCTTGATGGTTTCCTGCTTGAAGTAACCCAGCGTCACCAACTCGCGGTAGCTGCGCATCATGGCATCGCGACTGAACAGGTCACCCGGTCGGGTGAAGAGCTCTCGCATAATCACCTTGTCGTTGGTGATGGTATTGCCCTCCACCCACACATTGCGAATGCGGGCCTGACTACCCTCGACAATACGGATTTCAATATCAATCGAATCTCCTTCCACCGCCACCTCTACCGGCGTGGCTCGGAAGAAGAGGTAGCCGTTGTCCATATACAGGCTGGTGATATCAGTCCCCGAGGGATTGTATGTAATATTCTGTTCAAGAGTCTTGCGGTTGTAGGGGTCACCCTTCTTGATGCGCAGCGAACGAGTCAGCACATCGTCGCTATATACCGTGTTGCCCGAGAACGTGATGTTGCGGAAGAAAAACTTCTCTCCCTCATACACCTGCACCCTCACCTTCAAGCGGTCTTGCTTCTGCTTTTTCTGGTCGCTGATTTTCAATTGGTCTTGGGGTACATCCCACACTGTGTCACTGACGATTCTGGCATCACGGAAGCCCTGTTCGTTATAGTAGGAGATGACGTTATCCAAGTCCTCACGGAAATCACTCTCGATGTATCGGCTCTTCTTCCAGAAAGCCTTGGTAAAGATACGCCAAGGCTTGTACCAGTATTTCGAGTAGTGCACATCGTGGGTCTTCTCCATCTTGTTCTCCAACTTGAAGTCGCTAATCTTCTCATTGCCTTCAAAGATAAGGGAGTCAATCTTCACCACCTTACCACGCTTCACGTTGAACGTCACTGTCAGACGGCCCAGACTGTCGGGCTCGGTGGTGGGGTTCACCTCGACGCGGGTATAGCCCTTGTCGATATAGTAGGTTTTGATTTTGTTGCATGAAGTGCGCAGCAGATTCTCCGTCACCACGTCTCCCGTCACCATCTTAATCTGATCTTTCAGCTTGTCGGCCTCACCCTTCTTCACACCGGTGAAAGCAAATTTATCCAGACGGGGACGCTCCTTGAGCACTATCTTGAGGAATACAATACTGCCCTGGATGCGGGTGACACGAATCTGCACATCCTCAAACATACCCTGCTTCCACAGGTTCTCGACAGCGGCCGACACCTTGTCGCCGGGCAGTTTGATTTTGTCTCCCACCTGCAACCCAGCCACCAGCTGCACTACACGGGTATCAAAATTTTCGGCTCCTTCGAATGTAATACCGCCGATTTCGTATGTCTTGGGAGTGAGATAGTCAAAGTCATATCCATCACCGCCACCCACAACCACCTGTGCGTGAGCCCCAACAGCCCTCGTCAACAGCACTGCGGTCAGCAGTATTATGTATCTTATTCGTTTCATTTACAGTTCTCTTTGGTAGAAGTCGGACAAACCGAAAACTATATAATAACTCACCTTGGGGCAAATTATTATATATATTAGTAATTTTTACGAAAAAAAGTCACTCGGCCGCTTCCACCTGCGCCTCGGTCTTGCCGAAACGGCGCTGGCGCTGCTGGTAGTCCGCCACAGCCTCGTAGAAGTCCTCATGTCTGAAATCAGGCCACAGCTGCTCGCTGAAATAAAACTCCGTATAGGCCATCTGCCACAACAGGAAGTTGCTCACCCTCAACTCTCCGCCCGTGCGTATCAGCAGGTCGGGGTCGGGGTAGTCCTTGGTGCTGAGATAGCGGCGCAGGGTCTCCTCGTCGATGTCCTCGGGCTTCAGGCCTTCCTTGCACACATGTTTCAACGCCTCCGCAATCTCCCACCTTGAGCTGTAGCTCAATGCCAGCACGAGGGTGGTGCCTGTGTTGGCCGCCGTCTTGTCTATGCAATCCTGCAACACCTTGCGCGATCGTTCGGGGATACGTTGCATGTCGCCGATAGCCTGCAGCCGCACATTGTTGTCCATGAGGGTCTTGGTCTCGTTGTGCACCGCCTTGATAAGCAGTTCCATCAGTCCATCGACCTCCTCTTTGGGGCGGTTCCAGTTCTCTGTGCTGAAGGTGTAGAGTGTGAGATAGCCCACCTTGAGCTGTACCGCCGATTCGACGGCAGCGCGCACCGCCTCGATGGCGTTGTTGTGACCGAACAGGCGTTCATGCTTCTGTTTCATGGCCCAACGGCCGTTGCCGTCCATGATGATGGCCACATGCTGCGGCACGCGGCTCTTGTCTATCTGTTCCAGTGTTGCCATATTCTCCTATCTTATTTTATGTCACATCGTCTCGAGCGCATCCACCCCACCAGTATGTCGAGGTTCACCCCCACCGAGAGGTTGAAATAGCTGTACCAGTCGTCGAGCGAGTCGTCGCCGCGTTTGATTCCTTCCGCATTGGGTACCCAACTGCGGTCGGCCAACTGGGCCGACTCGGCCGACACCTGCTCCGTCAGCAACTCGCTGCCAACGTAGGTGGTGCTGACGTCATCAAGGTAGTCTGTCCAGGTCTTGCGGAATCCGTATTCCGCCGTCATCGACACATACTTCCCCAACCGCAAACGAACCCCCACGCCGAACGGCATCGACAACTGCGTCAGTGCGTAAGGCCTCCGCTTGGGATACAGCGAGGTGCCCTGTCCCTCGGTGCGCAACGGCTGTAGCTCAACCCACTGCATCGTGCCGTCCGCCAACGTGTAGGAGGCCATCGGGTTGAAGTGGAAGACCGCCAGCCCGCCGAATAGGTAGGGAGTCCACATCGACTCGGTGGCACCAGGGCCATACGGACGGAAGTCGAACTCCAAGGTCATAGCACCTTCGAAGAGGTCGCTCTTGAAACTCAGGTTACGCTGTTCAATGCAGTCTTTCTCGGCCGAGATGGAGCCATAGCTCACCATTCCCCGCACCGACCAACGGTTGTCGAGCCTGGTACGCAGGCCGATGCTGCCTGCCGCATGCACATCGCCGAAAGCACTCTGGTCGTTCAGGTCGCCGATATAGGTCATGCCGCCGCCGGCCACCACCAACTCCGACCGACCCACGAAATCATTACGTTGGGCCATCGCCGCCAAAGGCAGCAGGACTACCAGAACCGCTATGAGCCACCGTAGCCTCATTCCTCATCCCATTTTATTGAGTTGCAGATGCCTTCCACCTGCATCAGATAGTCGCGCTTGTCGAAGCGGGGACAATAGACAAAACCCGTCACATCCACCACCTGGCTACCGTCGGGCGACAGCACAGTGTAGTTCACAAACGGACCACCCATGAAGTCGCCAAACAGGCGCCACATGCCGCGGGTCTCGATACAATAGCTGCTTCCGGGATAATCTACCTTTCTGTGATCCAAATCCATACGTCGCTCGGTACCCATGTAGCTACCCTCGGCCGGACCCGGCACCTGACGTCTCATCACGGTATCCAGCCTGTTGTCAATCTTCTCCGGCAGGAATTGCTGCTCGCTCTGGTAGGGCATCACATGGATGAGCACTCCCAGGCTGAAGTCCTTGGTCTCCTTGCGTATCCAAGCAAAATCGGCATCCTCGGAAGCCCAGCGGAACTCGTCGCTAAAGGTCATCACAAAGCCGAATTTTTCCTTCACCCGCTGCATCAGCTCCACATTGCGGACATTGTAGAAGGCGTTGATGATACGCTGATGCTCAGCCTTGTATATCTCATCCTTGATTTTCCCGGCATACAGGCGCAGCATGCTCTGGAGCGCACTGTCGCTATTGGCGGCAATATCCACCATCACCTGCGGCGATGCCCATTTGTCGTGGCTGATATACACCTTGTTGGGATTGTCGGGGGCGACATCGCAGAGGAGGATATTGCGGTGCATCTGGAACATCTGGGTGTTGTGCAGCGAACTGACAGGGATGTTCACCACGTCGAACCGCGGCTCCCCTTGCGGCAGTCCCGGCTGCGACTCACGGAAGATGGAGTCGATAATCGTCTTGTTGTCACCATAATAGACCCCCTTGTCGGCTGCAAGAAGCATCTCGCAGGTCTTGCCCGACGACGACTTCTTCACGATGGCCTCGTTCTGTCTCGAATGGCAAGCCGTGAGCAGCAATGCTGCTGCAAGCATGATGGTTACGTTTTTCATCTTTGTATATTTTCCTTGGTTCTTTTCCTTTTTCGTTTTCCTTTCTCCGCTCTCCAAGCATGGAAGTCGCGAATCGACTGCGCGATGTCGGTTTCCGACATCTGTAACACATTGACAGCAAGACTGCTGTCATAGTACTCCCTTACCATTAGTTGCCGCACGTTGCGGGTTGACAACTCCGTCCTCACGCCCAAAGCCCGCACCGCGTCGCCCACGAAACCTGCCGCAAGCAGCAGCCTGTCGGGCACAGTCACCACCCGCTGGCGGTAGCCCATCACCTGGGCCTGTAACTGATACAACTCGCTGATAGTATGATGTCCGTGTCGGTTCACGGCGATATATCGGCATCCGTTCCCGCCCATCGTGAGAGCGTTGACCACCGCTACCGCCACATCGCGCACATCGACAAACGCCTTGCCGCCCGTGGGGGCAAACGCCAGCGGTTTGCGATAGCCCATCAGCAGCATGCGGCCCGACGAAGGCTTCACATCCATGGGGCCAAGCATGTAGCCCGGGTTAATCACCACTACATGCCAGTCGTCATGCATGGTGGCCGCCTCACGTATCACATACTCGCCACCCAACTTGGAATCAGCATAGTAGCTCTCGCTGAACGGAGCCTTGATTCTGTTGTTCTCGTCGGCCGGGTGCTCCCGGGTGCCGTAGCCTATCGTATTCACGGTCGAGATATGCACCAACCGCCTGATTCCATGTTTGTTCATGGCATCGACAAGCGAATGGCACAGCCCGATGTTCACCGCATAATAGTCCTTCTGATGCAACAGGCTCATGTCGGTCACCCCGGCGCAATTGACGATGGCGTCGCACCCTTCGACGGCAGCCATCACCGTGTCGCGGTCGGTAATCCGTCCTTCAACCACCATAGTATCAGGAGTCTCCACCTGCAAAGACTTCCGTCGGCGCACCACGGCCACCACCTGGTGACCCGTGTCCGTCAACCGCTGCAGCACATTGTGTCCCAGCAATCCCGTCGCTCCAAGCAGCAACACCTTCATATTGTTTATAACGTTACATCGGTGCCTTTATTGCCTCCTGCCTCCCATTTTTCCTTCTATCCCAAATCCCAAAGAAATTTACCATCTCCATAATCACCTGAAATTCTGCCATTAAACCCTTATGACCAGGTAATGACCAAGTAATGACTAGGTAATGACAAGGTAATGACTATATAGTGACTCCATTTTTTGTATGGAGTCACAGCCTACGTAGCACCTCTCCATAGCAGCCCCAAAAAGGGAGGAGAAAAGACCCAACATATGTTAAAGAATCATAAAATTAGGCACATCTCGTTTTTATTTTGTATATTTGCACCATTAGGTGGATTGTATCTTCACCTGTAAGATTGTAAATATTAACACATTAAACAAATAACATCATGAAAAAAAGAGTATTGGCTATTGCCGCTGCGTTAATTTGTGCTTTCGCCCTCACCTCCTGCGACGGTGATACGTCACAGTTGGAGCAGCTCATTGAGCAAAATGATCTGGTGGGTCACATGACCCTGACCGTCAGCAATGTGAACGGCGCTCAGCCTTATATCAACGGCGACACCGTCCGTTTCAAATCAGCTGTTGCCAATGTCAAGCTTGACACCATCTATTTGGAGAACGGAACCATCAGCAACATTAACATGGGTATTTTGATGGTGGGCACCCGCGACAATGTGGTTACCGCCGACGAGTTGCAACCTCCCTATCTGGGAGTCAACCTGCGCGACACCAACCTCGGAGTCCACAACATCTCCTGCCCCATCGACAACCTCCAGTTCTATCGCTACCTGAGCGAGACCGAGGTGGAAACCCTGATTCTCGGCGGCATTGTCTTCAACGGCGTGGGTCACCTCTTTGCCATTGCTACCGACGAGGAGCACTACTACATCGGCCACAGCGGTACAGTTACTGTCACCGACTTTGAAGCTGAACCCGGCCTGATCAAAGCCGCCGTGAGTGTGGATGCCATCTATGTGAGCAAAGTCCAGCTCGAGGCCATTGCCAACGGCCAGATGAGCAGCACCGACCTGCCGACCGCCCATTTCACGGGTGAGATTTCCGGCCGTCGCGCCAACATCTCGGTCATCGTGAGCGCTCTCGACATCCAAGAGGGAGAATAATGAGTGACCGACAGGCATATCGTGTACTGATTTGCCTGATTGCCTTGGCGGTCGCTCTGCCGGCCGCGGCACAATTCCCCTACTCCACCCATAATACTCGTAGCGGTGCTATGGGTGGAGTTTTTCTGCCCGATTACAGCCAACGAAGCGTCGGAATTGACTATCGACACGGCTACCTCGCGACAGGTATGGCCGACAAGATTCTGCGCGTGGTGTGGCCCACCACCGAGACTGGTGCCGTCACCGCCAGCTATCTGCATCACGGCAACCTGGACTACCACGAGCAGCAACTCGAAGCTGGATACACTCTTCGCGTGACCGAATGGCTACATGCTGCTGTATCGGCACGCTACTTGCACCTCGGCACCAGCGACGGGTACTATCCGTCGAAGCGGTGGCTCGGGGCCACAGCCATGCTGTACGGACACTTCGGTGCCACACAGGTGGTATTGATGGCTCGCACACGCCCTTGGGACAGCACCCAACGTTTCGGGTTGCACCTGACAGCCGCCTACCAAGCCTCACCCCTACTGCTCACTGCCGTGGAAGTGGAGAGCGAAGAACGGATGCGGGTGCGGATGGGCATGGAATACTGCTATGAGCAACGGTGGTTCATGCGTGCCGGCATGGCTACAAACCCCATGACCTTCACCTTTGGCCTCGGCCTCAAACCTAAAAACTACGCCATCGATCTTGGTGTGGAGGTGCACAGCACTCTCGGCCTCACCCCCCATACATCGCTCACACTATGGTTTTGAAACGCTGGCTCATAGTATTGTCGTTGATTGTCTCTCTGCCCGTGACAGCACAGGTAGAAGAAGCGCTGGAACAATGGATGGAGGAGACCGACGACACCGAAGCCGCCGCCGAGATGAGCGACCTGATGTTGCAACTACGTGCCGAACCGGTAAATATCAACGACACCCATGCCATAGCTGCCCTGCCGTTCATCAGCCCTTTCCAGGCCAAGGCCCTCTCCAATTACATCACCCTGCACGGCCAACTACTAAGTCTCAAGGAGCTGCGCTTCGTGCCAGGCTTCGACAGCACTACTATCCTACTGCTCGAAAGCACCGCGACAGTAGCACCCTTTGAGCAACAACAGCGTTGGCGTCTGAAGGACGGACGGCACCGTCTCGTGACCGGCATCGGAGGCACCATGGAGCAGGCCGAAGGCTATCGCAACGGCCGCTACGAAGGAGATAACCTGCGGGCCCTATTGTGCTACGAATACAACCTCTACCACCACCTCAGCCTGAGAGTTACCGCCGACAAAGACCCCACCGAGGCATGGGGCAAGGGACACTACTACGGCTACCACCTGATGCTGAGCGATGTGGGGAGGATTGACAAACTCATCCTTGGCCGCTACAATCTGCAATTCGGGCAAGGCCTGACACTCTGGACCGGATTGAGACCCTTCAACTGGATGGGTACGACGTCGGTGCGTCACGGTGCCGGAGTGCGTCAGGCCTCGGCTTTCTACGAAGAAAACTATCAGGAAGGCGTGGCGGCACAGGTGAATCTCGGACGGGGTGTGCACGTGGCCGCCTTTGGCTCACGAACTGACGACGAGACTCTGGCCGGTGGCCACCTAACCTACCGCCACAGCAACCTCATTCTCGGCCTTACGGCAGCCTATATCCTGCTGGACGACAGCATACAGACTCGCGACTATGTGTATAATCAGAACCGCTTCCGTGGCGACCGTCAATTCAATGCTGGCCTGGACTTCGTCTGGCAGTGGCAGAGGCTGACCCTC
Source organism: Bacteroidales bacterium (assembly GCA_017960605.1). GTDB lineage: Bacteria > Bacteroidota > Bacteroidia > Bacteroidales > P3 > Colimorpha. Next base: position 10,213 of record JAGCYV010000017.1, on the reverse strand, counting down.
TATGGGGAAGGTGCCGTCGGCGAAAACGGAGCTCCCGCCGCCATCGGCGGACTGATACTACAGGCCGACAGCCGCAACCGATTCGGAATGAGCTACCGTCACTATACAGAACAGTACCACAACTTGCACGCCCAAGGCTACGCCATCGGCACCACACAGGGGGAACGGGGCATCACCCTCGATGCCGAGAACCGCCTGCCATTAGGCTTCTCCCTGCTGACCAGCCTCGACCTGTACCGATTCCTATCGCTGCGCTACGCCAACTACCACCCGTCGAATGGTCAATGGCTAAGGACGCAACTGAGCCGCTCGTGGGGGCATTATTTCGGCACCACCCTACGCTACACCTACCGTCTGAAGGAACGCAACATCCCCAATCTCGACAGCACCCTCTACCTCGGCGAAGAGACCCTGCGACAGCAACTGCAAGGCGAGGTGACCGGTACCTTTGGACAATGGACCCTGAAAGCCCGTGGGGTGCTCTCACGCTTCGACAGCGAACAAGGCGAACCGCAGCAGGGATGGCTCGTCGCTCTCTCGGCACGCTACTCGCACAAGAGCCTGCAAATGACCACAACGGCGGCATGGTTCGACGTGGATGGCTACTATGCCCGAATTTATTTCGGCGAAAGCAACCTGCAATATGCCTGGAGCATGCCCGCCCTCTACGGACGAGGCCTCAGGGCGCACGCCGTGATACGATGGCGGCTGAACCGACACCTTACCCTCGCCGGCAAATACGCCCTCACCTGGATGCCAGGCGAAGAGAGCTTCGGAAGCGGCGACAGCCAGACCGACGGCCCCTTGCGCCAGACCTGGTTCCTCCAACTCCGCAGTTCATTCTAACTAAAATGGGGCTTCCCGATTCGGGGAGCCCCATTGGTTTGTCTTAGTGTTAAGTCGCTTAATGCTGCTTTTCAGCCGACATAGCGGGAGCATTGCCAACCACGAGGTCTTGATACTCACGCATACCGGTACCGGCAGGGATAAGGTGACCGACGATGACGTTCTCCTTCATGCCCATGAGGGTGTCGCACTTGGCGTTGATGGCAGCCTCGGTGAGCACCTTGGTGGTTTCCTGGAAGGAGGCGGCAGAGATGAACGACTTGGTCTGCAAGGAAGCTCGGGTGATACCCTGAAGCACCTGACGGCAGGTGGCAGGACGTGCATCACGGACGGTGACGAGTTTCTTGTCCTGACGACGCAGGGCACTGTTCTCGTCGCGCAACTCGCGGGCACTGATAATCTGACCCACCGAAAGGGTGGTGCTGTCGCCAGCGTCCTCGACGACCTTCATTCCGAAGATGCGGTCGTTGACATCGCTGAAGTCAAGTTTATTCACCAGATCGCCCTCGAGGAAGCGGGTGTCGCCCGGGTCGAGAATCTCGACCTTGCGCATCATCTGACGCACAATGACCTCGAAGTGCTTGTCGTTGATTTTCACACCCTGGAGACGATAGACCTCCTGTACCTCGTTGACGATGTATTCCTGTACCTTCATCGGGCCCTTGATGGCGAGAATGTCGGCAGGCGTGATGGCACCGTCGGAAAGCGGAGTGCCGGCCTTGACATAGTCGCTGTCCTGAGCCAGAATCTGTTTGGAGGTGGGGATGAGGTAGGAACGCTGCTCTCCAGTCTTGGAGGTGATGGTCACCTCACGGTTGCCGCGTTTAAGCTTCTTGGCAATAGAGACGATGCCGTCGATTTCGGCCACGATGGCGGGGTCGGACGGGTTGCGGGCCTCGAAGAGCTCGGTGACACGGGGCAGACCGCCCGTGATGTCACCAGCCTTGCCGAAGGAACGCGGTATCTTGACCATGATATCACCGGCTTTGAGTTTCTGACCCTGCTCGACACCGATATGGGCACCCACGGGAAGGTCATAGACCTTGAGGATGTTGCCATCGTTATCAACGATATTGAGGGTCGGGTTCTTGGTGCGCTGACGGCTCTCGATGACCACCTTGTCCTGAAGACCCGTTTGGGCATCACTCTCGACACGGAAGGTGACGTTCTCGATGACATTCTCGAAGGAGACCTTACCATCGACATCGCAGATGATAACGGCGTTGTAAGGATCCCACTCGGCGATGAGGTCGCCCTTGGCCAGCAAGTCGCCGGAAGCCTTGTAAAGTTTGGCACCATAGGGCAGGAGCGACGAGAAGAGGGTGATGTCGGTATTGGTATCGACAATGCGCATCTCGGCCGAACGGCCCATGACCACCTGATATTTATTGCCTTCGCTGTCTTTGTAAGGCGTGGAGCGAAGCTCGTCAATGATAAGACGACCGTCGTACTTGGCCTGCAGACTGGAGGTGGTACCGATGTTGCCACCGGCCACACCACCAACGTGGAAGGTACGCAGGGTAAGCTGAGTACCAGGCTCGCCGATGGCCTGAGCGGCAATGACGCCAACGGCCTCGCCCTTCTGTACCATCTTGCCGGTAGCCAGATTACGGCCATAGCACTTGGCACAGACACCATGCTTTGACTCGCAGGTGAGGACGGAACGAATCTCGACCTCCTCGATGGGAGATTCTTCGATCTTGCGGCAGATTTCCTCGGTCAGCTCCTCACCGGCATGGGCGATAAGTTCGCCCGTCTGAGGATGGTAGATATCGTGCACAGAGGTACGGCCAAGAATCTTCTCGCCGAGGCTCTGGACGATATCCTCGCCCTTCTTGAGGGCGGTGGTGGGCAGGCCGCGGAGGGTACCGCAGTCTTCTTCATTGATAATCACATCGTGAGCCACGTCAACAAGACGACGGGTCAGGTAACCAGCGTCAGCCGTCTTAAGAGCGGTATCGGCCAGACCCTTACGGGCACCGTGGGTCGAGATGAAGTACTCAAGCACGGAAAGACCTTCCTTGAAGTTGGAAACGATGGGGTTCTCGATAATCTCGTTACCAGCGCTACCGGCTTTCTGCGGCTTGGCCATCAGACCACGCATACCGGAAAGCTGACGGATCTGTTCCTTGCTACCACGAGCGCCCGAGTCATACATCATAAAGATGGGGTTGAATCCCTGATTGTCAGCCTTGAGCTGCTTCATGAGGGTCTCGGTGAGCTGATTGTTGGTATTGGTCCAAATATCGATGACGTGGTTGTAACGCTCGTTGTTGGTAATCAGACCCATGGCATACTGCGTCATCACTTCTTCGACCTCTTCGTTGGCCTTCTCAATGAGACTTTCCTTCTCCGCGGGAATGATGACATCGCCCAAGTTGAACGACAGACCACCACGGAATGCCTGACGGTAGCCCATATTTTTAATGTCGTCGAGGAAGGTAGCGGTGACGGCGTTGCCGCAAGCGGTGAAGATATCGCCGATGATGTCGCGGAGCGACTTCTTGCCCATCACCTGATTGATATAACCATACTCGGCAGGAACCACCTGATTGAAGATGACACGGCCGACGGTAGTACGCAGACGGTTGGTCTTGATGTAATGGCCTTTGGAATCGACAATGACATTGCCCTCACGGTCACGCTTCACCTCATACTCGGTGCGACTGTGCAAAGCGGTCTCAGCAGGAGTGGAGCAATCGATATCGGTCAGCACTTTGCCCTTCTTATCCTTAATTACCTCAATGAAGGTACGGTCGCTCTTTACGAAAGAATACTCGTCCTGGCCTTCCGGGATGGGCATCTGAACGCTGATGCAGGCATTCAAATCAACACGTTTCTCGTTGTAAGCGATGATGACCTCTTCGGCCGAATAGAACCGCTGACCTTCACCATGAACAGTCTCGGTATCTGTGGTACGGCGAGGTTTGGTCATATAGTAAAGACCCAGCACCATATCCTGCGAAGGAACAGTGATAGGAGCACCATTGGCGGGGTTGAGAATGTTGTGGGTGGAGAGCATCAGCAACTGAGCCTCGAGGATGGCGGCATTGCCCATAGGTACATGGACAGCCATCTGGTCACCATCGAAGTCGGCGTTGAAGCCGGTACACACCAGAGGATGCAAGCGAATGGCCTTACCCTCGACCAGTCGGGGCTGGAAAGCCTGAATACCTAGACGGTGCAACGTAGGAGCACGGTTGAGAAGGATAGGATGTCCTTTGAGGATATTTTCGAGGATTTCCCACACGACGGGCTCCTTGCGATCAACAATACGTTTAGCGCTCTTGACCGTCTTCACGAGACCGCGCTCAAGGAGTTTGCGGATGACATAGGGCTTGAAGAGCTCTGCTGCCATATCTTTGGGCAGACCGCACTCGTGCATACGCAACTCAGGACCAACGACGATAACGGAACGACCGGAGTAATCAACACGCTTACCCAGGAGGTTCTGACGGAAGCGACCCTGCTTGCCTTTCAGTGCATCGGAGAGCGACTTGAGGGCTCGGTTGGACTCGGACTTCACGCTGGACACCTTACGGCTGTTGTCGAACAGGGAATCAACGGCTTCCTGGAGCATACGCTTCTCATTGCGCATAATCACCTCAGGAGCCTTGATTTCGACAAGGCGTTTCAAGCGGTTGTTGCGGATAATGACACGACGATAGAGCTCGTTGATGTCGGAGGTGGCGAAACGACCACCGTCCAGCGGCACGAGGGGACGTAGGTCGGGCGGGATGACGGGAATGATGTCCATAATCATCCACTCAGGACGGTTGTCCATGCCACGAGCCTGCATAGCACGCTGCGACTCACGGAACGACTCAATGACATTCAGACGCTTCAACGCTTCCTGCTTACGTGCCACGGCTGTTTCGTGAGAGGCTTTGGCGCGAAGTTCATAGCTCAATTTATCAAGATCAAGCTCGGCAAGCAACTTATAGAGCGCTTCAGCACCCATGCCAGCAATGAATTTATCAGGGTCGCTGTCTGGCAACTGGTCATTGCCCTCCGGCAAAGAGTCCTGAATATAGTAGTATTCCTCTTCGGTGAGCAGGTCGAGTTTCTGCACTGGCATCTCGTTCAGCACAGCCTTACCTGGCTGTAGAACGATATATTTCTCATAATAAATGACTTGGTCGAGCTTCTTGGACGGGATATTGAGAAGCATGCCAATCTTGTTGGGCAACGAACGGAAGAACCAGATGTGGGCCACGGGAACCACCAGTTCGATGTGTCCCATACGCTCACGGCGGACTTTCTTCTCGGTCACCTCAACACCGCAACGGTCGCAAACAATACCCTTGTAACGGATACGCTTGTATTTACCGCAATGGCACTCCCAGTCACGAGTCGGTCCGAAAATACGTTCACAGAACAAACCGTCACGTTCAGGCTTGTACGTACGGTAGTTGATGGTTTCGGGCTTCGTCACCTCGCCATACGAACGGCGCTTAATCGACTCGGGCGATGCCAAGCTGACGGTTATTGAATTGAAATCAGTCTTTAACTGCGATTCTTGTTTAAAAGCCATGTTCTTTTCTACTTATACCAATTAATCAAACGTTACCTCAAGACCCAGACCACGGAGTTCGTGGACAAGGACGTTGAACGACTCGGGGATGCCGGGAGTGGGCATATTGTCACCCTTGACAATAGCCTCGTAAGCTTTGGCACGACCCATCACGTCGTCACTCTTGACAGTAAGCACTTCCTGCAGGACATGCGATGCACCATAGGCCTCGAGAGCCCAGACCTCCATCTCACCGAAACGCTGGCCGCCGAAGTTAGCTTTACCGCCAAGAGGCTGCTGAGTAATCAGTGAGTACGGGCCAATGGAACGGGCATGCATCTTGTCATCAATCATGTGATGCAGTTTGAGATAGTAGATGTAACCCACGGTAGCAGGCTGGTCGAAGCGGTCGCCAGTCTCACCGTCATACAGATAGGTGCGTCCATTCTCGGGCAGACCTGCTTCTCGCATATAACCGTTGATTTGCTCGAGGGTAGCACCGTCAAAGATGGGGGTCTTGAAACGTTTGTTGAGTTTCTTTCCGGCCCAACCAAGTACGGTCTCATAAATCTGACCCAGGTTCATTCGAGAGGGCACACCAAGCGGGTTGAGTACGATATCGACAGGAGTACCGTCGGCGAGGAAAGGCATATCCTCGGCACGGACGATCTTAGACACAATACCTTTGTTACCGTGGCGACCAGCCATCTTATCACCGATACGCAATTTACGCTTCATGGCGATATAGACCTTGGCCATCTGCACGATGCCGCTGGGTAAGTCGTCGCCCACCGTAAGGGCAAACTTGTTACGGGTAAAGCGACCCGAAATCTCACGGTATTTGATATTATAGTTATTGAGCAACTCCTTGATAAGGGCGTTGGTCTCTTTATCGGTAGTCCACTTGTTGGGACTAACCTCGGTATAATCAATGGTCTTCAGTGTCTTGGCCGAGAATTTGACTTTCTTGGGAATCAATTCCTCACGGTGATTGGTATAGACACCATTGGACACCTTGCCATTCAGAAGGATGAGCAGGCGCGAGATAAGCTTATCTTTCAGCTCCTCGCACTCGAAACGATATTCCTCCTCGGGCTTGGCAAGCAGTTCTTTCTCGCGGGCTCGGGCCTTGCGGTCGCGAACAACACGGGCAAAGAGTTTCTTGTCGATAACCACACCGTGGAGTGACGGCGGTACCTTGAGAGAAGCATCTTTCACATCGCCGGCCTTATCTCCGAAGATGGCACGGAGAAGCTTCTCCTCGGGAGTGGGATCAGACTCGCCCTTCGGGGTAATCTTACCAATCAGGATATCGCCCTCCTTCACCTCGGCACCTATGCGGATAATACCGTTTTCGTCCAAATCCTTGGTGGCATCGTTACCCACATTGGGAATGTCGCGGGTGAGTTCCTCATTACCACGCTTAGTCTCACGAACCTCAAGAGTAAACTCCTCGATATGCACCGAAGTAAAGATATCCTCGCGTACCACACGCTCAGAAATCACCACGGCATCCTCAAAGTTGTAACCCTTCCACGGCATGAAGGCAACCATCATATTGCGTCCAAGGGCAAGTTCGCCACCTTGAGTGGCATATCCCTCACAAAGAACCTGTCCCTTCTTGACTTTGTCGCCCTTCTTGACGATAGGACGAAGATTGATGGCAGTAGAATGGTTGGTTCTCTGATATTTCGTCAGCAAATATTCCTTTACGTCATCGTCGAACGACACTAGACGTTCTTTCTCGGTACGGTTGTGACGGATGACAATCTTGGTGGAATCAACGTATTCCACCACACCATCGGCCTCCGCATTAAGAAGCACGCGGCTGTCATGGGCAACAGCCTCTTCGATACCGGTTCCGACGATGGGAATCTCGGGATTCAATAGAGGAACAGCCTGACGCATCATGTTCGAACCCATCAGAGCACGGTTAGCATCGTCATGCTCCAAGAAAGGAATCAACGAAGCGGCGATAGATGCAATCTGGTTGGAGGCGATGTCAATAAGGTCAATCTCATCCGGCGTCACAATGGGGAAGTCGGCTTGACGGCGAGCTTTCACACGGGATTCGGTGATATGACCCTCTTCGTCCTGCGGAGTCGTTGCTTGTGCCACCGTCTTATTCTCCTCTGCCTCAGCCGAGAGATATACCGGAGGTTCATTCAACTGAACCTGGCCATCGACCACACGCTGGTAGGGTGTCTCTATAAATCCAAGTTCGTTAATCTTGGCATAAACACAGAGCGACGAAATCAGACCAATATTGGGACCTTCAGGAGTCTCAATGGTGCAGAGGCGTCCATAATGGGTATAGTGAACGTCACGAACTTCGAAGCCTGCACGCTCACGGGACAGACCGCCAGGACCCAGTGCGGAAATACGACGTTTATGAGTCAACTCGGCCAGCGGATTGGTCTGGTCCATGAACTGACTCAACTGGTTGGTGCCAAAGAACGAATTGATAACCGACGAAAGCGTTTTGGCATTGATGAGTTCAGTGGGGGTAAACACCTCGTTGTCGCGCACATTCATACGCTCACGTATGGTCCGGGACATACGGGCAAGACCCACTCCGAACTGATTGGAGAGTTGCTCTCCCACCGTGCGGATACGACGGTTCGAGAGGTGGTCAATATCATCCACCTCAGCCTTCTGGTTGATAAGTTCAACCAGATATCTAATAATTGAGGTAATGTCCTCTTTGGTAAGTACCCTGACGTCATCGGCGACATCAAGGCCTAATTTGGTATTGATTCTGTAGCGACCTACATCGCCCAAATCATAACGTTTCTCCGAGAAGAAGAGTTTCTCGATGATACTGCGTGCAGTCTCCTCATCTGGCGGCTCAGCATTGCGAAGTTGACGATAGATATATTCGCAAGCCTCCTTGGCATTATTGGCAGTATCTTTCTTTAATGTGTTATAAATAACCGAGTAATCTATTCCGTCCTTATCCTCGGTCTTAATCAGAATAGACTTGACATCCAACTCAAGAATCTTCTCAATGTGTTCCTCTGTGAGTTCCACATCGCGTTCAATCACCACTTCCGTACGCTCCATGGAGACCACCTCACCGGTATCCTCATCAACGAAATCCTCGGTCCAAGTTTCCACCACACGGGCTGCCAGTTGTTTGCCAATCATCTTTTTGAGATTGCTTCGGGTAGCTTTCACCTCCTCCGCCAACTCAAAGATGTCAAGAATATCCTTGTCCGACTCGTATCCAATGGCACGTAACAACGTTGTAATGGGGAGTTTCTTCTTACGGTCGATATAAGCGTACATGACGTTATTGATATCGGTCGTAAACTCCATCCACGAACCCTTGAACGGGATAATACGGGCAGAATACAACTGAGTACCATTCGAGTGGAACTGCGTGCCAAAGAAAACACCAGGAGAACGGTGCAACTGTGACACCACAACACGCTCGGCTCCGTTGATAACAAACGTTCCTTTGGGAGTCATGTATGGAATCATACCCAAGTAAACATGCTGCTCCACTGTCTGGAAGTCCTCGTTCTCCGGATCCTTACAGCTCAACTTCATTTTGGCTTTCAGTGGCACACTGTAAGTCAAGCCACGCTCAATGCATTCTTCGATGCTGTAACGCGGTGGGTCTATATAATAATCCAGAAATTCAAGTTCGAAATTGTTTCGCGCATCCGTGATGGGGAAATTCTCCTTAAAAACCTTGTAAAGGCCCTCATCCAGACGATTGTCAGGATTGGTCTCTATTTGAAAGAAGTCTTTGAACGACTTCACCTGAATGTCGAGAAAATCCGGGTAATCAAACTTGCGTACCGACGCGAAATTTACTACGTTGGGTTCTTTTTTTGCCAAGGGACTATAAATTTATTTTTTCTACAACTGATAGCAGGTTATGAGAGCGTAATATGGTCATTTCGACCTCGGAAGTTGGTGTTGCTGAAAGGAAACTGAATTCCACAGCAACAAGGAATAGGCACTCCGGATAGTACCGGAGGCCCTATTCCTCGTAGGTATCAGAAGGTTTCAACCTTACTTGATCTCGACTTCGGCACCAGCCTCTTCGAGGGCTTTCTTCAGGCTCTCAGCCTCGTCCTTGGAGACGCCTTCCTTAACGGGCTTGGGGGCGTTGTCAACCAGCTCTTTGGACTCTTTCAGGCCCAGCGAAGCCATATCCTTGACAGCCTTCACAACACCAAGTTTCTTGGTCTGATCGGGAACACCCTTCAGAATCACGTCGAAGGAGGTCTTCTCCTCAGCAGCGGCACCAGCGGCACCAGCAGCGGGGGCGGCGACTGCAACAGCAGCGGCGGCGGGTTCAATGCCGTACTCCTCTTTCAGGACGTCAGCGAGTTCTTTAACTTCCTTAACGGTAAGGTTAACCAGTTCTTCAGCGATAGCTTTAATGTCTGCCATGACTTTATTAATTTTAATTGTTTTTACTTTTTTTGTTAATTGTTTTGGCCTTTTCTTTAGGTAGGCTATACCCTCTTGTTTTTGTTGTTTGCGATTGGCTTACGCTTCACGCTCCTCCAAAGTTTTCAGCACACCGGTAATGGTATTGCCAGCCGACTGAACCTGAGAAAGGACATTCTTGATGGGCGACTGCAGGAGAGCGACGACATCGGCGATGAGTTCGTTCTTGGACTTGATGTTGACCAGAGCCTCGAGGTTCTCGTGACCGATATAGAAGCACTCTTCGACATAGGCACCTTTGAGAATGGGCTTTTCAGCGGTCTTCTCGGCGGCGCGGAAGCTCTTAATGAGCTTTGCCGGAGCATTGTTGGTGTTCGAAAGCATTATGGCGGTTTCACCCTTGATCACAGGGAACAACTCGCTGTAGTCGAATCCCGACTTCTCGAG
>JAGCYV010000016.1 GCA_017960605.1 Bacteroidales bacterium | reverse complement strand
TGTACTCCGGGTGGGACTTGAACCCACACGCCCTTGCGGGCAAGGGATTTTAAGTCCCTCGTGTCTACCATTCCACCACCAGAGCTTCTCTCTCTGATTTAGGAGCCTTTGAGCGGAAAACGAGACTCGAACTCGCGACCCCGACCTTGGCAAGGTCGTGCTCTACCAACTGAGCTATTTCCGCATCTAAAATGCTGCTTCGTTACCTCAAAAGCGGGTGCAAAAGTACAAAGTTTTTTGAAACTGACAAAATATTTTTTTATTTTTTCCCCACGATCTTCTTAATCTCATTCAGTTTCAACAATGCCTCAAGCGGCGTAAGTGTATCAATATCAATATTCAGTATCTTATCCTTTATCTCCATCAAGGTCGGATCTTCCAGCTGGATAAAGCTCAACTGATAGCCCGGCATCGAATCGTTTTTTTCGGTCTTTTCACCCTTGTTTTTGATTTTTTCACCCTCTCCAACTGTATGGTTGTTTTTGGCTTCCAAAATCTGAAGCATGGCATCGGCACGATTGACCACCTGCGGAGGCATGCCTGCCAAACGGGCCACATGAATACCAAAACTATGCTCACTCCCACCCGGGACCAACTTGCGCAAAAAGATAACCCTGCCATCTATCTCCTTCACGCTCACATGATAGTTCTTGATGCGCTCATATTGTTCCTCCATCTCAATAAGTTCATGGTAATGTGTCGCAAACATCACCTTGGGACGGGCTTTCTTGTTGTTGTGCAGATACTCCGTGATGGCCCAGGCGATGGAAATGCCGTCGTAAGTCGAAGTACCACGGCCTATCTCGTCGAGCAACACCAAACTCCGGTCACTGACATTGTTGAGGATGCTGGCGGTCTCGTTCATCTCCACCATAAAGGTCGATTCTCCGCTGCTTAGGTTATCGCTCGCGCCTACGCGCGTGAATACCTTATCTACCAGCCCCACCACAGCCCTCTTGGCGGGACAATAGCTGCCCATCTGGGCCATCAGCACGATAAGCGCCGTCTGGCGCAGCAATGCCGACTTACCCGACATGTTGGGACCGGTAACAATGATAATCTGCTGACGTTCACTGTCGAGCATCACATCATTACTGACATACTGCTCTCCTGCAGCCATCTGGGTTTCAATGACGGGATGCCTTCCTTCAAATATTTCAATCTTGTCATCCTCCGTCAGTTCCGGCCGGCAATAATTGCCCCCAAGTGCCACTTCGGCAAAACTCTGCAGGCAGTCCAGATGGGCCACCATCTGTGCATCATATTGTATCGGCTGCACATACTCCGTCACAGCAGCCATCAGCTGGTTGTACAACTGCATCTCCAACGCCAGTATGCGCTCCTCGGCACCCAATATCTTGTCCTCATACTCTTTCAGTTCCGGTGTGATATATCGCTCTGCATTGGTCAATGTTTGACGTCTCACCCACCCCTCCGGCACCTTGTCCTTGTGCGTGTTATACACTTCAAAGTAGTAGCCGAAGATATTGTTGAAGCCCACCTTGAGCGATGGTATGCCGGTAGCTTCCTGCTCACGTTGCTGGAGGGCTTTCAGGTATTCCTTGCCCGATCCGGCCATTCCGCGCAGCTCATCCAATTCCTCGCTGACACCACTGGCCATCACACCTCCCTTCTCTACCTTGGCGGGCGGTTCTTCTTTCAACTCGCGTCCAATGCGTTCGGACAACAGCGGGCATGGGTTCATCTGATCGGCCATCCGTGCCAGTGCCTCGCTGCCACTCTCGCCACATAGCCGCTTCACCTCCCCCACTGCCTCGAGCGAACGCCTCAACTGTTGCATCTCACGGGGACTGATACGGCCGACTGCAGCCTTGGTAATCAGCCTCTCAAGGTCACCAATGGCTTTTATCTGGGTTCCCAAAGCCTGCCGCAGTTCCGCATCACGTACCAGTTCATCCACCACCCGCAGACGTTCCTCGATGGGTTCCTTCTCCTTCAGCGGCATCAGCACCCATCGCCTCATCAGGCGCGAGCCCATGGGAGTAAGCGTTTGGTCTATCACATCCAGCAAAGTCCGTGCATTGTCATTGGGTGATGACACCAGCTCCAAGTTCCTCACCGTGAACCGGTCAAGCCACACATAACGGTCCCGTTCCACCCGGCTCAGCCGTGTGATATTGGCCGTCTGATTGTGCTGTGTGTCTTGCAGGTAGTAGAGCACCGCACCGGCTGCGATAATGCCCACGTCCAGATCCTCCACACCAAATCCCTTGAGCGACGCAGTGCCAAACTGCTTCAGCAACAGCTCTCGGGCGAAGTCGGGAGCAAACACCCAGTCGTCGAAGGTGTTGCAATAATATTTCTCTGCAAAATGCTCAGTAAACCACCGCTGTTTCTTCCGCTGGAGCACCACCTCCGAGGGATGGAAGTTGGACATCAGTTTGTCAATATATGACAGGTCTCCCTGGGCCACATAGAACTCGCCCGTCGAAACATCCAAGAAGCTCACTCCGTGGATCTTGTCCGTCAGATGCAGGCCGCAGAGGAAGTTATTCTCCTTCACCTCGAGCACCATGTCGTTGTAGGCCACACCGGGGGTCACCAACTCCGTAATCCCGCGTTTCACCAATCCCTTGGCGGTCTTGGGGTCTTCCAACTGCTCGCAGATGGCCACCCTGTGTCCGGCCCTGACCAATCGCGGAAGGTATTGTTCTATGGCATGATATGGTACCCCGGCCAAGTCGGTGTATTCGCCACCGCCGGCCATCTTGCGGGTTAATGTCAGGCCCAGTATCTGCGACGCTTTCCGGGCATCCTCTCCAAATGTCTCGTAGAAATCGCCCACACGGAACAACAATATTGCATCCGGGAACTTCTTTTTCAGTTCTGCATGTTGCCGCATCAACGGCGATCCGTCATCTGTCTTTTTTGCCATCTTTAAACCTTAATCTTTAGAGCCCAGACTCATTGCCCTTCTGCCAGGATAACAGCCTCTTCCCACTCTTCCATCTTGTGCTCGAGCATTGTTTTCAATTCCTGATACACCCTGTAAAACTCTTCGTTCTGAGGGAGTCCCGTGGCTAGCACGGCATCCTTCTCTTCCAGCTGTTTCTCTATTTCTTCTATTTCTTTTTCCTTCTGCTTCACTGCATTCTGCAGCTTTCTCCTTTCTCTCTCTCGCTCCTTGCTCTGCTCATAGGCAGCCCGTCCTTCGGAGAGTGTCGGTTGTTTCGTGTTCAGGGTTCCGTTTTCCGCACCCGGAACCTGGTCACTGGCCACCGACCACTGGCCACTTTTGACAAACTCCATGATATCACCCTTGAACTCATGCACCTCGCCGTCTCTGAATTCGTAGAGTTCGTCGGTCAATCCGCTGAGGAAGTCACGGTCATGGCTCACCACTATCAGCGTCCCCGTGTATTGCAGCAGGGCGTTCTTGAGCACGTCTTTCGAGTTCATGTCCAAGTGGTTGGTCGGCTCGTCGAGGATGAGCAGATTGCTGGGGGTGAGCAGCAGTTTGGCCAATGCCAGCCGAGCCTTCTCGCCACCCGACAACGCCTTGACCTTCTTGTCCATATCCTCATTCGAGAAGAGGAAACTGCCGAGGATGTTGCGTATCTTGGGTCGAATGTCGCCGGTGGCCACATCGTCGATAGTCTCGAAAACGGTACGTTCCAGGTTGAGCATGGCGGCCTGGTTCTGTGCATAATAGCCCAACACCACTCCGGCTCCGAGGCGCAGGGTGCCGGTATAGTCGTTAATGTCTCCCACAATCACCTTGGCCATGGTACTCTTGCCCTCTCCGTTGCGGCCCACGAAAGCCACCTTCTTGCCGGCCGTGAGCAACATATCCACCTTGTCGAACACCTGATGCTCCCCGTAGGCCTTGCCCACCCCTTGGGCTTCTACCACAATCTTGCCGCTATGCGGGGCCGGCGGAAACTGGAAATGAATGCTTTCGTCCGACACTTCATCGACCACCACCCTTTCCATACGTTCCAGCATCTTTACCCTGCTCTGCACCTGCTTGGCCTTGGTAGCCTTATAACGGAAACGCTCGATAAACGCCTCAATCTGCGCCACCTGACGCTGCTGATTGGTCAGCTGTGCCATCTGGCTGGCCCGTCGTTCCTGCATCTGCACCACATACTCGGAATAGGGGCATTTATAGTCGTAAATGCGGCCTGCGGTAATTTCGATGGTGCGTTTGGTGATATTGTCGAGGAAGGTACGGTCGTGGCTCACCAGCACCACGGCTCCGCTGTAGCCCGTCAGGTAGTCTTCCAACCATTGGATGGAGACGATATCCAGGTGGTTGGTCGGTTCGTCAAGCAGCAGGAAGTCGGGGTGCCGCAGCAGCAACTTGGCCAGTTCCACTCGCATCTGCCATCCGCCGCTGAACACCGCCACAGGCCGTTCGAAATCCTCATGCCTGAACCCCAGTCCCAACAGCACCTTTTCGGCCGCCTCGCGCCGACGGCCGCCGCCGAGCATGGTCAGCCGCTCCGTCACCTCGTTGTGTCGCTCCAACAGCCGCGTATAGGCCGCCGACTCATAGTCAGTCCGTTCGGCAATCTCGGCCGTCAGCCGTTCCTGCTCCCGCTCCAGTTCGTCCAACTGGCTGAAAGCCGTCAAGGTCTCTTCGATGACCGTCCCCACAGCATCGGGCACCATCTCCTGCGGCAGGTAGCCCACCGTCTGGCCCGACGCGATAATCAGGGTGCCGCTTTCCGGCTCCTGCTCTCCGCAGAGAATCTTCAGCAAAGTGGATTTACCCGCCCCATTCATACCAACAAGGCCGACCCTGTCGTGGTCGGCGATGTTGAATGTGACGTTCTTAAAAAGCTCGGTGCCTGTAAACTGCACCGACAGGTTGTTGACGCTAATCAAAGCACTTAGCGCAGGTTGAAGTTGACGGGCAGGTTGAACTGCACACGGACAGCTTTACCGCGCTGCTTGCCGGGCGTCCACTTGGGCATCGACTTCACCACACGGACAGCCTCTGCACCGCAGCCGCCGCCAATGTCGCGAAGCACCTTGCAACCCGTGATGCTGCCGTCGCGCTCCACCACGAAGGTGACATACACGCGGCCGGTGATGTTGTTGTCACGGGCCAATTGGGGATACTTGATGTTCTGGGCCAAGTACTTGTACAGGGCTTCCATGCCGCCGGGGAATTCGGGATCGTTCTCCACAACGGTGAAGATCTGCTGCTCTTCCTCTTCTTCCTCTTCCTCAATCTTGACGGGGGTAATCTCGATGTTCTTGGTCTCTTCGGTCACCTCGGCATTGACAACCAGCTCGTTCTTCACTTCCTTGTCGTCTTCGACCACTTCAAACTCGGTGGTCACCTCGGGCTGCTCGGGGGGAGGAGGTGGGGGGAGTTCTTCCTGCTGGGTCTGGATGACGATTTCCTCCTGCTCCTCGCTGGCCTGGCGCTCAAACTGCACTTTCTCCTCCGAATCGTAGGATTTCAGGTTGAACGCAACCAATGCGGCTACAAGAATCACCACCAAACCAATCTCTAAGTAGAGTCCTCGACGGTTTTCGAGGTCAGCCTTGGGATTTTTCTTCGGTTCCATATTTTTGTCTTTTAATTATTTATTCCACTTTCAGGGGCTTTCCGAGCCCTCTTTTTCGCACCGCTAAATTACAAAAAAAATCCAAATTACCAACAACAAAATGTGAAAAACCGAAAATTTTAACATTTCTTTCACTTTCACAGCACCTGCCGGACCTTCACCTCAGGCAGGTAGAGCAGCCACCCGCTGACCTTGGGATAGCCCATGTCTCGCATCGCCTCGCAGTAGCGCCTCACCTGCCGGTCGTGCACCTCGCCGAGATCCTGGCCGGTCTTGAAATCGACCACCCAGGTCTCCTCCGGCGTAAAGACCACCCGGTCGGGCCGCATCAGCATGGCCCCGTCGGTCAGGTCGCACTCGTTCTTCACCTCATAGTCCTCCCGGAAGAAACGGGCCGACTCAGGATGACTCATCACACTGGAAATCAACTCTTCCATCCGTCCCCGTTCCCCATCGGTGAGCGGCGTCTGACGGACAAACCGTTCCAGGGCGGCCTGTGCGTCGCCGGCATGGCGGATATCCGAGAGCAACGCATGGGCATAGGTGCCGAAGCGCACCTTCTCTTCCTGCATCGGGTCGAGCCTACTCTCTTCGGGCGAAGCCACCGCCACCCTGGCACTCCACGGGGCGAAACTGACATCTTCTATGGCCACCTTGTCCGTCCTATTCTCTTCCGAACCAATCTTCGCCACATGCCGGAAGCCGGCATCGCCAAGCCACGGTTCCTCCTGATTCATAAAGTCATGGAGCAGACGCGGATAGCTCACTTCGTCCGAAGCCGAGCCTTCCGACGGCGTGGGGCAGACAACAAACAGTTGCTCCTGCGGACGCGTAAGGGCCACATAGAGCACATTGAGCTTATCGACCTCGTCGAGCCGCTGTTCCTCGGCCTTCACGTCGTCGAACCGCGACGACCGCTTCTTGTCGAACTCGACGAAAGCCGCCGGCAGCTTGTGACCGCCGACCTCGAAATCCTTCCCCAGATCGACCCACAACTTATGGCTTTTCCAGCTGGGAGGAAAGAAGGGGCAGATGATGACCGGTGCCTCCAGGCCCTTGGACTTGTGGATGGTCAGCAGCCGCACGGCATCGACGCCTTCGGGCGTGGCCACCGAGAGCTGCCGCGACCGGCTGTCGGCAGGGTCGCCGGCATTGTCGTCGAACCAATCCAGGAACGCCCCAACCCCTTCGCCGCGGCGGGTGACGAACGAGGCCACACACCCCAACAACGAACCCACATAAGCGGCATCGACAGCGCCCAGATGCAGCTGACGCACAATCTCTTCGCAACAGTCGTAAAGTCCCAGTCCGGCGAGATAGGACGGTCTGAATTCCAGTCCATCAGGTTCCTCGCGTAGCAGGGCAGCCACATCCACTGGCCCCTCTTCAAGGAAGGCCTCGCTGTGGTCGCTTCCAATAAGTCCCAAGGCGTGGAGACGTTGCAGCAGGTCGGCGGCGGCCACACGGTCGCCAGCGTCGCGCAACAGCCGCAGGGCTGCCATCACCGCCATCACGGCATGGCTGCGGGTGAGGAAGAACGACTCGCTGGAACTCAGTGCGATGGGCATCTCTTCTCCATGCTCTTGCAGATAGGTGCCCACATGGTCGAGGTCGCTCTTGTTGCGGCCCAGAATCATGATGTCGCGCAGGCTGTAGCCCTGCTCACGCACCAGCCGCACGATGGTCTGCCTGATGTATTCATAGACGGCGTCCGGGTCGTCGGGATCCACAAAGCTAACCTCCACATGCCCGTCGGGCACCTCCTTGTCGGGCAGGTACTGCCACAGGGCGGGATGCCCCTCCCCATCAGGCTGGCCTACATATATCTGCTGCGCCAACTCATTGTCGGCGAAGGGTTTCTGCTGCAGCAACCATGTAAAGAAGCGGTTGTTGAACTCCACCACGCTCCGCGCGGTACGGAAGTTGCGGCTGAGGCTCACGTCGCTGTAGTTTCCGCGTGCTTCGAGGGTCTGCCCGTGGAGGTCCATCCCTTCCACATGCGGCAGGCGCACAAACTGGCGCACGTCGCCCTGTCGGAAGCGGTAAATCGCCTGCTTGCCGTCGCCCACCACCAGCGACTCATATCGCTGTGACACACCGTTTTCCACCAACGGGACCAGGTTATGCCACTGCAACACCGAGGTGTCTTGGAACTCATCAATCAGAAAGTGGTGGTAGCGGTTGCCCAGACGCTCATAGATAAACGGTGCCGGTTCCTCGCTCACTATCTTGTTAATCAATCTGTTGAATTCAGACAGATGCACCACGTCGTTATCTTTGGAATAGAGCTTCAGTTGCTCGGCGAGTTTTCCGAGCAACGCCATGGAATAGAGGTTCTTGAGCAGCAGCGAGCGGGTATTGTAGTCGCGCAGGCCGGCCCCTTCGCCACCGACCGCCGACCCCACCAGCGCCAGCGTGCGTTCATAGAGGGCCTGTATCGCACCGGCGACCCCTTGCAGGCCGTCGCGCACAGCAGGGTCGCACTTGGCACTGTGCAACTTGCCCTGTTCCAGGTTCTCCGCCACGGTCTTGGTCATCGGCCGTATGTTGCCCTCCGCCAAGCCGCGGAAGTAGCCGTAGTAGCCGTTCTTGCCGCCGGCACAGTCGGCCTCGCCGGCACCCGCCTGCGCCAGCAGGGCCATCATCTCCTCGCCGCAACGTCGCGTCTCCTGCTCGAAACGCCGGTTGTCGGCCGTCAGCGAGCGGTATATATCGTCGAAATCACTGAGTTTCAGTTTCGAGAGAGCTTCCACATAGGATTCGGTGCCCTCCTTGAAGAGCTGCGTCGCCAGCGAGGCCAACGAGCCCTCGATACGGTAGCCGTGCTCCCCCTCCATGCGACTGTCGGCGAAGGCCTGCACCAATGAGGTAAGCGACTCGTTTCCATGCGTCCCCACCAGCGACATCACCCCTTCGACCGCCTGGGCAATCATCTCATCCTGGTCAATCATCACCTCGAAGTCCATCGGTCGGTTCAGGTCGTGGGCAAAGGTGCGCACGATGCGGTGCATGAAGCTGTCGATGGTGCACACCGCAAGGTCGCTGTACTGGTGCAGCACCGCCGACCGCACCACCTCGGCCATGTCTTGCAGCTCGCTCTCCGTCAGCGGATTGCCAGCGTAGCAGGGCATCGCGTTGAGCGCCTCGAGGAGCGGCTTGCCCATGGGCGAGAGCTTCGGGTCGGTGCCGTGGGCGGCCATCTGGTCGAGGTAGTCCATGATGCGGCTCTTCATCTCGCCGGCGGCCTTGTTGGTGAAGGTGATGGCCAGGATGCCGCGGAAACGCCGCCGAAGCTGCTGGCGGAAGGCCTCGGTGCCCCGTTCACATCGCGGGGCATCGGTGCTCATGGCCAGTTTCAGGTACTCTTTCACCAAGGTGAAAGTCTTGCCGCTCCCGGCCGCCGCCTTGCATATAACAAACGGATTCTGTGCATTCTGTACGTTTCCCATCGGTATCGTATTTGACTGCAAATATACGATTTTTTTTCAACTCTTAAGTAACTTAAATGTTCCTTAAGTTAATCCTCAGGTATGACCAAAGTATGGTTCAAGTACGACTCAAGTATGCCTAAAGAAACACCTGGGCATGATGAAAGCGTACCTGGGTAATGACCTAGTACTTTCTATATAGTCAATACTAGGTCAATACTAGGTCAATACTAGGTCATAACGGATTCAAGACTTAGTATCAGGCGGTTACACGATTTTCCATACATATTTATAATAATATTTTGGAGGTTCCGTTTTTTTGTGTATCTTTGCTTTTCAAACCTGTAGTGGAATAAACGATACAAAATAATGGAAGACAACAAATTATTCAGCGAATTTCCGCCCGTTCCGACCGAGAAATGGGAGGAGGTGATTATGAAAGACCTCAAAGGGGCCGACTACGACAAGAAACTGGTGTGGCACACCATCGAAGGGTTCAACGTGAAGCCCTACTACCGTGCCGAAGACCTGGAAGGCCTTGAATATCTGGAGGCCAACCCCGGCCAGAAGCCCTACACACGCGGCAACCAGTGCGGCGGCAACGAGTGGGAGGTGCGTCAGGACATCCGTGTGAAGGACCCCAAGGAGGCCAACCGCATCGCCCTCGACGCCGTGGAGCGCGGCGCCACCTCGTTGGGCCTCTGTGCCAAGCAGGTGACCACCGCAGCCGATATGGCCGCCCTGCTCAAAGGCATCTATATCAACGCCGTGAGCATCAACTTCAACTGCTCACAGGACTACCTGCAGACGCTGAAACTGTATGTTGAATACGCCCGTGCCAACGGCTA
This sequence comes from Bacteroidales bacterium, assembly GCA_017960605.1. GTDB lineage: Bacteria > Bacteroidota > Bacteroidia > Bacteroidales > P3 > Colimorpha. The sequence goes on along the minus strand of JAGCYV010000016.1, from coordinate 25,052 downwards.
CGACACCAAGGAGCTGCACGGCTCGGTGAACTTCGACATGTTCCGCTACGCCCTGACGCACGGCAAGTTCCATCGTGGCGAGGAGGGCGACCTTCAGATGGCCAAAGCGCTGGTGGAATACGCCCACGAGGAGCTGCCCAAGTTCCGTGTGCTGACCGTGAACAGCAACCTGCTGCACAACGCCGGAGCCAACATCGTGCAGGAGCTGGGCTTCGGCCTGGCCGCCGCCAACGAGCTGGTGGCCCGTCTGACCGACATGGGTTGCAAGATGGAGCATGTGGCCAGCCGCATCATGCTCAACGTGGGCGTGGGAAGCACCTACTTCATGGAGATCGCCAAGATACGCGCCGCCCGCCTGCTGTGGAGCAAGATTGTGGAGCAGTACAAACCTGAGTGCGACTGCCCCTACAAGCTGTTCATCAACGCCACCACCAGCGAGTGGAACCAGTCGGTGTATGACCCCTATGTGAACATGCTGCGCTCGACCACCGAGACCATGTCTTCGGCTGTGGCCGGCGCCGACTCCATCTCGGTGCTGCCGTTCGACAACGCCTACAAGGAGGCCGACGATTTCGGCTACCGCATCGCCCGCAACCAGCAGCTGCTGCTCAAAGAGGAGAGCTACCTGGAGAAAATCGTCGATCCCGCCGCCGGAAGCTATTACATCGAGAACCTGACCAACGAAATCGCCAAGGGTGCCTGGGCACACTTCCTGAAGGTCGAAGAGGCCGGCGGATACTGCAAGGCCCTGCGCGCCGGAATGGTGCAGGACGAGGTGGCCGAGACCGCCCGCAAACGCGACCTCGACATCGCTCTGCGCAAGACCACCATCCTCGGCACCAACCAATACCCCAACCTGTTGGAGAAGATGGGGGACAAGGTAGCCAACGGCGAGAAACACTGTTGCTGTTGCGAACAAGGCGACGAGGTGAAGGTGCTGCGCCCCTATCGCGGCGCCGAGGCCTTCGAGCAGCTGCGCCTGCAGACCGAGAAGGCCTCCCACCGTCCGAAGGTATTCCTGCTGACCTACGGCAACCTGACCATGCGCAAGGCCCGCGCCGGCTTCGCCACCAACTTCTTCGGCGTGGCGGGTTATGAAATCATCGACAACCTGGGCTTTGCCACCCCCGAAGAGGGAGCCAAGGCAGCCCTCGAGAGCGGCGCCGATGTGGTGGTGCTCTGCTCGAGCGACGACGAATACGCCGAACTGACCCAGCCCGTGTGCGACCTGCTGAAAGGCAAGGTGAAGAGCCTCGTGCTGGCCGGCTTCCCGAAGGAGATGGTGGAGACCTACAAAGGCTACGGCATTGACGAGTTCATCCACGTCAAAACCAACGCACTCGACTGCCTCACCAAATTCCAGAAACAGCTGCTCTAAGCCATAACAGATAATGCGTCAAGGGTCGCTCTTTTCCAGGCTGGACAGGTATATTCTGACGAAGTATTTCAAGACGTTCCTGCTGGCCTTGGCATTGATTATTGTCATTGTCATCACCTTTGACGTCAGCGAGAAGCTGGACCGCTTTCTGGGCCACCACGCCTCCTTCGGGCAGGTGGTCTTCGACTACTACTTCAATTTCATCCCGGGGTTCGTGAACCTCTACAGCCCGCTGTTCATTTTCATCTCGGTGCTTTTCTTCACCTCGAAGATGGCGGGCAACACGGAGATTATCGCCATCCTCGGGTCGGGCATCAGCTACCGGCGCATGCTGCGTCCCTACCTGTACGGATCGGTGGTGGTGGCCATCGCGGTGCTGCTGCTGGGCAACTTCGTGATTCCCATCTCGAACCGTCACCTGATAGACTTCGAGGAACAATACGTGAAGTCGCGGGGCACAAGCTTCTACACCAACGTGCACTTCCAGTCGCAACCCGGCGTGCAAGTCTATGCCGAGAGCTACGATGTAACCATCCTGCATGCTTTCAAATTCTGCCGCGAGGAAATCGATGACGAAGGGCGCCTGCTCAAACGCGAGACCTCGGACCTCATCGCCTACGACACCAACAGCGGCCTGTGGAAAAGCATCGGATATGTGCAACGCACGGTGGCCAAGGACGGCAGAGAGAAACTCACCTTCGTCCAGGATACCCTGGTGGATTACGGCATCACGACGACGGACCTCGACCTGAAGTCGAAGCGTATCGAGACCATGAACACCCCCGCCCTCATCCGCCACATCGAACGCGAGAAAATGCGTGGCACGGGCATCGTGAAAGAGGCGCAGATAGAGCTCTACCAGCGTCTGCTCAACCCCATAGCCATCATCGTGATGACCTTCATTGGGGTCTCCATCGCCTCGCGCAAGAGTCGCGGCGGCATCGGGATGCACCTGGCCATCGGCATCACGCTGGCCTTCGGGTTTATCGTATTTATGAAAATCACCACCGTCTTTGCCACCGGCGGCAACCTGACGCCCTTCATGGCTGTGCTGCTGCCCCAGCTGGTATTCGGCATCGCGGCAATCTATCTGATTTATAAAGCACCCAAATGACCATACAAGAGACAGAACAGCAGATGATCGACGAATTCGCAAACTTTGACGAATGGCTCGACCGATACGCCTACCTGATTGAGCTGGGCAAGGACTGCCCGGTCATCGAGGAGAAGGACAAGACCGAGGAGAACCTCATCCGCGGATGCCAGAGCCGGGTGTGGCTCAGCTGCGAGTACCGCGACGGCGTGCTCCACTTCCGGGCCGACAGCGACGCCGTGATTACCCGCGGCATCATCTCGCTGCTTATCCGCGCCCTCGACGGACACACACCGCAGGAAATCCTCGACGCCCCGCTGGCTTTCATCGACGCCATCGGCCTCAAGGAACACCTCTCCCCCACCCGCTCCAACGGTCTCACCTCGATGGTGAAGCAGATGAAGATGTACGCGCTGGCCTATAAAATGAAAGGTTAAAGGTTATTGGTTATTGAGATATGGAACCCACGCAAGAGACCATCAAATCGGCCGTCATCAACTGCCTGAAGAACGTCTATGACCCCGAGATACCGGTGAATATCTACGACCTCGGACTGATATACAAGGTGGATGTCGATGCGGAACTGAACGTCAAGATACTGATGACCATGACCGCCCCCGACTGCCCCGAAGCCGAGTACATGTACCAGGAAGTGAAACAGATGGTGACCTACATCAGCGGCGTGAAGAGCGTGGATGTGGAGCTCACCTTCGACCCGCCCTGGAGCATGGACATGATACCCGACGACATCAAGGTGGAGTTGGGATTCATGTAAGAAATCTGGAACGATGACCATACTGTCGCTCATAGGAAAGAAGAAAGGGAATCCGACGGGTTCGCTCGACCACATGGCTTGGCAGCGCTTCCGGCGCAACCCGCTGTCGGTGGCCAGCCTCGTGGTCATCGGCCTTTTCGCCGTGGTGGCCCTGCTGGGATACCTCATCACGCCCGACCCCACACCCTTCTGCAACCAGCAATACCTGGAGCTGGCCACCCTCAAGCCCGGCAGCAAGGCCACCTTCCTCTACCTCGACGCCACAGGTCCCCTGCATCGCAATATGGTGAAGGGCACCCCGCTTCCTTATACCGCCATCCCCATCACCGACTACCGCTGGACCGACGGCCAATTGCACGCCACCCCCGTGGCCGGCGAGCCGCTGGTGGTGGAACGCAGCCGTGTGGCCGACATCAAGAGCCGCACCTTCATCCTCGGCACCGACTCTTACGGACGCGACGTGCTGAGCATGATGATGATAGGGTCGCGGGTGAGCCTCTCGGTGGGCTTCATCGCCATCCTCATCGCCCTGCTCGTGGGCATCACCCTCGGCGCCTTGGCGGCCTACCACGGCGGCTGGGTGGATAACGTCATCATGTGGCTCATCAATGTGGTGTGGTCCATCCCCACGGTGCTGCTGGTCATCGCCATCACCTTCGCCCTTGGAAAGGGTTTTTGGCAGATATTCGTGGCCGTAGGACTGACGATGTGGGTCGATATCGCCCGCGTGGTGCGTGGCGAGGTACTCAGCATCAAGGAGAAAGAATATGTCGAAGCCACCCGTGCGTTAGGCTACAGCACTTTCCGCACCATCTTCCACCACATCCTGCCCAACATCGTGGGGGCCGTGGTGGTGGTGGCCGCCAGCAACTTCGCCAGCGCCATCCTGCTGGAGGCGGGCCTGAGTTTCCTCGGCATCGGCGTGCAGCCCCCCATGCCTTCGTGGGGCATGATGGTGAAAGACTACTACGGATACATCCTACTCGACAGCGCCTACTTGGCCCTGCTGCCGGGCGCGGCCATCATGGTTATTGTGCTGGCTTTCATGCTGCTGGCCAACGGTCTGCGCGATGCTCTGGACATCCGCCGATAATGCTAAAAAACATTAAAAAACACGTTTTTTATTTGTATATCAGAAAAAAATAGTATTTTTGCACCAATTTTGATACGAATAATTATTAACCCAAAAACAACAAACACAATGAAAAACATCTTCAAAATCATGGGCGTTGCCCTGCTCGCCAGCTCGATGATTCTCGTCAGCTGCAAGAAAGATGAGACCAAACCCGACACCGACAACGACACCAACGTCGTAACCTACAAGCTCACGCTGAAAGTCAACGATGGTGCTATGGGTAGCGTTGCCGCCAATCCCCAGAAGAGTGCCTACAAAGCTGGTGACACTGTGGTGCTGACTGCCACCGCCAACACCGGTTTCAAGTTTGCCAACTGGGATGATGCCAACACCGACAATCCCCGCACCATTGTCATTACCTCGGACAAGAGCTACACCGCCAACTTCGCTGCTGCTGTCCCCGATCACATGACCGTTACTTTCAACGAGACCACCTGGACTCCCACCACTTGGATTGCCGGTATGTACTCGAACAGATTCATCATGCAGTTGCACAAGCAATATCAAGCTGCAGATCAACCCCTGATTCAGATCACCAGTGGCACGACCGTTGGAACCTTTGAGGCTGCACAGGGCAATAGCTATGGCTGGTTATATTACAACGTCCCCGGTGAGAGTGCTGAGTACGAAGGAAATACCTATGCCAAATGGCAGTGCGAATCCTTCCTGCAGACCATCACTGAAATTGACATGAACACCACCTATATGGTATTCACTGCTGAAGGTGAAGTTTATGACCTTGGCGCTTATGCCAACGGAGATGATGTTATCTATCCCGTTTCCGTTGATGTCGCCGGCACTTGGACGGCTGCCAACTGGTCGAAAGGTGGCCTGTTGAAATAAAACAACTTTAAAGATTTAGCCATGAAGACTACATTTAAATTTGTTGCCATCGCACTGGCCGCCATGTCGCTGACCGTGGCCTGCAAGAACGCCCCCGAGGCAGTCGAGGACACCACTCCCATCGACACTACTCCCATCGAGGAAATCGTTGAGGACACCATGCCTATGATTGACACCGTCGAGGTTGCTCCCGCTGAGCCTGTCAAAAAAGCCACTCCTAAGAAGAAAGCTCCTGCCAAAGAGGCTGTCACCAAGACAACCACCAAAGACGGGAAGACCATCATGACGATTAATACCGACAACACCAAAATGGAGATTAAAGCCGACGGTAAAGCCGCCGTTGAAGCAACCGCTCCTGTGAAGAAGAGATAAACTTTCTTCCTTGGTAACAAAAGAGGCCGCCCATCAGGCGGCCTCTTTTATTATCCCCAGTACAATAAAACTGACGTGTTGGCGTTTTATTACAAAACGTTTTTATGAAACACCTCACCACACTTGCCCTGCTGGCCACTGCACTGCTGCTGACGGCCTGTGCCAGCGACGAAGAGAGAATAGAGAAGGCGGCATACAAATACAGCTACGCCATGGCCAACTACGACGTGGATGGCGCCGAGAAGTACGCCACGCCGGAGACACGCGAAACCACCCTCATCACGGCCCGCGGACTGCTGACGATGGTAGATACGAACTACATCAAGTCCGACACCCCGGCCACCATAGAGATAACAAATATACAGATAATTGACGACACGTCGGCCGTGGCCACCTACCACAAGACTACGCCCATCAAGGACTTCTCGGCCACCCTCGAAGTGCGCAAACGCCACGGACGCTGGTTAGCCCACTCGCCCATCCCTGTCATCGAGGCTCCCGAGCCCCAGATGCCGGAGGCTAAATAAAAACAACAACTTAGTTCATCAGGCTGTCGCGCTCGGCTTCCAGCCGTGCGACAACTTCGTCATGGATGTCCTTGTACTCGTCAAGGTGACCCATGTAATAGTCGATACTCCGCTCAACGGCCTTGCGCGAGGTGTGATGCACCTCGAGGATGCTGTCGTAAGAGTGCAGCGTCTGTTCGGTGAGGACATCGTAGCGATACTGCGTCTCGACGGCATAGAAACCTTCCAGCAGATAGGCGTCGGTCAGGAAATCGACCATTTGGTCATGGCTCAGCACCCCACGAGGCCTGCCCGCATCATGACGGCAGGCAGCACAGCAGAGCACCGCCAAAAGAGCCAATAAAACAGCTTTCTTCATAAAGATAATAAAAAAGACAGGTCTGTATCATTGCAGACCTGTCTTCATGTCTAACAAAAGATTAGTTCTTTTTGTTCAGCGCGTTGGACAGAGCCTTGGCACCTTCCTTGATACCCTCGTTGGCGGCATCCTTGGCAGCAGCAGTGGCTTTGGCCTTGATGCAGTTGTCGATCTCGGCACGGACGGCGGCGGTGAAAGCGTCGTTGCCCTGATACTCGGCATAACCGGCGGCAAGAACGCTCTTCATGCATTTCTCGATGCTGGTGGCATCACCATTGGTGCAGTTGCAGACGGCCTGGCCAGCCTCTTTGGCAGCGGCGAGCATGGCGGCGTCGGCATCGACAGCAGCCTCAACGGGGGCGGCTTCGGTGGCGACCTCTTCGACGGTCTCCTCGACGGTGCTGTCAACGGCCTCGGCGTTCTTGTGACCACAGGCAACAGTCATAGCGGCGACAAACATAGCGCAGCTGACAAATGCTAAAACTTTCTTCATTTCTTTTTGATTTTTAAGGTTATACAATATTCTTTCTATTGATTTTCAAATTGCAAAAATAAGACAAAACGACTATACTTCAATAAGATATATTCTTAAATAATCTAAAAAAAGAAAAGCGTGCCGTCTGGCACGCTGCGGTGGGAGTAACAGGGATCGAACCAGTGACCTCCTGCTTGTAAGGCAGGCGCTCTGAACCAGCTGAGCTATACTCCCTCTCGGTTTTGAGGGTGCAAAAGTACTAACTTTTTGCGACCTGACCAAATTTATTTTATAAACGACTGCATATCAACGAGCTTTTTATAGAGCCCGTTATGGGCAATCAACTCGTCGTGCGAACCCTGCTCAACGATGCAGCCTTGGTCAAGGACGATGATGCAGTCAGCATGGCGGATGGTGGAGAGGCGGTGGGCGATAACGATGGAGGTGCGCCCCTGCATGACGGTCTCCAGTGCCTGCTGCACAGCACGCTCGCTTTCGGAATCGAGCGCCGACGTAGCCTCATCCAGGATGAGGATGGGTGTGTCGCGCAACACAGCACGGGCGATGGAAAGACGCTGACGCTGACCGCCGGAAAGAGTCAGGCCACGGTCGCCGACTTGGGTGTCGTAGCCTTGCGGAAGGCTCTCAATAAACTCGTCGGCATGGGCGATGCGGGCCGCCTCGCGTATCTGCTCGCGGCTGTAGCTCTCGGAGCCGAAAGCGATGTTGTTGGCCACCGTGTCGTTGAAGAGGATACAACTCTGGCTGACCAAGCCGAACTGACGACGGACCGAGTTGATATTCAAATCGCCAAGAGGATATCCGTCTATCTTAATGGTGCCGCCGGTGGGGTCGTAGAATCGCGGCAACAAATCGACCATGGTGCTCTTGCCCGCCCCCGAAGGACCGACGATGGCCACCGTCTGACCCTTGGAAATGGTGAGATTGATGTGGTTGAGCACCGTGTGCGACGTGCCTTCGGCCTCGTAGCTGAAACTCACATCCTGCAATTCCAGTCCTTGGTCGAATCCCTGCAAGACATGTGCGTCGGGCTTCTCCACAATCAGTTCGTCGGCATCGAGCACCTCGAGGAAGCGGGCCGCCGAGGCGCTGCCCTTCTGCAGGCTATTGTAAGCCCTCACGATAGACTGGAGTGGCGGTATGAGTCGGGCAAAGATGATGACAAAGAAGATGAACACCGACGGCTGGATATGGCCGCCGATGACCCAGGAACCGCCCACAATAAGCACGATGACCAGTGCTAGCGTGCCCAGAATCTCGGACAACGGGCTGGAAAGCTCGCGCCGGCGGGCCACCTGCACCATGGTGCGGGCATAATCCTCGTTAGCCCTGCGGAAACGCTGTTCGCTGTCCTTCTCACGGCCAAAACTCTTGATGACCCGCAAGCCCATGAGCGCCTCGTCGAGCAGTCCGAAAAGGCTTCCCAAACGGTCCTGACCTCGCTGGGAGTTGCGTTTCAGGCTGTGGCCTATGCGTGTCATCAGCCACACTCCCACCGGCAGCACCAGCAAGAAGAGCACAAACAGTCGCCACGAGACAAAGAGCAGGGCGGCACAGAAAACTATCACATTGATGGGGTCGCGCACCAAGGCCTCCAGCGTGCTCACCACACTCCACTCCACATCGACCAAGTCGTTGGCCATGCGGCTGATTAGGTCGCCCCTGCGACGGCGGCCGAAGAAGCTCACCGGCAGGATGGTGATGCGCTTGTAGAGGTCGTTGCGCAGGTGTTCAATCAGACCGTTGCGGGTGATATTGAGGAACACATAGCTCAGGTAGCGGAAGAGGTTGCTCAGCAACGAGCAGGCCAGATAGCCGCCGGCGATAATCAGCAGGCAGTTCCAAAGGCCCAGGGTGTCGCGGTAGCGATGCAGGTGCCAGAAAGCCCAGTCGGCCAGCTGTTCCTGACTGAAGGCGAAGGCCGGCTCGGCATCGGGCACATTGCCGCCGCCGAACAGCAGTTCCACGAAGGGCACAATCATCACGTAGGTGCCCAGATTGCAGAGGATATGCAGCAGGTTGAAGAAGATGTTCAACCCGATTTGCCATGGGAAATGACGCAGATAGCGGAATATGCGGAAGATTGGATTCATTCAGTTTTCAGTCTTATTTGTGAGGTGGCGATGTCGGTGCCGCCACGGGCGGTGAGGCGTTCGGCACGCAGTCCTTTCTCCCTCAAGCGCGCCACCGCAGCCTGTGCGTCGGCCTGCTTGGGGCATTCCACTGCGATGTGCACCCTCGGATGCTCGACGAGCCATGCCGACAGAGCATCGACCACTTGATTGTCAAGCAGGTTAATCGCGGCAATGCTGTCGTTCAACGTTACCCTCTTCCCGTTCAGATCCTTGGCCTTGCCGCAGCGGATGACGGGCAGCATGCCTTCCTCCGCAAGGATCACCACATTGACATACTGTTCGGAGAGCATCAGCACCGTGTCGCGTTCGCCCCTTGGGCTGACCATCTTCATCCGGCAGAGCCGCATCGGTTCGGGGCGTGCGGCAGGATAGAGATCGAACATCAAGATATCCGAGCTGCGCGAGCCCTCCAGACGGCCACTGAAGTAAGCCTTGCGGCCGTCGGCACTGACGCCGAAGCTCAGCTCGTCGGCCTCGGTGTTGATGGGCAGGCCGAGGTTGGTGGGACGGTTGCCGTAGGAGTCTGACAGATTGGCAAAATAGACATCGTATCCACCGAAGCCTTGCCAGCCGTCGCTGAGGAAGTAAAGAGTCCGTCCGTCGGCCGCCAGGAAGGGAGCCTTCTCGTTGCCGTCGGTATTGATATTGGAGCCCAGGTTCTCGGCCCGGCTCCAGTCGCCGTTCTTCAACTTGTGGCAGCGCCAAATGTCGATGCCGCCTTGCCCGCCCTTGCGGTTGGAGGCGAAGAGGAGCGTCTTTCCGTCGGCACTGATGGTGGGTTGCGACTCCCACGAACGGTCGCCATTCACCTGAGGCCCGCAGTTCTCCACGGTCCATCGGCCTGTCGATTTGTCCTTGCGGGCACAATAGATGTCACTGTTGGCATAACCACCGCTGTTGCGGATGATGGAATAGTAGAGTTCCGAGCCGTCGGCGGTGACACTCACCCCGCCCTCGGGGTCGCCGCTGTTGAACGGCGCCGGCAGCTCCACGCCCTTGCTAAAGGCCGTGTCATTCAATCGTTTGCTGCTGTACAGGTACCACTGCTTCCGCTCCAACTCGCGGGCATAGAAGGTACGCTCGGTCGAAGCAGGCATCTCACGCAGGTAGTAGAACGTCTGCCCATCGACTGTAAGGAAAGGCAGCATCTCGTTGTATTTCATACTGCTCGCCCCCTCCACGCGTTGCGGGTCGAAGGGTGCCGCGTTGAGCACTGCCTCGGCGAGGAACTGCGACCAATAGAGGTAGTTCGACGCCTCCTCATAGACGGCGTTCACCGCCTTGTCCTGACTGCCGTTGGCCAACGCGAAGTACTTGTTCAACTCCGTCACCGCGTCGTCGTAACGGTCGTCGGTATAGTGGATAAGCGCCATATAGTAGTGGGCCAAGGGATTGGCATAGTCGGGCTCCAACTCGATGCAGCGGCCGAAATAGCGGCGGATGGCCGTCACGTTGAAGCCGTCCTTCACCGCCGTCATCCCCAGCCAGAACTGCGGGTCGGCGGCTTTGGGATTGCGGCTCGCCACACGGCGCATCAGCTGTGCCGCCTCGCGATAGTGCCTGTGTTCGTACTCCCCCAAGGCCTTGCGGTACGTGGCCTCGTCGCCCGACTTGATCATGACACTGCTTCCCTGCCCCACCGCAAAGAGCGGCAGGCAAAGCAGCAGCATCAGATATACCAGTCGGCGCATTTACAATTTGCTTGGGTCAATTTCAAAGTGTGCGTCGGGGCCGTTGCAAGGGTTCTTGCAGGCGATGGCGCAGTCGGCACAGGAGGTCAGTTCACCGTGCAGGCGCTTCTTCACCATATCCTCCACGGCGTCACGCAGTCCCGGCAGGCCTATCTTCCTAATCACCTCATCGCAGAAAGCATAGCTGAGCATGGTGATGGCCGTACGGTGGCTGATGCCACGGGTCATCAGGTAAAACAACGCCTGCTCGTCGAGTTGGCCAATGGTGGAGCCGTGCGAACACTTCACATCGTCATTGTATATCTCGAGGAAAGGCCGCGTATCCACGTGTGCCTTGTCGGTGAGCAGAATATTACGGTTGGTCATGAAGGCCTCGGTCTTGACGGCGCCGTCCTGCACCAGCACATGGCCGTTGAAGCGGGCACGGGCCGAGTCGTCGATGATGCCCTTGTAGAGTTCCCTGCTCTGGCAATGGGGTTTGGCATGCTCCACGAAGATGTAGTTGTCGCACTGCTGCTCGCGGTCCATCAGATAGAGGCCGTCGGCATCGACCGTGCACCCCTCGCCCTGCATGCGCACCACCACGTTGTTCCTCACATGGCCGCCCCCGAGGGTGACGGTGTTCATCCGCAGGCGTGCATCGCGCTGCAGGGTGACGGTGGTCTCGGTGATGCAGGTGGCCGGGGTGAAGGGACCCTGCAGGCGGTAGAGTTGCACGTCGGCGCCCTCGCCCACCAGAAGCCGCAGGCTCTCGTCGGCCAGCAGCAGGTCGGCCTCACCGTCGCAACGGAACAGCGGCACATCCTGCGGGTCGCAGAGCACCACCCGCAGCTGCCGTCCGGCTTCGACCGTCAGCTCACGGGGTTCAGCCGTCGGCTTCCAGTCGTCGTTCCATATATTGGGAAGTTGGTCTTTCCTAATCATAACCTAAACTCTAAACACTAAGCACCCAGTTCCTCTTTAATCCATTCGTAGCCCTTCTCCTCCAGCTCCAATGCCAGCTCCTTGGGACCGGTCTTTACGATGCGGCCCTCATAGAGCACGTGCACGAAGTCAGGCACGATGAAGTCCAACAGGCGCTGGTAGTGGGTAATCACCACCGTGGCGTTATCCTTCGAACGCAGCTGGTTCACGCCGCCGGCCACGATACGCAGGGCGTCGATGTCGAGGCCGCTGTCCGTCTCGTCGAGGATGGAGAGCGTGGGATTCAGCATGGCCATCTGGAAAATCTCGTTCTTCTTCTTCTCGCCGCCGCTGAAGCCCTCGTTCACCGAGCGGTTGGCCAGGTTGGTGGTCATCTCCACCACCTTCTTCTTCTCCTCCATGAGCTTCAGGAATTCGCTACCGCTCAGGGGGTCGAGACCGTGGTACTTGCGCTGCTCGTTGACGGCGGTGCGCATGAAGTTGGTGATGCTCACCCCGGGAATCTCCACCGGATACTGGAATCCGAGGAAGATACCCTCGGCGGCACGCACATCCACCGGCAGGTCGAGGATATTCTTGCCGTTGTAAATCACCTCACCCTCGGTGACAGTATATTTCGGGTTGCCGGCCACCACACCCGCCAGGGTGCTCTTGCCGTTGCCGTTGGGACCCATGATGGCGTGCACCTCGCCGCGGTTCACCTCCAGGTTCACCCCCTTCAAAATCTCGCGGTCGCCGATGGAGGCGTGCAAATTACGTATCGAAAGTAATGACATATCGTTGCAATTATTTGGTTCTTACCTTTATAAACTTTATCTGCCTTAAATATTAAAGTACAAATATACACAAAAAAATACGATACGAAATGATTTTTTTTCATAAAAACCTAAGTCTAACATAAGTGTTCCTTAAATATGATACCTCAGGCATGACTCAAGTATGGTTCAAGTATGACTCAAGTATGGTTCAAGTATGATGAAAGAAACACTTGGGCATGATGAAGGTGTGACCGGGTAATGACCTAGTACTTTCTATATAGTCATTACTAGGTCAATACTAGGTCAATACTAGGTCATAACGGATTCAAGACTTAGTATCAGCGTGTTACAGATACTAAAAATATGTTAAAAAGCCGGCGCAGGGAAAAGATTTTGACCGGGGAAGCATTTTTTCCTCGACATATCGGTAAAATTGCGTATCTTTGCAGTCCGATATGAAAACGCCAATTGCAACACTGACAACCGATTGGGGCGAGCAGGGCTTCTTCGCCGGCATGGTGAAGGGGGCGCTGATGCGCCTGGTGGAGGGTGTGCAGGTGGTGGATATCACGCACCGGCTGGAGGCACACAACGTGATGAGCGCCAGCTTCGTGGTGCGTCACGGCTGTCTGGGCTTCCCCGAGGGGACGGTGCACCTGGTCGATGTGGCGTCACAGCCGCCCTTCGTGGCCCTGCGTGCCCGCGGACAGTATTTCCTCTGCTCCGACAACGGCCTGCCGGCCCTGGTGTTCGGCCAGGAGGCGGAGGAAGTCGTCAGACTGGAAACCCAAGAGAACGGCATCTACAACTTCGCGGCCTACAACCTCTTCTGCCCCGCGGCGGCACGGCTGCTGAAGGGAGCGCCGCTGGCGGACCTCGGCCCGCGCCATCCCCAGCTGTTGCAGCGCCCCTGGGCGGGATACCTGCAACAGGGCGAGTACTACCGCATCTATGTGCATCACGTGGATAACTACGGCAACGCCTACCTCGGCATGAGCTACCGCGAGTTTGAGGAACTGCGCCAGGGACGGGCGTTCACGCTGCAGGTCAAGGAGCTGACCACCTCGGAAATCAGCCCTTCCTACCACCGCGGCAGCGGCGGCAACAACCTGGGCCTGATTCTCACCGTCTCGGCCACAGGCATGCTGGAGCTGGCCTTCGAGAACCGCTCGCTGGCACGGCTCCACGGCATCAAGCTGAACGAAGGGGTGTTGCTGAAGTTTAAAGACTAAAAGCCGAAGGGCTAGCAAAATAGCCAGGGGGCCGATGCGCTGCATCGGCCCCCTGACGGTTCCTATGACCAGGTGATCAGTTCTTGGGGGTCTTCCAGCTGAAGAAGACCTGCACGCCGGCCATCTGATAGAGCTGCCAGTGGCCGCCACGGCCGATACCGGAGAAGTCGGTGTCGTACTTGAGGTTGGTGGCGAAGTTGGCGGCGATGTGCTCGGAGAAGCGGTAGTCGAGCTTGATTTCGAAGTCGAGGTCGGTCTCAAAGGCGAAGCGCTGGATGGGTTTCAGTTTCTTCATGCGTTCGAAGCCTTCCTGCGAGGTGGTTTCAAAGCCGGTGTATTTGGTACGGGCGGTGGCCCAGCTGGTGGCGGTGTCGATAGACTTCCATCCCATGTTGGTCGGTTTCTGGTAGTCGTAGAAGAGCTCGAGACGGGCATAGAGGTCGAGGTTGGGCAGCAGATCCTTCTTGAGGTACTGGGCCTTGATATAGCTACCAAGCGCGAAGTAGGCGTTCTCGATGTACTTGTAGGTTTTAGGGTCGGCCGGGTCGAACTCATCGGGCTGGATGACACCGTAGTTGAGGCCGTCGATGATGAAGTGGTCGTTGCAGACGAAGGTGGTCTTGCCGGTCAGGAACGAGAGTGCGACCGACCATTCGGGTTTCTTGTATTCAAAGGAAAGAGCGGTGGTGAGGTAGGCCGGGGCGAAGAAATGCGACACGACGGTGCCTTCCTTGTCCTCGATGCCGGCATATTCGCGGCCGTCGCCGAACTGGGTCTTGAGGTTGGCCGTGAGGCTGGCGCCCCAACCCTTATAGGCGTTCCAGCTGAGGGCGCTGGTGAGGTCGATCTTATCGTTGCTCTTGCGGCGGGTTTCGAAGAGTACGCCTTCGGGCTCGAGGTCCTGCCAGGCGTAGCCGTAGGCGAGGTCGGCGATATTGTCCCACACATACTTGGGGTGGGTGTATTTGTAGTTGCCGAAGAAGGTGGAGGTGACATCAAAGGTGGAGTTGCCGCTCTTCGACCAGTTGTTGAACAACTGCTCGCTCACCTTGAGGGCGGGGGTAGTGATGGTGCTCCAGTCGCCACCGGAGAGGGAGAATTTGGGTTTGGCATCGTCCTGGGCCAGGGCGACCGAGGCAGTGGCCAGCAGGGCGGCGAAAAGAATAAATGTACGCTTCATAGTGCTGAATTATTATTGATTACTTGATTGATTTCCTCGATGGTGAATCCGCGCGAGGCAAGGAAGGCCTGGAGACGGTGGCGGGTGTCGGGAGTCAGTTCGCCGCCGAGAGACTGGAGTTTCTTGGCGGTCTCATCGGCCAGGATGGCGTTGTAGGTCTCGTCGCCGACGATGCGCATCGCATCGGCAATGGCCTCTTTGGAGAGATGCTTCAACCGCAGCTGGTAGAGGACCTTCTGGCGTCCCCAATGCTGTTGGAGAATCTTGCTCTCGGCATAGATACGGGCATAGCGGACATCGTTGAGATAATCGTCGGAACGGAGACTGGCGATGATGGGATCGACATCGGCCGGCGAGGCGCCCCATGCTATCAACTTCTGCCTCACACCTGATTCACACTGCTCGGACATGGCACAATAGCGTCGGGCCCGGTCGAGAAGCTCCGGGGCCGTGAGGCTCTTCTTCAGGCTGTCTTTCATCGTCTTTTACAGTCAGATTGGAAATGCAAAAGTACAAACTTTTTTCGATTGCAGGAAAAAAAATATTAAATTTTGCCATATCAGTTTTTTTTCGTACTTTTGCAATCGGACTTATTATATATATACAAGAATGTCAAAAGGAAGAATACTCTTTGTCAATCAGGAGATTATACCATTCTCCAACGAGAGTGACACTGCCATGATGGGACGCTATTTGCCGGCGAAAATTCAGGAAATGGGGCGCGAGATCAGGGTTTTCATGCCTAAATTCAACACCATCAGCGAACGGAAACATCAGCTGCACGAGGTGATACGCCTGAGCGGAATGAACCTGATAGTGAACAACTGCGACCACCAGCTCATCATCAAGGTAGGCTCCATTCCCACGGCCCGCATGCAGGTCTATTTCATTGACAACGACGAATATTTCACGGGGCGTACCAACGCCGTCCTCGACAACGGAACCCTGCCTGGCGACAGCGACGAGCAACTGCTCTTCTTCAGCCGCGGCACCCTCGAGGCCGTGCGCAAACTGGCCTGGCAGCCGCACCTGATCAACTTCTGCGGATGGTTCACGTCGATGATTCCGTTCTACCTGCGCCGCATCAACAAAGAGAACTCTTTCTTCAACGGCACCAAGATGGTCATCACGCTGATGGACGACCACTTCAAGGGCCATATCGGCGGCGACCTGGAGCGCAAGATGAAGGCCGACGGCGCCACCGCCAAGGACCTGCGCCTCTACGGCGACACCACCTATCTCGGCCTCATGAAGTCGGCCATCACCTATTCGCAGGGTGTCATCGTCGGGTCGGCCAACGCCAATCCCGAGTTGGTGGCCTTCGCCAAGGAGAACAAACGCAACGTGCTGGACTACATCGAGGACCGCGACGAATTCTTCACCCGCATCAACAAATTCTACGACAGCATCATCGGCAAGATTGAGAACTGACAACATGAAAAGACTGATCACACTGCTCCCCGGACTGGCGCTGCTCGGCGCCCTCTGGATACTCCCCACAGCCTGCACCGACGAACAAACCGAACTGGGCAACACCATCTCCGGCGGCGACGCGCTGTACGAAGGAAAGACCTATACATTCTATGCCGACCGTGCCTTCAGCGTGCGCGACGACTCGCTGATGACCACGGGATACAACGCCTACAACACCCTCGGCATCATAGGCAACTACCAAGACGCCATCTTCGGCAAGGTGTCATCGATACTCTACACCCAGATTGCCCTCCCCTCCAACTATTCCAGCATCAACTTCGGCGAGCTGACCATCGACTCTGTGGTGCTGACCCTGGTGAAGGACCACCTCTATCCGAGCAATGAGAACACCTACAATTTCCACTTCGAGGTGATGCAGCTGGCCGAGGCGCTGCAAAGCGACACCTTCTATTTCAGCAACGACTCGCTGGCGGTGAATCCCGCCGGCTGTTTCTTCGACGGCGACATCAGCGTTGGCGCGAACGACACGGTAATCCGCCTTCCTCTCGGGAACGGCATCGACAACGTGCTGAGGCAGACCGCCTCGTCGGAAGAGTTTATCCAGACCACCAAAGGTCTCCGTGTGCGCCTCACTGATGCCGGAAGCGACGGCATGATGACCATCAACTTCGCCGCCACCAAGACCTGCCTGTCGGTCTATTACCGCTACCGTCCCGAAGACACCGTCAGCAGCAAGTACGTATTCCTGCTGGGCACCGGCACCTCGCGCTTCACCCGCTTTGTGCACGACTACACCGGCAGCACCACCGGCGGTGCCGACAGCATCCCCGGCAACACGACACTTTATATTGAGCCGCTGGCCGGATACAGCATCCTGCTCTCGTTCGACAACGCCATCCGCACCTTTGCCGCCGAGCACCCGATGGCCACCATCCACCACGCCGAACTGCTGCTGCCCACTGCCGACGAGGCCGACGACATGAAACCGACCCAGATGCTGGCCCGTTTCGCCACCGGCAGCCAGAACTACGTGGCCGACCTGCTCGACCTCTACACTCTGGCAGGCTTCGACGGCAAGTATGACGACAGCCGCCATTGCTACCGACTGCGCCTGACCCAGCATGTACAGAACCTGCTCCGCAACGGGTCGGACGAAGGCACCCTGATTCTCCTCGACTCACGCCAAAGTTCCGCCGCCCGCACCGTCCTCAAAGGCATCACCGGCACCGACCGTGTCAGAATTGAAATCGTTTATACCGAATAATCACCCATGAAAAAGATATTCCTTGCCGCAGCCGCCACACTGCTCATAGTGGCACCCGTCACAGCACAGACCCGATACGAGAAGACCTATACCGACAGCAAGCAGCTTTCGGTGGAGGGCACCCTCAACGATGCCGGGAAGCGTACCGGCCAATGGACCTGGTGGTATCCGACAGGACAGATGTCGCAACAAGGCAGTTACCTGAACGGCCAAAAAACAGGCACCTGGACCTTCTACTACGAGGATGGCAGCCGCATGGCTGAGGAGTGCCACGGTACCGGTGTCAGCCGCTCGTGGTACCGCAACGGCGACCTCAAGAGCGAGGTGAATGTGGAGAACGGCAAGAAAAACGGACTCTACCGCTCCTGGCACGACAACGGTCAGGTGGAAGAGGAGATCACCTATGTGAACGGCAGCCGTGAGGGCGAGACCTCGCAATGGCACAACAACGGACAACTGAAGTTCCGCGGGCTCTACCGCAACAACGAGTTGCAGGGCAAAGGCACCTGGTGGCTCGCCAACGGAAGGCTCGACATGGAGGGCAACCTCGTGGATGGCGAGCAGGACGGCGTGTGGAAGTTCTACTGGCGCACCAACGGCAAACTCGGCATCCAAGGCTCCTATTCCCGTGGCAAGGAAATCGGCCGCTGGGTGTATTACTACGAGACAGGCGAACAATGGCGTGCCGGCGACTACCGCAACGGCAAGCGCGAAGGTCTTTGGACCACGTGGTACGAGAGCGGCCGCAAACTGCACGAAGGCAATTATGCCAACGACTTGGAGACCGGCGAGTGGACGGCCTGGTATGAGAACGGCAAGATTGACTACACAGGAAGCTTCAACAACGGCCTGAAAGACGGCGAATGGCGAGGACTCTATGACGACGGCTCCGTGCGCTACATCATCAATTACGACGACGACGTGAAAGAGGGTGAGGAAATCCGATACTACCCTAACGGTCAGGTGGAGGTGAAGCAGCACTACACCGACGGTGTGCTGGACGGCAAATACGAACGCTACAACGAGGCCGGCGGACTGGTGGAGAAAGGTCAGTTTGTGAACGGAGAGAAAGACGGCAAGTGGGTTTGGTATGACAACGGCAAGGAAGCCTACCGTGCCAAATTCAAGGCCGGCCGCGAAGTCAAATAACGCCATGCGTCTTGTCTTAGCCTCGAAATCGCCCCGGCGTCGGCAGTTATTGTCCGAGCTGGGGTTTCCTGTTGAAGTGGTGTCGCTTGACGTGGACGAGCATCTGGGTCCATCTGTCTCTCCCCGCCAGGCGGCCGAGATTCTGGCCTGCCGCAAAGCGGAAGCTTTCCCCGTGGAGCAACTGGAGCCGGACGACGTGCTCGTAACGGCCGACACGGTGGTGATTGCCGACGACATCATTTTGGGAAAACCTGCCGACCACGACGAAGCCGCAACCATGCTGCATCGCCTTTCAGGCCGGGCCCATCATGTGTGTACCGGCGTATGCCTGCGATCAAGGCAACAACAATGCTCGTTCACAGAAGAGACTACCGTGCACTTCCTTCCTCTCACCGACCAAATGATTGAGTATTACATTGACCGCTACCGGCCTTACGACAAAGCCGGTGCCTATGGCATACAGGAATGGATTGGCATGGTGGGAATCAGCCACATTGAAGGCTGCTTCTACAATGTAATGGGGTTGCCGGTAGCGCACCTCTACCGTGAATTGACAAACAAGTTCTTGTCCAAATAGACAATGCCCTTGTCAAGCAATGTCTTCACCGCATCGGGGGCATCGGGATAACCCATCTCCTCCAAGCGGCCACACAATTCCTTGACACTTAACGCACCCTGCGCCAGTATTTCGGCGATTTTCGCTTCAACCGGTGGCAAGTGGGAGGCATCCTTCTTTCGGCAGACATCACAAATACCGCAATCCACAGCCTCCTTCTCCCCGAAGTAGGCCAACAACTGACGACTACGGCACTCTTTGTCATTGTGCACGTACCGCAGCATCGCCTCCATGCGCTGGCGCGCCGACGTCTGCAACCGCACATAACTCTCATCGTTCAGGAAGAACTCCTTCTCATCGATACGTGCCGAGGGAAACAGGATTTGCGGCTTCGTAGGCCGTGGCCGGTATTTCACCACATGCATGTCGTTCATCTGCGACAGCAGCGACGCCACATCTTCGGGTTCCATAAAACAGCGTTTGGCGATTCTTCCCTCGTCGATGGGCGTAGCCCCTGTGAACAGACCTGGGTAGAGCCGGATAATGGCCTGCAAGAGGTTTCCCATGGCCAGATGGTTCACCTGGAAACGGTACAGTTCTTCACGTTTCAAAGGGATATACAACTGCGAGAAAGCCTCCTCACGCTCAGGCAGGGCAATCAAGCCTTCCCTCTCGAGGAAACGGCAGGCGCTATAGAAACGGCGAGCCTCAAAGTTGTAGGCATTGCATATCTCCACAAGGTCGAAGTCGTATCGCGAGTCGGCGCCGCTCCCCATCGGAATCTTGTAGTAGTTACACAGGGCCTTGTAGATATTGCGGATATAATTGACCTTCGGGAAGTCGATTTCCAAGTCCTTCTCCAGACGGGCATCGTCGGCCTCACTGCACAGCATAATCGCACGGGCCGGCAGTCCGTCACGCCCGACACGGCCGGCTTCCTGATAGTAAGCCTCCATCGAGTCGGGAATGTCCAGATGCACCACCAAACGCACATCCGGCTTGTCAATCCCCATCCCGAACGCATTGGTGGCCACCATCACACGGTATCTCCCCTCCATCCACAGCGACTGCCTCCTGTCGCGCTCATCCATATCAAGGCCGGCATGGTAACAGGCCGCCGAGATGTTGTTTGCATTCAGGAAATCAGACGCCGCCTGCGTCATGCGACGGTTTCGCACATACACAATTACACTCCCCTCTTCCCTCAGCAGCAGATCCACCAGACGTGACATTTTGTCCTCTCCCCGCCACACCTGATATGAGAGATTGGGACGATAGAAACTCCCACAGAAACGACGGCAGTCGTGCATCAGCAGCCGTTCGCAGATGTCATCCTCCACCGTCTGTGTCGCCGTGGCAGTGAGGGCTATCAGAGGAGCCTGTGGATGATAGGCCCGCACCTCGGCAATCTGCAGGTAGGGCGGTCTGAAGTCGTATCCCCACTGCGAGATACAATGGGCCTCATCGACCGCAATCAGGCCCACCTTCATCTTCCGCAGGTGTTCAATAAATCTTCGGTTCCGCAGCCGTTCCGGCGAGACGTATAGAAACTTCAACTCGCCTGCGATGGCGTTATAGAGCACCTCTGTTCCTTCCTCTCCGCTCATGCCAGAAACCAGACAGGCCGCTTTCAACCTTTTGTCTCTCAGCTGCTGCACCTGGTCCTTCATCAACGCAATCAAGGGCGACACCACCAGGCACAGACCCTCCCGCATCAATGCCGGCAACTGGTAGCACAACGACTTACCGCCCCCGGTGGGCAACAGCACCAAAACATCACGCCCCTGCACCACCGAGTCGATGACCTCCTTCTGTAGCGGGCGGAAAGTGTCGTAGCCCCAATAGCGGTGCAGGAGCTGATATTTGTCTGGCATGAAGCGGCAGTACTATCTGATAAGCGTCACAGTGCCGTGCAACTCGGCCAGTGTGTTCATACCGGGCTTGCGGTAACGGCACACATAGACGTAGGCACCCGTCGGCAGCGGCGTATTGTTGCAGGTGCCGTCCCACTCGAAGGCAGGGTCGTTGGACTCAAAGACCTGCTCGCCGCGGCGGTTATAGATATAGATGTGGAAATACTCGTAGTTGTTGATGGTGTAGAGGCGGAAGCGGGCATTGTCGTCCGACGAGCCCGGAGTGAAGATATTGGGAACCCAGGCGGTATAGAGGTTGACCAAAATACCGAAGGGGTACTCCACCGTGCATCCCAACTCGTTGCGCGGAATCATCACCACATGCACCGAATCAATACCCGTGGCTTCCTCGAAGGTGTGCAGTATCTCGGTTCCTTCTTCGACGCTGCCGTCCGAGAAGCGCCACTTGGTGCCCACACTGTACTGCGACACGTCACGCATCTTCACCGTGGGGTCGTCGGTATCCACGATGCCGGGCTCCAAGGCCACCTTCGGCACAGGCATCGGTATCACCGTCACCTCCTTGTAAAGCGGCGTGGCATCGCAGCCGTTATCGCCATGTCCCACCATCTTGTAGGTGGTATTGACCTTCGGCAGCACCTTGACAGTGCTGTTCTCCGCCTGGCCGTCCAACGTAGGATCCTCAGGCACGGACGTCCATGTGTAGGAACTGGCGTCACCGCCGAAGAGGCGCACCGTGTCGCCCGGGCAGATACGTCCGTCGGCGGGACTCATGGTCAGCGTCGGCCGTACCAGGTAGGCATGTATGCTGTCCCATGCTTCGCATCCCTGAGGACTCCTCACCTTGACATAATAGGTAGCCTTATCGGCATAGGGCGCCACCTTCAGATTGTCACCAGTCGCTATCTCGTTGGTACCATAAAGCGTGGTGTACCAGAAATAAGTGCAGTTATCCACACCCACTGCACGCACCGTGGCATCGGTCGTGCTGCCTTGACAGACGATAGTGTCGCCCGTCACCTCCAGCTCGGGATGCACAAACACCCTCACCGTGGAAGAGTCTCTGCCAATGCACCACACCGTGTCGGTTCCCGGTGCCGCACCCAAGGGGCGGTTGATATAGAAATTGCCGTTATACACCGTCAGCACCACCGGTTCTACCGAATGGGAGAACGACCGCACGATGGTCTTCTCTTCGTCGCCGGTGCCCCTCACGGTGTCGCTCAGCGTCATGTCGGCCTCAGGCGCATCCTCGGGACGGAAAGCCCAGATGCGTTTGGTCACGCCCGTGCTCACATCCTTCAGCGTGGTCTCGTCGTCGTCGCACAAAACAGAGTCCGACACCGTCATCCGCGCCGTGGGATTGGCGATGGCCCGTATCTTGTATTTCTTCTCCGTGTAGCAGGCATTGTGCGGCAATGCGTCGTCGCCCGTCAGCTGTGTCTCGTCGATGTTGGTACGCACCAACACGCCGTGCCAGTTCTCGTCGTCGAAGTGGATGGTGACGTTTTCACCCGTATCTTGCGAGGCGACGGCACCTACGCAGGCCTGGTTGTTGTAGAAGGTCCAAATGGTACTGTCTGCTTTTACCAAGCCCGGTTTGCCAGGCACCTCACTGAAGTTCTTCAACAGGATGTCGCCACCGCAAATTGACAGGGTATCAATCTCCATCGTGGGCTTGGTATTGGTCACATTGGTGTAGATATACGACTTGAAGGGCTTGCTTGGGTCAAGAGCCGAAGTCACCTCGCAGCGGAAGGTCTGCTGGTTGCCCACCGAGTCAGTAAGCACCACTGGAGCGGCCGAGGGGTTCTCGGGATGCGGACGGTAGCGTATCTCAAAGTCGCTGGCCTGCACCTTGTACAGGTAGGCCGTATCTGCCTCGGTCATGCCGTGGTTGATGGTGTCCGACACCAAGCGGAAGGTGAAATACTCGTTGGTACCGTCGGTATAGAGCGACTGGTTGGGGTCGGCCACGCCGTATTCAGAAGCATACCACACATATTTCTGCAGTCCGCGGGGAGCAGCGAGGGTGGTCACCTCCGTGGCTTCGCCCGGGGGACAGCCACTGGCCTGAATCTCCATCGGACGACACTCACCGGCGATGTAGGCATAGGCATAGTGTGCCGTCATGCAGCAGTCGCTCATCAACACCTCGATACGCACATTCTCGTACATCAAACTGGCCAGATTCAAAGCCACCTTGCGCCAGTCCTTGTAGGCCACTCCGCTCGACCAAGAGCCATTCAGTCCCCATCCATCATCACCTCCAAGCACAACAGTCCCATACCCACCGTAAGAACTACCGACAGTATAGCCCTGTCCTTGTGCAGGAGTCGAAGTCACCATGTAGCACAGCGTATCGCACTGCTGGCCGGTAGGGGCTGGGGTATTGGTCGGGCTCACTTGCTCCCACCCCGTCGGGGTTTCCCTCATCACACGGATGATAAAGGCCGGGTCACAACTAATGCCATGACCGGGAGCCTGGATGACGCAGGCGTAATAAATATACAGCATGGCGTTCTGCGAGTTGACCTCCATGTTGTAATAGAGAGCCGTGGCATTGGTACCGCCACATGCATCGCCGATACGGATACTGCGCGACAGGTTGGTGTTGATACCGATGCTATCGTGGGTGTTGAAATGCGTGGGCACATAGCGGACAACATTGCCCGTGTTGACGTCATACCTGCCTCCCCCGATGATTGAATCATAGAGGGCAAAGGCGTTGTTTTGACCGAAGACATTCGGGTTCGGGAAGCTGGCACCGCAACTGCTTCCCGACAACGTGGCAGTTTCCAAACCTGCAGCCGAAATGGTGTTACCCCAGTTCGTCATGCCGGTGACGCCATGCAACGGGTCAGGTGCCTGACCTTGACCACTGACCTTCTTGCCCAATTTACCCGACCAATAGTATTTGTTCGGTACCCCCTGCTGGAAGGCCATAGGGTTATTCCAACCCGGGCAGGCCACCGACTGGTCATAGTTGGATTGCGCGCCCGCGGGCATCGACTGAAGCGCCAGCACCGCCGTCAGCAACGCCGACAAAACGTAAATAAAGCGTCCTTTTATCATCGTTTTCTTCTTTATTATCCTTATTTTCATTCTCTTACACACAACACTACCCCATCGTACAATCAACAAAAATAGCAAATAAAACTGACAAATGCAACTTTTTTTCATTATCATAGATACCTTTGTCCCTCAGATTGTTGTCACAGGCACAAAAAAAAGTTCCCGAAAAGGCTCGGGAACTTTCTTTTCAGAACCGTTTGGCAAAGGCTCCGGCTTACTTCTCCTCTTTCAGTTTCTGGAAGATGTCGAGGTCGCCGAGAGTGGTCTTCTCAAGGTTCTCGTTGATCTGCTTCACGGTCTTCTTCGTGGCGCGCTCCTTGCGGTCGTCGCCCTCGCGGACGGCGTCGGCGCCCTCCTGGAAGGTACGGGTGTGGCTCACGATGATTTTCTTCGAATCCTTGTTGAACTCGATGACCTTGAAGTCGAGGGTCTCGCCCTGACGGGCTTTGCCCTTGTCGGCTTTGTCGAGATGACGCATCGGGGCGAAGGCTTCCACCTCGTAAGGCAGAATCACAGTGGCGCCCTTGTCGTTCATATTGACAATCTTGCCCTGGTGTACGCTACCCACGGTGAAGAGGCTCTCGTAGACATCCCAAGGATTGTCCTCGAGCTGCTTGTGACCGAGGCTGAGGCGACGGTTTTCGGCATCGACCTCAAGAACAACGACGTCGATTTTCTCACCAATCTTGGTGAATTCGGCGGGGTGTTTAATCTTCTTGCTCCAGCTGAGGTCGCTGATGTGGATGAGGCCGTCGACGCCCTCTTCCAGTTCGACGAAGATGCCGAAGTTGGTGAAGTTGCGC
>JAGCYV010000015.1 GCA_017960605.1 Bacteroidales bacterium | reverse complement strand
TCCCGGCGAGGTCCTGGAGGCTCTTGAAAACAAGATTATCAAATAAAGAAAGGAACAACAATGAATCAAGATATTGAAGCTCGCAAACAAGAGCTGCTGAAAGAGGGTTACGAGGAGGTTTACACCCGTACCAAGGTGCTCACCGACGCCGTGATGCACTACTGCCCCGGCTGCGGCCACGGCACCACCCACCGCCTCGTTGCCGAGGTGATTGAAGAGATGGGCATTCAGGATAAAGTCGTCGGTGTAAGCCCCGTCGGATGCTCTGTTCTGGCCTACAACTATTTCGATGTCGATTTCCAGGAGGCCGCCCACGGCCGCGCTCCCGCGGTTGCCACCGCCATCAAGCGCCTCAACCCCGACACTTTCGTGTTCACCTACCAAGGTGACGGCGATCTGGCCGCTATCGGCACCGCCGAGACCATCCACGCCGCCAACCGTGGCGAGAACATCACCATGATTTTCGTCAACAACGGTATCTACGGCATGACCGGTGGCCAGATGGCCCCCACCACGCTGGTCGGCATGCGCAGCGCCACGACCCCCTACGGCCGTCGTGTCGATCTGAACGGTTATCCCCTCCGCATGACGGAGCTGCTCTCCACCCTGCCCGGCACCTACTACGTGACCCGTCAGAGCGTGCAGAACCCCGCCGCCGTGCGCAAGGCCAAAGCCGCCATCCGCAAAGCCTTCGAGAACCAGAAACTGAAGAAAGGCCTCAGCTTCGTCGAGATCCTCTCCAACTGCAACAGCGGCTGGAAGATGACTCCCGTGGCCGCCAACAAGTGGATGGAAGACAACATGATGCCCAACTACCCCATCGGTGACATCAAGGTCGATGGCAAGATTGTGGAAGGTATCGACGCCAACCGTCTGGTTTTGGATCACCCCCTGACCGTTATGCAGTAAAAAAAATTAATTATGACTTCTAAATTCTAATTTCTAAGTAGGCTTCCGCGCCACGATAGATTCAAACACTTAGAATTTAGAAATTAGAAATTTAAAATCAAAGAAACAATGACTGAAGAAATCATCATAGCCGGTTTCGGTGGACAGGGTGTCCTCTCGATGGGTAAAATCCTTGCCTACTCCGGTGTCATGCAGGACAAAGAGGTCAGCTGGATGCCCAGCTACGGCCCCGAGATGCGCGGCGGCACGGCCAACGTATCCGTCATCATCAGCGACGAGCGCATCAGCTCGCCCATCATCAACCAGTTCGACACGGCCATCATCCTCAACCAGCAGTCGCTGGACAAGTTTGAGAGCAGCGTGAAGCCCGGCGGTTACCTCATCTATGACCCCAACGGCATCACCCACGAGCCCACCCGCAAGGATATCAACATCTACAAGATCGCCGCTACCGCCAAAGCCCAGGAGCTCGGCATCAGCAAGGTCTTCAACATGGTTGTCCTCGGTGGCTTCCTCAAGCTGAAACCCATTGTCGATAAGCAGTACATCCACGAGGGTCTGGAGCACTCGCTGCCCCAGCGCCACTGGAACCTCATTCCCCAGAACGAGGAAGCTATCGAGATCGGCAAGGGCATCATCGAAGCCGTCCAGACGCTGTAAGTCCAACACTTACATTCTAGAAAGCAGCCTCTCACCATCGGATGGGAGGCTGTTTTCTATATTTTTTTTTGCTGTTCCAATTATTCTTCGTATTTTTGCAAATTATTTTAATACATAAATATTAATCATCATGTGTGGAATAGTAGGATATATCGGTGAGCAGCAAGCTTACCCCATCCTGATAAAGGGTCTTCATCGACTGGAATATCGCGGCTACGACTCGGCCGGAGTATCAATGATTAACAGCAAAGGCGACCTCAACGTCTATAAAGCCACGGGCAAGGTGGCCGCGTTGGAGGACAAGTGTGCCAGCGAGGACACCACTGGCAGTATCGGTATCGCCCACACCCGTTGGGCCACCCACGGCGAACCCAACACGGTAAACGCGCATCCTCATCTCAGCCAAAGCAAGAATCTCTCGTTAGTGCACAATGGTATCATTGAAAACTACAAAGCCCTGCGTACCAAACTCGAGAAGGAAGGCTACGACTTCTGTAGCGACACTGACACCGAGGTGTTGGTGCAACTCATTGAATACACGCAGAAGTCGCACAAGTGCGACCTCTTCACCGCGGTGCAGCGCGCCCTGAAGAATGTCATAGGCGCCTATGCCATCGCCATTCTCCAGAAGGACCATCCCGACCAGTTGGTTTGCGCCCGCAAGGGGTCGCCACTGGTCATCGGCGTGGGTACCGACGCTCGTGGCAAGACTGAATTCTATCTCGGCAGCGATGCCACACCCATCGTGGAATACACCAAACAGGTGGTCTATCTAAAGGACGAGGAGATTGCCTATATGGACCGCAGCGGCAAGATTGACATCGTGAACCTGGCCAACGTCCATCAGACCCCCGAGATGCATACGCTGAGCCTCTCGCTCGACGAGTTGGAAAAGGGAGGATTCCCGCACTTCATGCTCAAAGAGATTTGGGAACAGCCCAATGCCCTGCGCACCTGCATCAAAGGACGCCTGCACCCTAAACGTCACGACATCACACTCAGCGGCATTATCGAACACAAGGACAAGTTCATCAACGCCCGCCGCATCATCATCTGCGCCTGTGGCACCAGTTGGCATTCAGCCCTTATCGGCAAGTACTTCATCGAGGAGGCCGCACAGATACCAGTCGAAGTGGAGTATGCCTCTGAGTTCCGCTACCGCAACCCTGTGATTTATCCAGACGATGTGGTCATCGCCGTGAGTCAGAGCGGTGAGACAGCCGACACCCTAGCCGCCATCCAGCTGGCCGAGCAGAAGGGCGCATTCCTCTATGGCATCTGCAATGTCATCGGCTCCAGCATCGCCCGCGCCACCAACAGCGGCACCTACCTCCATGTGGGTCCCGAAATCGGTGTAGCTTCCACCAAGGCCTTCACTGGCCAGGTCATCACGCTGTGCCTGTTAGGATTGGCTATTGCCAAGGAAAAGCATACCTTGAGCGACGAGATGTTCCATATGCTGGTGGATGAGCTCTACATGATTCCCGACAAGATGCAATGGACACTGGAAAACAACAAGAACATCGACCAGTTCGCCCAGATGTTCACCTACTGCCGCAACTTCATCTTCCTCGGCCGTGGATACAATTACCCCGTGGCACTGGAGGGCGCTTTGAAACTGAAAGAGATATCCTATCTGCACGCAGAAGGCTATCCGGCCGCCGAGATGAAACACGGCCCCATCGCCCTCGTCGATGAGGAGATGCCGGTGGTGTTTATCGCCCCAAAACGCGGTATGTATGATAAGATCGTCAGCAATATTCAGGAAATCAAGAGTCGAAAAGGCAAGATTATCAGCGTGGTCACCGAAGGCGACACCACGGTGAAGAACATGAGTGACTACACCTTCGTCATCCCCGACACGCGAGACTGCTTCGTGCCCATGCTGTCGGTCATCCCGCTGCAACTGCTGGCCTACTACATCGCCACTGCCAAAGGACGCAACGTCGATCAGCCTCGCAACTTGGCCAAGAGCGTCACGGTGGAATAAAAAACGAATTACTCTTATAATGGCTAACGTTAAGTGCTCAATACCCAAAGGGACGCGCGATTTCCTTCCCGCGGAGATGGCGCGGCGCAACTACATCTTCGACACCATCCGTTCGGTCTTCCGTTCATTCGCTTTTGAGCCTATCGAAACACCCTCACTGGAAAACCTCTCAACCTTGATGGGCAAGTATGGCGAAGAGGGAGACAAACTGCTCTTCAAGGTACTCAATTCGGGCGACTTCATGGAGGGCGTGGATTTCAACGAGGACTACCACAAAGTGGCACCGCGGATCTGCGACCGTGGCCTGCGCTATGACCTGACGGTGCCGTTTGCCCGCTTCGTAGTACAGCACCGCGATCAGGTCACCTTCCCCTTCCGACGCTATCAGTTGCAGCCTGTATGGCGCGCCGACCGTCCCCAGAAGGGCCGCTACCGCGAATTCTATCAATGCGATGCCGACATGATTGGAAGCACCTCACTGCTCAACGAGCTGGAACTGGTGCAGATGATAGACATGGTATTCTCCAAACTGGGGATTAACGTCACGGTAAAAATCAACAACCGTAAAGTGTTGGCCGGCATCGCTGAGATGATTGGCGCACCTGAAAAGATAGTCGATATCACTGTAGCCATAGACAAACTGGACAAAATAGGGCTTGATAACGTGCGTGCCGAACTATCTGAACGAGGTCTCACCGCAGAGCAAATCACCTCCCTGAACCCCGTCTTCTCCCTTAACGGCACCGCCGAGGAGAAGATTGCCGCCCTTGAGCAAATGTTCACCCATGTGGAAATTGGCATGAAGGGCGTGGCAGAGTTGAAAGAGCTTTTCGGGTATATCGCCGCCGCAAACATGAAATGCGACGTGGAACTGGATCTCACACTGGCACGAGGACTCAACTATTACACCGGAGCCATCTTCGAAGTAAAAGCCAAAGATGTGCAGATAGGCAGCATCTGTGGTGGTGGCCGTTACGACAACCTGACCGGCATCTTCGGTATGCCCGACGTAAGCGGTGTGGGTATCTCGTTCGGGGCCGACCGCATTTATGATGTACTCACCGAACTGAACGCCTTCCCCGAAGGTCTGGAACAAGCAGCCCGTGTTATGTTTATCAACTTTGGTCCGACAGAGCAGGCTGCCTGCATCGGCATAGCTGCCCGTCTGCGTGCCGAAGGTATCGCGACCTTGATTTATCCCGACGCTGCCAAGATGAAGAAGCAGATGGACTTCGCCAATCGCAAACAGATTCCCTACGTGGCCTTTGTCGGCGAAAGCGAAATCAAAAACGGAACCGTAACTCTCAAAAACATGTCCGACGGCACACAACAGACCCTTCGCGTGGAGGAACTGACAAGCCTGCTGAAATGAAAAGACTGTATGCCATACTAATCCTGTCGTGTTCTTGTATCCTTGCTTCTGCACAAGACACTGTGGCATCCAATATTTCCACCCTAATCGACTCGCTGAACGAGGTCGGGATCGGGCGTTGGGAACAAGAGGTTATCAATCATCGTCCTACAACAGACACAGTCTATCTATACAAAACCGACACATTGACGGTTTATCGTACTGATTCTATTTATATTCTGCGCACAGACACTGTCACAGTGCGTGTGGCCGACACCGCAGCCCTCAGTGCATTGCGGGAGAAAGAAAAGTTCTATCGCGAAATTCTTTCGGCCAACGGAGTAGATAAAGTGAAACTGGAAGCCGAGCGCAACTATTATATCCACATGGTGGATTCCCTGAGAGCCATCGTGCGTATCGCCGAGATAGAAGCCGTACGTAAGGAGGAGGCCAATAAATATCTCGAAGAGCGCGCCCGTGTCGCCGAAGAAAAGATTGCCGCTGCCACCAACAAGAAGAAGAAAGTGCGGCCCATACAAGGTGTAGCCATGCGATTCTATCGCACTCCAGCCTGGGAGATACGCCTTGACGCCAACGGAGCTCGTCGCATTGCTAATCGCAACGCCGGAACAATCGAGTTCGACTATGTCACCGGAGCTTCTGTGATGCTATGGGACATGACGAAATATTTCAATCAGAATCATACAATAGGCATAGAAAACTCAAGTCGTCAATTAAGACGTTTTGACCAAGATTTTTCCTACGATTTGGGTCTCTATGTAGGCTTTGGTGGCAGCAACTTGTTCAAGAATTTCTACGCCGGTGTAAGCTTCCGTTTTGTTGATTTCTTCTATTTTACCGTCGGTTGCAATGTGGCAGAATACCAAGTGTTGGCTGAAGGACGTAACACCGTAGATCCTCTTATTCACGGCGAAAGCCTAGATGACGTAACAGCCAAAGCTTGGTTATTGAAGCCTTTCATGTCACTAAGCATCGACCTCGACTTCCTGTCGTTCATTAAGAAATAACATACATGAAAGACCTCCGTTTTAAAGCATTGCTCGACGCTCAGGCTAAAAAACCTATCCCCGTTGAGGCTCCAGGGCATGTGCTCGCCGACTATTATGGCCAGAACGTCTTCGGCCGTCGTCAGATGGCTCGCTATCTTTCGGCTGACACATTCAAAGCCTTTTGCAATGTGCTCGACCACGGGACACCCTTTAACAGAGCCATCGCCGATGACGTGGCTGTAGGCATGAAGAACTGGGCAATGGATATGGGTGCCACACACTACACCCACTGGTTCCAGCCATTGACCGACGGCACCGCCGAGAAACACGATTCTTTCATTGAATATATAGGTTTGCCTGGAGGCGATGTTATAGAGGAGTTCTCAGGCAAATTACTGGCCCAACAGGAAGCCGATGGGTCGAGTTTCCCAAACGGTGGCATTCGCAACACATTCGAGGCAAGAGGCTATACCGCATGGGACACCTCATCGCCAGCATTTATTGTCGATGACACACTTTGCATACCGACAGTTTTCGTGTCATACACCGGTGAGGCACTCGATTACAAAACACCACTACTGAAAGCGTTGCACGCCATTGATCGTGCCGCCACTGATGTCTGTCATTTATTTGACCCCTCAGTACAGAAAGTATATTCCTATCTGGGGTGGGAACAGGAATACTTTCTGGTAGATGAGTCGCTCTACTCAGCCCGCCCCGACTTGATGCTCACAGGTCGCACACTGTTGGGACATGAATCTGCCAAAAACCAACAATTAGAGGATCACTATTTTGGGGCCATTCCGCAAAGAGTTCAAGCCTTCATGAAAGAGCTTGAATTTGAAGCCTACAAATATGCCATCCCATGCAAAACCCGTCACAATGAGGTTGCTCCCAATCAGTTCGAAATAGCTCCGATTTATAATGAAACCAACCGCGCCGTTGACCAGAACCTCATTCTGATGTCGCTCATGCACAAAGTAGCCTCGAAACACGGATTCAAGGTGCTACTCCATGAGAAACCTTTTGCTGGCGTCAACGGATCAGGAAAGCACAACAACTGGTCGTTAGGCACCGACAAAAACGTAGGACTGCTCACCCCAGGTAAGACTCCCGAGGAAAACCTCCAATTCATCACTTTCCTGGTCAATGTATTGATGGCTGTAAAGCGGCACAACGCACTGCTTAAAGCCTCAATAATACATGCCGGCAATACCCATCGTTTAGGGGCCAACGAAGCACCCCCGTCAATTATCAGTGTTTTCCTCGGAAGTCAATTGTCAAGTGTACTTGACAAACTGGAAGGTGCTGAATGCGACGAAGCCATCATCCTTGACGATAAGCGACACATGAAACTGGGAGTGGCTCACATACCCGAAGTGCTTGTAGATAACACCGATCGCAACCGCACATCGCCGTTTGCATTCACCGGCAACCGGTTTGAGTTCCGCGCCGTAGGTTCATCAGCCAATTGTGGTTGCGCCATGATAGCCCTTAACTCCGCTGTAGCCGCACAACTCACCGAGTTCCGTCATACGGTTGACAGCAAGATTGCCTCAGGCACAACCAAAGAACATGCTATTTTTGAGACCTTAAAGCAGTATATCCGCGATTCAAAAAACATCCGCTTCGACGGTAACGGATACAGCGAGGAATGGATGGCTGAGGCGAAAAAAAGAGGCATTGACTGTGAGTCGAGTGTGCCGCTGATGTATGATGCTTACACTTCGCCACAGTCGATAGAAATGTTCGAGAGTATGGAGGTAATGGACCGCACCGAACTTCAGGCACGCAACGAGGTGAAGTGGGACATGTACATCAAGAAGGTTCAGATTGAAGCCCGTGTGCTCGGCGACATCGCCATCAATCACATCATTCCCGTGGCCACACGCTATCAGTCGTCACTACTTGACAATGTCTATAAGATGCATCAGGTTTATGCCCCAGAGAAGGCCGAACGGCTGTCGGCACACGATGACTCTATCATCGAGGAATTATCAATGCATATCGCTGAGATCAAGCGCAATGTCGATGAAATGGTGGAAGCCAGGAAACAGGCCAACGTCATCATCTCGGAACGCAGTCGGGCCATTGCCTACCACGACAAAGTGTTTCCCTATTTCAGCGTTATCCGTTATCATATAGACAAATTAGAGCTCATCGTTGACGACGAGCTTTGGCCTTTGCCGAAATACCGGGAGATTCTATTCTCGCACTAAATCGGCTCAACTCCAGATACTGAGTTTACTGAGGAATGAAATATTTTCCCGGACGGAGGATTCTATGACACGGTCGAAGACCATGTCGCCGTCCTGATGGAAAGCCACTTTGATAGGCAGGATAAAGACAGGCAACTCGCCTGTGAGGCCACGCAATCTGACAGCATCCTTCTCTGTCGTGATAATTATCTTACGTACTCCCGGCATCGCCTTGAAAGTCTCTGCGATACGGGCAATATCATGTGTGTTATAGTCATGATGGTCGCCGAAGCGAAGATGTTGCACCTTACAACTACGGCGCAATTCTTCAATCATCGGTTCCGGATGGGCAATGCCGGTGACAGTCAGCACATGGTCGAGCCTCCGCAAATCGATATCGGACAGACGGCCGTCGAAGGTCTGCAACGGACCATATTTGAAGTAAGAGAAAAACACCTTCTGGTAGTTCTGTAGCCGCAAATCGTTGATAATATTGTGCTTCTCAACAGGATTCAGCCGTGCCGGACTTTTGGTTACAATGACGATGCTGGCACGATAACGGCCACTGCGGAACTCCCTCAGGTTCCCGTAGGGCAGGATGTAATCATTGTAGTAAGGATGACGATACTCCGTGAGCAACAAGTTGATACTCGGCTTGATGGCACGATGCTGAAGCACGTCGTCAAGAATAATCAACTGAGGAATGGTTTTCTCCTGAGGTTCCAAATCTTCCGAGACCTCCGGCTCTTCCATCAATCGTTTCACACCTTCCACGCGATTCTCACACACAGCCACCCGCACATTCGGATGCTTGCGTGCAATCATGGCAGGCTCGTCTCCTAGAAGCGCAGAATCATGACTTCCGTCGTCAAGCACAAAACCCTTGCTTTTGCGCTTGTAGCCGCGACTGAGTACGGCTGTGCTGTAATGTTCCGACAGCAAATCGAGGAGATACTCCACATGGGGAGTCTTACCCGTACCGCCTGTGCTGAGGTTACCTACTCCAATGGTGGTAATATGCGGTGCCGCCTGGCGCTTTATGCCCAGGGCATACAAAAAGTTCCGCACCGCCACACCGACAGCGTACCACATCGTCAGTGGAAACAGCAGCCAGGATATGGTGGTGCGGAGACTCATGATTATTACTTGTTAAAGTAGCGGTTCAGCAGACCTTCGAGGGCTTTACCGTGACGAGCCTCGTCGCGGGCCATCTCGTGGACGGTATCGTGGATGGCGTCGAGGTTCAAGGCTTTGGCACGCTTGGCGAGGTCGGTCTTGCCGGCGGTGGCACCGTACTCGGCATCGACACGCATCTTCAGGTTCTCCTTGGTACTGTCGGTCAGCACTTCGCCCAGCAACTCGGCGAACTTGGCGGCGTGCTCAGCCTCCTCAAAAGCAGCCTTCTCCCAGTAGAGCCCCACTTCGGGATAGCCCTCACGGTGAGCCACGCGGGCCATAGCCAGGTACATACCCACCTCCTTGCACTCGCCTTCGAAGTTGGCGCGGAGGTCCATCTTGATATCCTCGGGAGCATCTTTGGCCACGCCTACGATATGCTCGGCGGCCCAGGTCTTGATGTCCTCTTTCACTTCCTGCATCGGTTTGCCACAGATGGGGCACTTCTCGGGCATCTCGTCGCCTTCATACACATAGCCGCACACGGGGCAGATAAACTTTTTGCTCATGATTGATTCTTTGTTTTAGGATTATTATTCATTTTAAATTAGTCGAGCACCAGGCTGGGGGCGCTGTAGGTGCGGGCGGCGAGCTCCT
>JAGCYV010000014.1 GCA_017960605.1 Bacteroidales bacterium | reverse complement strand
TGGCCCCCGACGGCGCCGTCATCACCAACAGCGACCCCTTCATCAACATCAAGAACTATCCCGAGATTGAGAAGGTCAACGCCGAACTGGCCAAGCTGAAGAAGTGCGTCAGCTTCAACGCCAACGCCATCGCCAAGGAGCTCAACGCCCGCGGCAACATGGTGCTGCTCGGTGCCGCCGCCCCCTACCTCGAGCTTCCTTTCGAGGAGTTGGAGAAGGCCATCAAAGCCATCTTCGGCCGCAAGGGCGACGCCGTGGTCGAGACCAACATCAAAGCCATCCGCGCCGGTCGCGACGCCAAATAAGTGCTCACGACAGTACATATTATCGGCATATTACTCACCGTCAGCCTGCTGCTGGCGGTGAGTATACTTTCGGGCCGCAAGGTCAAGGACGCCAAGGCGTTCACCACCGGCGGCCGGTCGGGCTCATGGATGGTCTGCGGCGCCATACTGGGCACCCTCGTGGGTGGCCAGTCAACCATTGGCACGGCACAACTGGCCTTCTCGTTCGGTCTTTCGGCCTGGTGGTTCACCATAGGGGCGGCCCTCGGCGCATTGGTGCAGAGGTATGGTATGTAGTCTATCCCTATCGTCCCGACGACCCCGATGGTCCATGGAACCTCGTCAAACTGCCGATCGACCGGCCATCTATTGAAGACGTGGCACGTTATATCGATTGATGTAAACATTAAGGGAAATGCGAAAGGCTGGCAAAGAAATGCTTTGCCAGCCTTTTTTGCATTGTGTTGTGCTCGGCTTTCAGGACTTCTTAAACGGGCCGAAGGCCGACTGCTCGGTGAGTGGGTATCTGGGTTTCTTGCCGAGGTTCCAATAAAGCTTGGAGCGGAATGAAAAGACAAATACAGCGGCAAACCACACGACAGCCAGCACCCAGTCGTACCACACAAACATGCTGGCATCGAACACACCGCCAAAGAAATAGCAGCAGGCTATGGCACCCAGACCGAAGGTGGTGATGAGGCCGGCGTTGTAGAGGCTGCGGAGCCGGATGGGGAAAAGCACGCAGTGCATCAGCACCTCGGCAAAGAGGAACATAAATGCCGCCAGCTTGAGAAAACGCACTCCCGGCAGACATAGCGGCAGGATATACACCAGCAGCAGGAATCCCCAGTTGCCGAACATTGAACTCAGATTGTTCACACCCCACTTCGAGGAGTCGGGTTCATTGCTGTTCATCAGCACCCGCATACCCATCAGCGGGAATCCGCCCGGCCAGCCGAACTCTTCGAAGAAATGGAGAAAAAGCACAGCGATGGCGGCGAGCAGCAGCCGTGATTCATCGCCCATCGGCACCAGGATGGCCACAAGGGCTGCGGCACCGGCCAGAAAGACCGAAATGTTGTGCCAGTTGTTGATTGCCTTATTCATTTGTGTTTGGTTTTTAGTTGTTTGTAAGAATGTTTTCCTTTTATTTTCATGATGCAAAAGTACTGTCATTCTGCCATGTGGCAAAGAGCAATGCGTCTGTTTGGTTGAGCAATTTGTACGTTTTGATTATTTATTTGTATCTTTGCAAATCAAAAATAGAATGGTTATGGAGCAAAAAGTGGGAATATCGCTTTGCGTCTGTGGTACGGCGACACGCATTGTGGGCAGCCGTTTGTGCCACGTGAAGCGGGGTCTGGCTACGATAATCACTCCAATGCTGCCTACGGTGGAGTTGGAACGCAGCGAAGACTACAGGGAGTGTGTCGTCACAGAGGATGCCGACCGGGTGATGGCCGAGACGACACCATACTTTTCGCAGATGGTGCCTGCGGTCAACGACTCTTTGCCTTGCATAGTGCTCGACGAGGAAGCTATAGGCTATGTCGTCGATATAGACAGACGCATAGCCGACCGCGAGGCTTCGCAACCAGAGACCGAAATCTTCCGGCAGATGTACAACCGTCTGACCACGATTCTCCGCTTGCAGGTGATTCTGGAAGTTCTATACCGCATGGCCGCGACCAGCCATCCAGTAGCGGAAAAACCTTCGCGCAGCGAACGGGTCTTTGTGGGTTTTATGCAGTCGCTGGCTTGCCATTATGCCGAGCGGCGCACGGTGGCCGACTATGCTGCCGAGGCCTCGCTCTCGGTGCGCCACTTTTCAACGCTTGTCCATCAACATACCGG
Source organism: Bacteroidales bacterium (assembly GCA_017960605.1). Taxonomy (GTDB): domain Bacteria; phylum Bacteroidota; class Bacteroidia; order Bacteroidales; family P3; genus Colimorpha. The sequence goes on along the minus strand of JAGCYV010000014.1, from coordinate 43,170 downwards.
ACGCACCCCTATGCAGTGGATACATCTCTTCATCATAGGTCAAGCCAGACATCTATTGCTCCAGTCTGACTTGCAAATCAAAGAAATAGCCGACCGTTTGGGCTTCCCCGAGCAGTTCACTTTCCGAAAATACTTCAAAACCCACACGGGTATGTCGCCCAGCGAGTGTCGCAGAATGGGGAATTTGCCCACCCGACATGCCATTGCTATGCAATAATTCGTGACGGCTTGCGTTTTTTGAGGCAAAAATGTACTAAGCTAAACTATGCTGACTACTATACATATCATCGGCATCCTCCTCACCGTCGGCGTTCTGCTGGCGGTGAGCATAGCGTCGGGCCGCAAGGTGAAGGATGCCAGCAGCTTTGCCACAGGCGGCCGCGCGGGCTCGTGGATGGTCTGTGGCGCCATCCTGGGCACCCTCGTCGGCGGACAGAGCACCATCGGCACTGCCCAGCTGGCCTTCTCGTTCGGCCTCTCGGCCTGGTGGTTCACCATAGGGGCGGCCCTCGGCGCATTGGTGCTGGGGGTGATGTATGCCGGTCCGCTGCGACGCAGCGGATGCTCCACACTGATGGAGATAGTGAAGCAGCAGTACGGCCGCCGTGCCGAGACGGTGGGCTCCATCCTCTTTCTGGTGGGCATATTCATCAGCATCACATCACAGTTACTCTCCTCGTCGGCCATGATTAGCAGCCTCTTCGGGGCCTCCACAACGTTGGCGCTGGCCATTGGCGCCGTGCTCATTGCGGCATTGGTGCTCTCGGGCGGCATCAAAAGTGCAGGCGCAGGAGGCATTGTGAAGCTGGTGCTGCTCTACATCAGTTCCATCGCTGCAGGCGTGGCGGTATGGAAAATAGGCCACGGGCTCGGCGGCATACGCGAGAGCATAGCGGCTATCTACGAAAGCCCGCAGCTGGCGGCGATGAACGACATTACCTGCGCCGAAGACATACACCGTCGCTACGGCACTTTCCTGGCACGAGGACCGTTGAAAGACCTCGGGGGATGCCTGTCGCTGACACTCGGTGTGGTGTGCACACAGACCTACGCCCAGGGTATCTGGTCGGCCGCGACAACGCGCAAGGCCAAGCGCGGCGCCGTCTATTGTGCGGCACTCATCCCGCTCATCGGTGCCGCCTGCACGCTGGTGGGAATGTACATGCGCGGCCATTATGTGACGGCGGCCGAGTTGACCGCCCTGCAGGTTGCCGGAGAGCAGTTGCCCGACGGCATCGGCGTGATGGAGAACTCGCTGCAGGCATTCCCGACATTCATACTGGCACACCTGCCGGCATGGCTCGGCGGCATAGCGCTGGGCACGCTGCTTATCAACATACTGGGTTGCGGAAGCGGTTTGGTGCTCGGTGCGGCGACGATACTGACACGCGATGTTTATGGTAACCTGCTCACGGCACTGAAGCGTACATCACGCATCAACCTGCTGGCACAGACACGCCTGTCCATAGTGCTGTTGCTGCTGTTGGCCATGGTCATGGGGCATTTCATGCAGCGGACGTTCATCAACGACCTGGGATTTCTCTCCCTCGGACTGCGTGCTGCCGCACTGCTGCTGCCGCTGAGTTTCGCCCTATGGTTGCCGGGACGTTTCAACCCACGCGCGGTGACAGCCAGCATGATAGCCGGCACCGTGGTGATGCTCGCCGCCGGCATGCTCGCCCTGCCTGGCGATGCCATGTACTACGGCCTTGCCGCCTCGACAATCGTCCTCCTGCCAGGCATGAAAAAAATGTAACCGACACCTGTCGGCATCCATTTCCTGACAGGGAAACCGCCACGGCGACAATATTATTTCACGCTATATTCCAACACCTTACCATAAAAAAGAGAAAAATATTTTGCCAGTTCGCAAAAAGTTAGTACCTTTGCACCCGCTTTCGCAACCAAACTTCTTGCGTAGTTTCTTCGCGAAATCGCTTAGATGGTGGGCGTAGTTCAGCTGGTTAGAGCGCCAGATTGTGGATCTGGAGGTCGTGGGTTCGAGCCCCACCTCCCACCCCGAAGAGAGACCGACAAACGGCCTCTCTTTTTTATTTATTCGTCTCCCGCCCCGACGGGCGAAATCCTGTAAATCTTGTAAATAATTCCCCGGAAAAACAATACCACCCTCATCCCTTCTTAAAAAAATTATTATCAGCAAACTACTGACAATCAATTTCCAACTCTCAATTTTCAACTCTCAGTTAAAAAAAGTTTTGTCAGTTTGTAAAATGTTTGTACCTTTGCACCAGCTTTCAAGAGAGAAAGTAAGTCTGAAAATACGGTAAGGTCCGGTAGTTCAGTTTGGTTAGAATACATGCCTGTCACGCATGGGGTCGCGAGTTCGAGTCTCGTCCGGACCGCCAAACAAAAAAGGCTCTCTTATGGAGAGCCTTTTTTGTCACTTACTGAAAGGCTAGAGGTTATTGCCAAGAGATGCGTCAGCCCCTCCATAACCAATAACCCATAACCAATAACCCAACTTGGGGCTGCTTGGTTTTGACAGCAGGGATAATGGGTTTGTAAGCATGCAGGCCGACGCGCCAGAGGCCTTGAAAACAGACGCAAAACAATAATTGGCGAAAACAACTACGCTCTCGCTGCCTAACCGAAGCACAGTAAGTTCGGCTTAATTCCCGCGCAAGGCGCAGGAACGAGACATCTCCCAGCCGCCCCGACCGTCGGCTGCTGACCAGGAGGTGCAGGGAAAGACGGGATAGCCGGTGCGACACCTCTACACGCCGGTGAACCTTCAGAGGCTAAGGGCGGCCTTGGGTGCCGATGTCCGGAGCCGCCCCGACAACCAACCACCGGATAAGCATGTAGAAAGCACATCTGTTAACTGTTTGGACGAGGGTTCGACTCCCTCCAGCTCCACTAAAAAGACCCCACGCGGGAGTCTCACCCTCGTCCGTTTGGACGGGGTTGCCTCAACAAGTTCGGCAGGCAAACCAGTCGGCAAAGCCGACGGCATACCAGCCTCAACGAGTTCGGCAGGCGTTGCCACGACTCCCTCCAGCTCCACAAAGACCCCGCACGGGAGTTTCACCCCCTCGTTTTTATTTCAAATACCCATCCTGCAACTCTATGGAAATCATAGGGAAACCATAGGGTAATTCTAAGGTAATTCTATGGTGACATGGTATTAACTTAGTGATAACAAGGCATTGACAAGGTATTGACTATACTCTATATATGGACCCACTACCTGGTCAATACTAGGTCAATACTAGGTCATTACCAGGTCATTACCAGGTCATTGCCTAATATCGACTGATTGTCAATTTGTTATCCGTCTAATTCCCTTTATGTGACGTCTTCTGGATGACAGTTACTAATGTGAATTCAAATGACCGGCAAATGGATTTCTCTCGTTTGCCGGTCTTTATTTTACACAATAATCCCCGCCATTCCGCGTTATAAAATTTGAAACCCAGGGAATCAAATAGCCTCGAATCAAATGCGATAAATCATATGGAAGGATTCATTCTTGCAGCGGGATTGGGCACGCGGCTGCGGCCGCTGACGAACGACAGGCCGAAGGCGCTGGTGGAGGTGAACGGCGTCACCCTGCTGGAACGAACTATCCGCCGACTGGAGGAGGCTGGCATCGGGCATATTGTAATCAATGTGCACCACTTCGCCGACAAGGTTATCGACTTCGTCGAAAAGGAGACATCAAGACATCAAGACATCGATATCAGCGACGAGCGCGACCTGCTTCTCGACACCGGCGGCGGCTTGAAGCATGCTGCTCCCCTCTTCTCGGGGAAAGACAACATCCTCATCCACAACGTGGATATCCTCTCGGACATCGACCTGAGGGATGTGGAGCGGAAACACAGGGCCGACGGCAACCTGGTGACGCTGTGTGTCAGCCGGCGTCAGACCACACGCCTGCTGGCCTTCGACGACAACGGCTTGTTGATGGGCCGTGCGGCCGAGGGGTTGGCTTTCAGCGGCATCTCCATCGTGTCGCCGGAACTGTTTGCGCTGCTGCCCGAGGCCGACCATCCCTATCCTGTCATCGACGAATATATCCGCCTGAGCCGTGAGGGTCACCGCATCGGCTCCTACCAACACCCGCCCGACCGCTGGCTCGATGTGGGCAAGCCCGAAACCCTCGCCCTCGCCGCGTCAGCCTTCAATAACCTATAACCCATAACCTATAACCCTTCAATGGACGCCTTCCTCAAGCAAGTGGCCCGTCGCATCGCCGACGCCCATCCCAAGAACACCGACCGCGTGCTGGTGGTGATGAACAACCGCCGTTCGCTGCGGTTCTTCCAACGTCAGTTCAACGGCTTGGGCCGTCCGCTCTTCCTGCCCAAGACGATGGTCATCGACGACCTCGTGGCCGAACTGGGCGGCCTCGAGGTGGTGCCCAACGAATTCCTGCTCTTCGAACTTTACCGCATCCACATGGAGATTGGCGGCGAGGAGCGCAAATACAAGACCTTCGACGAGTTCATCTCCTTCGGCGACTTGATGCTGGGCGACTTCTCCGAGCTCGACCAGTACTGTGTCGATGCCCGCGACCTCTTCGGCAACCTGCATGCCTTGAAGGGCATCGGCGAGTGGGACATCGAGGGCTCGGAACTCAGCCCGTTCCAACGCAACTATCTGGAGTTCTACCGTTCGCTCTACGACTACTACCGTCTGCTGCATGAACGGCTGCTGGCACAGGGAAAGGCGTACGGCGGAATGGCCTATCGCCATGTGGCGGAAAATATAGGAGTTCAAGGAGTTCGAGGAGTTCAAGGAGTTCAAGACAAGTGGGAGGCCGTCTATTTCGTGGGCTTCAACGCCATCAGCGAGTGCGAGCGCCGCATCATCGGCGAGTATGTGCATCGCGGCATCGGCCACCTGCTGACCGACGGCGACCCCTACTTCCTCGCCCCCGAACAGGAGGCCGGCCACTTCCTGCGCAAGCACATGGACGAGTTCCCCGAAATCCGGCCTTCCGGCACCTCTCTTTTCGCTCAGGGAAAACGAAAAGTCACCGTCGTGGAATGCCCCGAGAGCGTGTTGCAATGCAAGTTTGCCGGCCAGTTGCTGGGCCAGCATCCCGAGTGGCTGCAAGGCGCTGAGGGTGAGAACACCGCCGTCGTGCTGGCCGACGAGAGCCTGCTGCTTCCGATGCTCAACTCGCTGCCCGACACCGGCGAGGACTATAGTGTCAATATCTCCATGGGTTATGCCTACACCGACAGCAACCTGCACCTGCTGACGCAGAAGCTGCTGCGTCTGCACCGCAACCGCGACCGTCGCGGGTACTATGGTAACGATGTGCTGGAGGTGCTGAGCGACAGCAACATCGCCCGTCTGGCGGGCATTCCCAACCTGCACCGCCTCACGGCCCGCTTCCTCGAGGAGGGCAACTACATCCGTTGCCAATCAGCAGACCTGAAAGACCTCCTTGCCGACAGCCGGCAACCTGTGGAGACGCTCTTCCCCGAAGGCACCCTTTCGGTCGATGGGTGGATTGCCTCCGTGCAGCAACTCCTCGCCGCCATTGTGACGTCGGGCTTGTTGGAGAGCAACAAGAAGGAGAAGCAGGCGGCCGCCAGCCTGGCCGGTATCCTCGACTATCTGGCTGAACTGCAGGGTGCCTACCACTACATCGAGGACTTCTCCACGCTCGAGAAGATATACGCCCGCATCGGCCGACGCCACAACATCGCCCTCATCGGCGAGCCCCTCTCGGGCCTCCAGATCATGGGTGTGCTCGAAACCCGCAACCTCGACTTCCACCGTGTCGTCCTCCTCTCGGCCAACGAGGGCATGATTCCTTCGGGCCGCAGCGGAAGTACCCTCGTGCCCCACGAGCTCAAGCGCGCTTTCGGCCTGCCCACCTACCAGGAGAAGGACAGCGTCTATGCCTACAACTTCTACCACCTGCTGCTCCGCGCCGAGGAGGTGTGGCTGGTCTATAGCTCTGAGAGCGAGGCGATGGGCAAGGGTGAGGCCAGCCGCTTCATCCGTCAGGTGGAGAGCGCGTTGGCTCCCCGTTTCGGCATCGAGGTGAACCACCTCATTGTCAGCAACAGCGAACCCCCGAAGGCTATGCCCGAGGCGCTCCGCACGCCGGTGGCCAAAGGCGGAGCCGTGAGGGAGAAGATGCTGAAACTGGCCGATAAAGGTTTCACCCCCACCGGTTTCGACGACTACCTGGAGTGTCCGCTGAGGTACTGCTACAGCCGTGTGCTCGGCATCAGCGAAGAGGAGGTTCTCGACAACGACCTCGACGCCTCGCAGCTCGGCACCTGCATCCATAACGTGCTGGAACACATCTATTCCCCCTATGCGGGCCGTGCGGTGGAGGCCGAAGGGCTCCGTCAGGCGCTGGCCGACCTGCCGCAATACATGGAGCGGGAGTTCCACGACTATTTCATGCACGGCCGCGATACCGAGGGTCGCAACCACTTCTACCACTCTGTGGCCGAAACCCAGCTGAGGAGGCTGTTGGAGAAGGAGATAGCCCTCCTCGAGCAGGGCCACAGGATGGAGATTGTGGCGGTCGAGCAGATGATGGAGCCCTACCTGCTGGGCAACACCCCCGACGGCCACCCCGTCAGGCTGAAGGGCAAGGTGGACCGCATCGACCGCTTCGACGGCCAGCTGCGCGTCATCGACTACAAGACCGGTCGCCTGGAGAACAGCGAGATAGCCTACCTCAGCACCCCCAACCGCAAGGGCGAGGTGGTCATCCCGGGCAAGTGGTTCCAGCTCATGTGCTACGCTTTGCTGTATGCCCGTTCCCCACAGGCCACCGACCACTTAACGCCAAACACGCTTCGCGTCGGCATCTATCCCTTGCGCAACCTCCAGTCCGACGTGCGACTGGCCACATGGGACGGCTCCGCCGACATCACGCCCGCCATGCTCGACGACTTCGAGCAGCGCCTCCGTGGGCTCTGCCTCGAACTGCTCGACCCTGCGGTGCCCTTCCGACCCGCCAGCCGCAAGGAGTACTGCCGCTACTGCGACGTGCGCACCTTCTGTCCGATGCGTCCTTGATGTCTCCTTGATGTGTCCTGTTGACGGGTTGGCATCGGGGTGGTGAAAGTTTTTCAGAAAATAGTTGGATATTGATAAAAAATGCGTATATTTGCAGATTGAAGATACAACACAGACATGGGTGAAGAATCTATGTATGTGTTTGATATACATATTGATAAACATTAGAATACAGATAGAATGAAAAGGACTCTTTTCGCATTTATGCTCCTCTCCGTGCTGCTGACAAGCTGCGGCGGACTGAACAAAATGAAGTCGAACAGCAATAAAATTCGCTATGCGGCCAACCCGAATCCCGTGGAGACGATGGACGACAAAGTGATGGTGAAGTTCACGGGTTCCATCCCCGAGAAATATTTCGACAAGAAGTGCGTGATGTTCATCCAGCCGGTGTTCAGCTGGGAGGGTGGCAACATTCCGTTGGAGCCCATGACCCTGAAGGGCGAGAAGGTGGATGGCGACGGTACCATCATCAACTACACCAACGGCGGCCGCTTCACCTACAGCGACATGTTCGATTTCAAGCCGGGCATGGAGACGGGACGTGTGGTGCTGAACCCCGTGGGATACAAGGCCAAGATTACCAACGAGGATGCCCGCTTTGCCGAGGACGTGATTCGCGACAACCGCGGCAAGGAGTTCGGTCCGGTGCTCATCTCCGACGGCGTGAACAACACGTCGTCGATGGTCGATATCAAGGGTAACATCTCCATTTCGCCGGTGAACTACAACAAGACGCAGGGCATCGTGGAGACGGCCGACATCTACTTCCTCAACGGCACGTCGGAGCTGGATTGGAACTTCGAGATGAACCAGAAGTTCGACGCCGCCGGCCAGTTGCAGCACCTGAAACGCATCATGCTGGAACAGGGCCTGCCGAAGCAAATCAGCATCACCGGCTGGGCTTCGCCCGAGGGTGAGGAGACGGCCAACGTGGGTGTGTCGAAGAACCGTGCCGACGTGGCTACGGCCCAGCTGAACAGGGTGCTCGACGAGGTGCTGACCATCATGGCCCGCCGCGCCAAAGCCAAAGACCCCGAGTACTACAAGTACGAGCAGTTGAAAAAACTCATCATCACCACCCGTGCCTCGGGTGAGGACTGGGTGCATTTTGTGGTGATGGTCGAGGCTTCGGATATCCAGGACAAGCACGCCATCATCAACATCGTGGAGACCCAGCAGAACCTTATCAAGCGCGAGCAGATGATTCGCAATATGGCCGAGGTGTATGGCGAGTTGAACGACGAGATCTTCCCCAACCTGCGCCGTGCCCAGATAGCCCTCTACTACAGCGAGGCCCGCAAGACCGACGCCGAGCTGGCCAAGCAGGCTTCCATCAATCCCGCCAAGCTGAGCTTCGACGAGCTGATGTACACCGCCTATATCAACTACAACTACGACACCAAGTTGAAGTACTACAAGTGGGCCACCGAGAACCACCCGCAGGAGTGGGCGGCTTGGAACAACGCCGGTGCTGTGGCTTTCTACCTGGACGACTACGACGAGTGCGAGCGCTACCTGAATGTGGCCCGCGACTTGAATCCCCACAACCCCGACGTGTTGAACAACACCGGTTTGCTCTGCCTGGCCCGCAAGGACTATGCGCTGGCCAAGTACTACTTCGAGGAGGCCAAGCGTCAGGGCAGCAACGATGCCGACGCCAACGTGCCCATCCTCAACCTGAAACGCGGTAACTACAACGAGGCCCAGAAAGCCCTCAAGGGCAATACCTGCACCTACAACCTGGCCTTCGCCCAGCTGATGAACGAGGAGACCGGCACCGCCATCCGTACCCTCGACTGCTGCCTCGACCAGAACAAGGACGTGAACTACCTGCGTGCTGTGGCCTATGCCCGCCTGGGTGACAAGGACAACTGCCTGAAGAACCTCAAGGCCTCGATTGACGAGGACTACGAGTACAAGCGCAAAGCCGCCGTCGATACCGAGTTCAAGGATTACTGGGACGACCCCGACTTCAAGCTCATCGTGAAGCTGTACAATGATTAAGCGTCAAATCCCCAATCTGATAACACTCTGCAACCTGGCTTGCGGAGTGTTGTCTGTTTTTGCGGCCCTCGTTTGGGGCTACACTACGCAGGCGGCGCTGCTCATCTGCCTGGGTATCCTGTTCGACTTCTTCGACGGCCTGACGGCGCGCCTGCTGGGCGTTGCATCGCCGATGGGCAAGGAGCTTGACTCGCTGGCCGACGTGGTGACCAGCGGCGTGGCTCCGGCTGCCATCCTTTACCGGCTAACCGAGCAGACCTTCGTCAATTACGGCACCCAGTGGATGTCGGTATTCTTCCTGCTGATACCCCTTTTTGCAGCCTATCGGCTAGCCAAATTCAACCTCGATACGCGCCAGTCGCATAGTTTTCTCGGTCTGCCTGTTCCCAGCCAGGCCTTGGTATGGGTGGGTGTGGCACTTACCTATGACCGGCCTTCGGCCATCGCCGTATTGGTAGTCTCGCTGTTGCTCGACATACTTATGGTCACTGAGTTGCCTCTCTTCTCGCTGAAGTTCAATTTCAAAGACCTCAGCTGGAGGACCAACAGCATACAGTATATCTTCTTGATTGTCTGCGCTGTCATTATTGCCCTGTTGCATGACTGGATTGCCATCTCGGCCATTATCCTATGGTATGTCGTATTGTCACTCTTCACACAACGCAAGCATGCTTGACGAGTTGAAAAGCCTCCGCATCGAGGACTATGACTACCCCTTGCCCGACGAGCGCATTGCCCGCTATCCGCTGGCCGAACGTGACCATTCGAAATTGCTTTGTCTTAAGGGCGAGACGATAAGTGAACATCATTTTCACGACCTGCCGGATTTGTTGCCCAAAGAGACGATGCTGGTGTTCAACGACACACGTGTCATCCATGCCCGCCTCTTCTTCCGCAAGGAGACCGGAGCGGTGATAGAGGTCTTCTGCTTAGAGCCTCACGGAATGGATGTCACGGCCGCCTTTGCCCAGCACGAGCGTTGCACGTGGACCTGTTTCATCGGCAACAACAAGAAGTGGAAAGAGGGAGTATTAAGTGGAAAGTGGAAAGTGGAAAGTGGTGAGTTTGAGCTTACCGCTGAGAGAAAAGAGGCAGTGGGAAATGCCTGGGTGGTGGAGTTTGAATGGACAGGCGGAATGAGTTTCGCCGAGGTCATCGAGGCTGCCGGAGTCATCCCGCTGCCGCCCTATCTGAAGCGTGAGGCAGAGGCGTCGGACAGTGTGCGCTACCAGACCGTCTATGCCCACCATGAGGGGTCGGTGGCCGCCCCTACGGCAGGTTTGCACTTCACCCCCGAACTGCTCGAGAAATTGCGTCAGGGTGGGGTGGAGACAGAGTATGTGACCCTGCATGTGGGTGCCGGCACTTTCAAGCCGGTGAACACCCCCACCATCGGGGAACACGAGATGCACGTGGAACCTGTGCATATCACCGCCGAGAACCTGCATCACCTTATCGGCCATGCCGGCCGGCCGATAGTTGCCGTCGGCACCACCTCGGTGCGCACCCTCGAGAGCCTCTATTGGTTCGGCGTGCAGTTGCAGAACCTGCCCGACCTGCCGACGATGCACATCAACCAATGGGCCCCCTATACCCTAGACTCGCAGGGATTGAGCTATGCCGATGCCTATGGGAATATCCTGCGCTGGATGGAAATCCACGATACCGACCGGCTGGACGGTGAGACGCAGTTGATGATTGCCCCGGGCTATCGCTACCGGGTCATCGACGGACTGGTGACCAACTTCCATCAGCCCAAGAGCACGTTGCTGCTGCTGGTGTCGGCTTTTATCGGCGACCGATGGAAGGAGTGTTACCACTATGCCCTCGACCATGGGTTCCGCTTCCTCAGTTATGGTGACAGCTGTCTGTTTTTGCCCTGATGTCTTCCTTCAAGGCCATAATACAAACCCTGTTTCCTTCGACCTGTGCCTGCTGCAATGAGGTGTTGGCCGTCGGTGAGCGGCAGATTTGCGTCCGTTGCTTGAACGGGATGGCAGAGACTCATTTCGGCGGCATGCACGACAATCCGGCCGAACGCCGCCTGATGGGACATATGCCTTTGGTGTCAGCCACGTCAGTCTATCGTTTTCAGCTGGATGGAACGGTGCAGCATGTGGTGCATGCGATGAAATTCCACGGGTGCACGGAGTTGTGCCTTATGATGGGCCGTCAGATGGGCCTTGAGTTGCTGCACAGCGGACGCTTCGACGGGGTGGATGTGCTCGTGCCTGTCCCTTTGCATTGGCTGCGCCGACTGAGCAGGGGATACAACCAAAGTGAGTTGCTTTGTCGCGGAATCGCCGAGGTGATGCCCCGTCAGGTGCTGACCACCTCATTGGTGCGGCATCGCTACACACGGCAGCAGAGCCGTCAGCAAGGTAGCCGTCGTGCCGAAAATGTGGAGGGCGCTTTTCGCATACGTGACGTAGAATCCTTGAAAGACAAGCATGTGTTGTTGGTCGATGACGTGCTTACCTCCGGAGCTACGCTGAATGCCTGTGCCGACGCTCTCGTCACAGTTCCTGGAATTCGCATCAGCGTGGCTACTTTCAGTATTGCTATGTAATCTTAACAATCGTTAAATAACGGTTGTAGCTTGCAAAATTAACATTTTATTCGTAATTTTGCAGCGTCAAAACATGATAATAGCACCATTCTATGAGTTACCATAAAGAAGAAGAACGGCTGTTTGCCAGCTGGGCCGAACGAGCGAGGAAATTGCACGAAAGTGACGATATCACCAAGGACGGATTGCTGTATCGAGGCGAGATGTGGTTTGACGGCTTCAACCAGGTGTGCCGTCCCGGCGATGAGGAGCAGCAGTGGGAGGATGCCAGTCTGCGTATGCTGGTGCTCACCAAGGAGCTCAACGAGGATGACGGATGGGATATCCGCGGAGAGAGCGGGCGTGTGCCGTCGCCGCGTCTCACCTGCCGCACCGCCCAGCGGTTCTTCCCGAATTTGGAACTTTGGGTCTATGGCTTGATGAACATCCCTGACCGCAAGGTGATGTCCTTCAGCAAGGCCGACAACCCCACCCGCCTGCAGGGGTTCTACGAGAACGCCCCCATCGCACGTGTTAATATCAAAAAGCAGTCGGACCACCATGCCGCCAGCAATATGGTGATGCAGAAATACATGGACAATTACGCCGACTTGCTGACGAAGCAGATATCGCTGTACAACGCCGACATTGTCCTCTGCGTCGGTGGTCGGGGTATCATGGTGAGATTCCTCGGCGAGCATGTCTATAAAGACTTGGCACAGTTTAACGAGCACATTTGGTTCTCGCCCTCGACGGGTGTGGTGGTGGTGAAACAGTATCACCCCAACTACAACGTCTATGGACGTAAGGAGATGTATTCATCCATGATTGACGACTATCAGGCGTTTCTGAATGCCCATCCGGGATTCCCTCGTCAGAGATAGTCTTTTAAAAAATGTTTAGCATGAGAAAGAACAGCTACAAGTTTTTGTTGTTGGCACTTGTTTGCATGATGGTTTCGTGCAAACAGAATCAGGTTCCCGATGGTCAGAACCAGCAGGCGAACACCCCTGTATTTGTCAATATTACCGATGTGGTGCCCGATGCGATACTGGAGATTCGTTATTTCGGCACATACAACTTTGTGGGTACCCGTATCGACGGCTATGAGCAGCCTACAGCGCTGCTATGCCGTGAGGCTGCGGACAGTCTTTTGGCCGTCAGCAATGACCTCAAGGCACAGGGCTATCGTCTCAAGATTTATGATGCTTATCGTCCGCAGCGAGCTGTCGATCATTTCGTGCGTTGGGGTAAAGACCTTGGCGACACGCTGATGCGGACGTACTTCTATCCTCAGGTGGAAAAGAAAGACTTGTTTGTCAAAGGGTACATTGCCGAGCAGAGCGGCCATTCGCGAGCCTCGACGGTTGATCTCACCATTTTCGATATGCGGACCGAAAAGGAGGTGGATATGGGTGGTACTTTTGACTGGTTCGGCAAGGAGAGCCATCCCGACTGCGGCGGTGACCCCGAGACGGGCGTCTATCGGCAGAACGACACCATCACGGCCACGCAGTTCGCCAACCGTATGATTCTCCGCGAAGCCATGCTGCGTCACGGATTCAAACCCTATGACTGCGAATGGTGGCACTTCACGTTGAAGAACGAGCCTTATCCGGACACCTACTTTGACATCCCGGTCAGGGAATTATAACGTTATTCTTTTCCGGCCAGCAGTCCACATGCGGCGTCAATGTCCTGCCCACGTGAAGCACGGAGGGTGCAGATGACACCGTGGCTGTTGAGGTAGCTTTGGAATGCCGCAATCACTGATGGCATGGAGGTCTTGAACGGAGCCTCCGGCGATTCGTGGAATCGGATGAGATTGACACGGCAGTCGAGACCTTTCAGGGCATCGACCAACTTCTGGGCATGGGCGAGGTCATCGTTGAGTCCTCGGAACATGGTGTATTCGAACGACAGGCGGCGCTGACCGCTCCAGTCGTACTTCCTCAACAAGGCCAGCACGTCGTTCAGTGGGAAGGCTTTCTGCACAGGCATCATCTGCAAACGTTCCTGTGGGATGGGATTGTGCAGGCTCACAGCCAGATGGCACAGGCTTTCTTCCAAGAAGCGTTTCAGCCCAGGGATAATACCCACCGTGCTGACGGTGATACGTTTGGGACTCCAACCAAGTCCCCAGTCGGCGGTGAGTACCTGTGTGGCGGCAAGGACGGCATCAAGGTTGTCCATCGGTTCGCCCATACCCATGAAGACCACGTTGGTCAGTTGCCCAAACTCGGGGATGGAGAAGAGTTGGTTGAGGATGTCGCCCGCAGAGAGATTGCCATGGAAACCTTGTTGCCCTGTGACGCAAAAACGGCAGCCCATTTTGCAACCCACTTGGCAACTGACGCAGAGGGTGGCGCGGTCCTCCTCGGGGATATATACCGCCTCGATAAAGTGACCGTCGAGGACGGGGAAAAGATACTTCTTGGTGCCGTCCTTCGACACTTGGCAACGCACGGGTGTTTCCCTTCCGATACAAGCAATCTCGTTCAGGCGTGCACGTTGCGCCAGCGAGAGGTTGGTTATTGCATCGATGTTATCGACACGTTTTTTGTAGAGCCAGTCGCAAATCTGTTTGGCTGTGAAACGAGGAAAACCTTCGGCAGCACAGAGATCCTGCAGCTGTACCAGAGTTTTGCCAAGCAGATTTATTTTTTTACCTTCCACCTCTTACCTTTCACCTTAGAAGTCCCAGTCGAATCCTTCATTTTCAATCTCCTGTTGGAAGTTGGAGCAATCCATCTCGATGGGCACTGACGGACGGTCGAAATCTCCGCGGTAGAAGTTGAGTTTCGAATCCTTGTAGATTTTCTCCATGTAGAGTCCGAAGATAGGTAAGGCCATAGCGGCACCCTGACCATAGGTCATGTTTCGGAAGTGGATGCTGCGCAGTTCGCCGCCAGTCCATACGGCTGTAGCCAACCTGGGAGTGATGCCCACAAACCAGCAGTCGGAGTTGTTCTGTGTGGTACCGGTCTTGCCGGCAATGGCGGTGGAGTAGTTGTTCAGGTGATATTTGTAGTTGAGTCTCACGCCGGTACCGCTCTGCACCACACCCTTCATGAGCTCAATCATCATATAGGCGGTTTGCTCGTCGAGGGCTTCTGAGCGTTGGGGAGTGAATCGTTCGAGTACCATACCTTTGCTGTCCTCGATGCGGGTCACAAAGATAGGCTCCACATATTCGCCCTTGTTGGCGAAGGTGGCCATAGCACCAGCCATCTCATAGACGGTAATCTCCGGTGTGCCTACGGCAATGGCGGGTACGGCGTCGATGGGGCTGCGGACTCCCATCTTGCGGGCAATGTTGATGACCTGTTCCGGCGACCCTTGTTTCATCAAGTAGGCCGATACCCAGTTGACCGAGTGAGCCAGTGCCCATTTGAGGGTCACCATCTCGTCTTCGCGCTCATGGGTGGAGTTTTTGGGGCACCAGTCGGGGGCGTTCCACACCTCGAAGCACACTTGCGAGTTGGGAACTTCCGTGCAGGGGTACATGCCGAGATCCTGCAAGGCCATGGTATAGACAAACGGCTTGAAGGTGGAGCCCACCTGACGATGGCTCTGTACGTTGTCGTATTTGAAATAGCGATAGTTTATGCCGCCGACGTAGGCCTTCACATAGCCTGTACCTGGTTCCACAGACATCAATCCGGCGTTGAGGAACTTCTTGTAGTAAATCAGCGAGTCCCAGGGCGACATGACGGTGTCGCGGTTGCCGTTCCAGGAGAAGACCCGCATGCTCACTTTCTCGTCAAAGGCGGCACGTATCTTCTTCTGATTCCAGCCCTCTTCCTTCAAGTGACGGTAACGGTCGCTCTGTTTCATGGCTTGGGTGAGGAACTTGTCCTGCTGTTCCTTGGTGATGTCGCAGAAGGGATTGCCTTTCCGGTTCTTGAGTTCGCGGTTGAAAGCGGGTTGTATCTCTTTGCTGAAGTGTTCGCGCACAGCCTGTTCGGCATAGCGCTGCATGCGGCTGTCGATGGTGGTATATATGCGCAGTCCGTCGCGGTGCACGTCGTAGTGCTCGCCGTTGGGTTTGCGATGGTGGCTGCACCAGTCTTTCATGTAGGTGCGCAGATACTCACGCAGGTAGGTGGCCAGACCGTCGTTGTGGCTCTGAGGTGAATAGTGGCTCATGTCAATGGGCATGGCTTTGTATTTCTCATACTCTTCTGCGTCGAGGTATCCGTAGTGCTTCATCTGATAGAGCACCGTATTGCGGCGTTCCAGCGCCCGGTCGGGATGCAGGATGGGACTGTAGTTGGTGGGCGCTTTGAGCAGGCCTACCAGCAATGCGGCTTCCTGTACGTCAAGTTCGGAGGGACTCTTGTCGAAGAATGTCTTTGAGGCGGTTTTCACGCCGTAGGCGTTGCTTCCGAAATCCACCGTATTGAAGTACATGGCCAGAATCTCCTGCTTCGAGTAATTGTGTTCCAGTTTGACGGCTACAACCCATTCCTTGAACTTGACAAACACTACACCGATTTTGCTCTTCTTGCCACGGGGGAAGAGGTTCTTGGCCAGCTGCTGGGTGATGGTGCTTCCGCCGCCCGACGAGCCGTGCCGCCCGATAACCGTCTTGAACAGCACACGGAAGAGGCTGCGTGAGTCGATGCCCGAATGCTTGTAGAATCGCACATCTTCGGTGGCAACCAACGCATTGATGAGGTTGGGCGAAATTTGGCTGTAGGTGACATTGCTTCTGTTCTCCACCCCGATAAAGCCCAATACCTCTCCATCGGCACTCAACACCTCGGAGGCTTGCAGGCTGCGGGGATTCTCCAGCTCCTCGAACGAAGGCATGAAACCTAACCATCCAAGTGAGAGCAAAGTAAAGAACAGGAAGATGAAAACCCACAATCCGGCGAAGATGCGCCAGAGGGTCTTGACATATTTGGGGCGTGAGCCTTGCTTTTTTTTCTGCATACGGCTATTTGTTGTATTCTATACGGAAACCGACATCCCTCAGCCCTGTGATGGCACTGTCACGCATGCCGTTGGTGATGGAGAAGCGGTAAGTGCCTTCCATAGGGAAGCGGGCGTTGCGGCGGAAATAGAAGCGGGTATCCACGTATCTCCCGGTGCGTTTCCCGAGCCAGCGTCCTGTCGGGTCGGCCAAGGGAAACTCCAGGGTATCCTGTGACATGCTGCCATCGGGGAAAGTGGTGCGCAGGAAGAAAAACGTATTGGAATAGGGGTAACTGACGCTGTTGCGCACTTCGACCAAGAAGTTGAAGGTGCTCAGCGTGTCGCTGACCGGCACGTCAAAGGCCACACTGTCGGCAGGCGCCCATCCGTGCTCATCCACCGCACGGTTTTCGTCGTAAAATCCTCTGTTGTCGCAGGCGGACATGAGGATTGCCGCCACGAGACAGGCTATGTATGTGCAAATCCTTTTCATCGGCGGTCGCGGTTATTGTTGTTGCCACTGCGGCGGGGCATGTTGTGGTCGCGATCTTCGCGGCGCGGTTTGCCCTCGGGCTTGTTCTGCTGGTTCTGTTGTCTTATTTTGTTGGTGTTGTGACGCTCTTCACGGGCACGGTTGTCGCGGTCGCGACGTTCGCCGCGGTCGCCTTGTTGCTCGCGCGGTCCACGTCCTTTGCGCTCTCCTCCCTGGGGTTTGCGTTCCGGACGTTCTGTGCTCTCGCCCACCACGCCGTTGCCGCCTTCGGCCAGACGCAGTATCTCGCGCTCCACCTCTTCGTCCGTACTCTCCTGGGCCAGCCCCGAAGTGGACATCAATTCCACCTGATAGTCTTCCATCCGCTCGGGGTACTGCTGGTTACGGTTCATCTCCATAATTTCTTTCACCTTCTCGGCTGGCAGGGCAATGAGTTCGTTCTCGCCTTCATAGGCATACCACATGATGCCGCGGAACACGTCGGTCTTCTTGTACAGTGCCAGTCCCTTCTGGAAGCGGATGGCGTGACCGGCGGGCGGGAATTTCTTCAGTGCGTCGGCATAGACCTCGTACTCGAAGTTCAGACAGCATTTCAGTTTGCCGCATTGGCCGGCCAACTTCTGTGGGTTGGGCATGATTTGTTGGGTCTTGGCGGCGCTGGTGGTGACGCTTTTGAAGGTGGTGAGCCAGGTGGAACAGCACAACTCGCGTCCGCAGGTGCCCAGGCCGCCCACTTTGCCGGCTTCCTGACGCACACCGATCTGCTTCATCTCGATGCGCACACGGAACTCCTCGGCCAGCACCTTGATGAGCTCACGGAAATCCACCCGCTCGTCGGCGGTGTAATAGAAGATGGCTTTGGAATGGTCTCCTTGTATCTCTACGTCGTTCACCTTCATGTCCAGTCCCATGTCGGTCACAATCTGGCGTGTGCGAATCAAGGTCCTGCGCTCTTCGAGCAGTGAGGAGGCCCACCGTTCGATGTCGGTATCCTTGGCTCGGCGGAACAGTTTGCGTATGCTTTCCGAATCGGGATTGATGCGGTGTTTCCGCATCTGGAGGCGGCAAAGTTCTCCGGTGAGGCACACGATGCCCACGTCGTGGCCGGGTTGTCCTTCCACTGCCACAATGTCGCCCTCGGTGACTTCCAGTCCGTCGGGCAGACGGTAGAAGTCCTTGTGGTTGTTCTTGAACCGCACCTCGACGCAGTCGAACGGACGTTCGGTGGGTTGTCTGACTCCACAGAGCCAGTTGGTGCAGGTTACCTTCGAACAGCTCTGTCGTTCGACGCTGGATACCGGCACATAGGGCTTCGGGCAGCGATGGCATCCGCGGCTGAGGAACACAGGTTCATCGTATTTTACCCATGGTATCTTGGGGTCGGGGTCCAAGTAGGGGTCCAGGGCGCTCTCCTCGCTGTGGTACTCCTCCACCTCGGGGTTTTCGCGTTCCACAGTGTGTTTCTTGTCCTCGCGGGCCTTGCGGCGCTCACGCATAAACGCCTCGATATCTTCCTGGCTGGCCACCTCTTCCACGTCGTCGGGGACGGGAACGGCAGGTTTCTCCAGCTCTTTATCTTTGTTTTCTTCCATCTATCGTTTTTTCAATGCTTTGCTGATGCGGAACGACAACTCCATGAAAGCTATCTTGCCGTAGGCGTTGCGCCCGATGGCGAAAAGGGCGTCGTTCAGCGCATCGTTGATTAAATCTATATTGTTGACGGTGACCATGTTGGGGAACATGGCATCGAATTTCTCGTCGCCCGACTCGATTCGGCACGGCAGTCCTGCCGTCGTCTGCAGGAAGCAGTCTCGCATCACGTCGAGGGTGTAGGACAGGAACTGCTTCTGCTGCTCGCGCCCCATGGCGGCCATTTTATCCACCTGTGCCGACAACTCTTTCATTTTTAGCTTGAACAGCATCCGCAACCAGCCCACCAGCATCGGTGCGAACTCCTCGCTGCCCTCCACCGTCCGTTTCCCGTTGCCGGCTTTCATCCTAATGACCTGCACACGGCTGCGGATGGTGGGCAGCAGTTCCTCCAGGCTGTCATCGACCAGCAGGATAAGCGTCTGCGGCATAGGCTCCTCGAAGGTCTTGAGCAGTTCGTTGGCTGCCGAGGCGTTCATCCGCGACGGACGCCAGATGACCAGCATCCGCCAGCCGCCCTCGTAGGCTTTCATGCCCAGGGTGCGCACAATCTGGGCCGCGTCGCTTTCGCGTATCAGTCCCTGCTTGTTATCCACCCCCAGGTGGTCGTACCACTGCTCTAGGGAGCCCAATGCCTTGTACGTCAGCAGGAACTCGCGGAACTCGCCCTCAAAGTCGGCGCAGCTCGGGTTGCTCTTCACACGTTCGGTGGTGGCGTTGGGGAACACCAGATGCAGGTCGGGATGCATCAGCTGGCTGATTTTCTTGCAACTCGGACACTCGCCGCATGAGTCGGCCCTCAGGTCGCCATCGGCAGGGTGCACGCGGTGCTCGCAGCAAAGGTATTGCAAATAGGCCAATGCCATCGCCAGACTGCCGTCGCGTTCGTCGCCGAGCACCATCTGGGCATGGCTTACTCGCCCGCTGTCGATGATTTCCGTCAGTCGGTTGATTACATCTCGCTGTCCTACAATGTCTTTGAACTGCATCATATAGGGGTTTAAACTTGCAAATATACAAGTATTATTTTATATAGCCAAAAAAAAGTGCAGATGGAGATTATCTTATGGTTCCCTATCAACTCCGTCTCAACTCTGTCTTACCTCCGTCTTACCTCCGTCTTAACTCCGTCTCACCTCCGTTGAAAGACGGAGGGGGAATGGAAGAGAGGCGGTGGGCCTGGCGGGTCATTGACTTTTTTTCGGCGGAATATAATAAAAAGGACGTCTTTGCGTTGTGGAGAGAAAGCAAACGAAATTGCCGATGAAGCATATTTATGTGGTGAACCCCCAGGCCGGAGGGCATGACAGGAGTGAGTTTATTGCCGAGAGTCTGAGAGAGATAGAGGTTGAGACAGAGATTTACGTTACCCGTGGACCACGTGACGCGACGCGCTATGTGGCTGAACGTTGCAAGGAAGGAGGGGACTTTCGGTTTTATGCCTGTGGCGGCGACGGCACGCTGAACGAGGTGGTGACGGGTGTGATGCAGGCCAAACAGAATGCTGAACACTGCGTATTGAACACCGAAGTGGGTTGCTACCCCTGCGGCAGCGGCAACGATTATGTGAAGAACTGGCCTACGGTTGATTTCACCGACATCAAGGGACAGACGGCGGGCGTTGCGGTGCCGGTTGATGTGATGCGGTTCGGCGACCGCTATTCGGTCAATACGTTGAATTTCGGCTTCGAGGCGGCGGTGTGCCGCACGATGGCCGACGTGCGCCGCAAACCGGTGATCGGCGGGCGTATGGCTTACACGACGGGCATCGTGAAGAGTCTGGCCACGGGCCGTCACAACTACTGCCGTGTGGAAGTGGATGGCGAGAGGTGGTACGACGGCGACTTGCTGCTGCTGTCGTTGGCCAACGGCCAATATGCCGGCGGCGGCTACCACTGCGCCCCGCGGGCGGTGGTGGATGACGGACAGGTGGAGGTGCTGGCGGTGAAGCCGATGTCGATAGCCTCGTTCGCCCGGTTGATCAAGTACTACGAGAACGGTGAGCTGATAGACCGTCCGGAGCTGCGCAACGTGGTGAGCTACCGCCGCGGGCGGCGGGTGGTCATCGAGGCGGGTGGCCCCTCGTTCGTGGCCACCGACGGCGAATTGGTCGAAGGTCACCGCTTCGAGGCTGAATGCCTCCACAATGCCATTGATTTTGTGATACCCCAATCTTTGTCATAACACCTTAACTTCTAAAGAGAAATGGAAAGCTTGCCTGCATTGTTCATGGATTTGGCGGTGATATTGGTCACTGCGGGTGTGATTACGGTGGTGTTCAAGTGGTTGAAGCAACCTCTAGTGCTGGGATACATCCTGGCAGGCTTCTTCATCGGCCCCTATTTCCCGTGGTTCCCGGCCGTGACTGATACGCAGAACGTGCATGTGTGGAGCGACATCGGCATCGTGTTCCTGATGTTCGCCTTGGGCTTGGAGTTCAGCATCAAGAAGTTGAAGAAGGTGGGCACGACAGGTGCTGTGACGGCGTTGACCGAGCTGGCCATCATGTTCCTCATCGGCAACACGGTGGGTCACCTGCTGGGATTCAAGAGCATGGACTGCATCTTCCTGGGCTGCATGCTCAGTATCTCCTCGACGGCCATCATTGTCAAGAGCTTTGACGACCTGCGGCTGAAGCAGCAAAAGTTCACTTCGACGGTGACGGCGGTGCTGGTGGTGGAGGACCTGATTGCGGTGCTGCTGCTGGTGGTGCTGAGCACCATCTCGGTGAGCCGCACCTTCGACGGAGGCCAGTTAGCCATGAGTATGGTGAAGCTGGTGTTCTTCCTGATTGTGTGGTTTGTGTTCGGCATCTATCTGATACCGACTTTCCTGCGTTGGATGCGCAAATACATGACCGAAGAGACGCTGTTGTTGGTGGCGGTGGGTTTGTGTTTCGGCATGGTGGTGCTGGCCGCCAAGGCGGGCTTCTCCACGGCGTTGGGAGCCTTTGTGATGGGTGCCATTCTGGCCGAGACCATCGAGGCCGACGTGATTCACCGGCTCATCACCCCGTTGAAGAACCTCTTCAGCGCGGTCTTCTTCGTCTCGGTGGGTATGCTCATCCAGCCTGCGGTGCTGGGCAAGCACTGGCTCACGGTGCTCATTATCGCCGCCTGCATCATCCTCTTCAAGTCGTTTGCGGCGACCACGGGCGTGTTGCTCAGCGGCAAGCCGTTGAAGACGGCCGTGCAGAGCGGTTTCTGCTTCTGTCAGATTGGTGAGTTCTCGTTTATCATTGCTGGACTGGGTTTGAGCTATGGCGTCATCGACGAGAACCTTTATCCCATCATCGTCTCGGTGTCGATACTGACCACCTTCGTGACACCCTACATGATCAAAGGAGCGTTGCCGTTTTACAACTGGGCGGAGCCTCGGCTGCCGGAACGGGTGAAAGACCGCCTGAACCGCTACAGTGAGAACTCGGGCGGCGACGACGACAGCCGTGCTACCATCGGCAAGTTCATCCGCAAACAGCTGACCAACATCCTGCTCTACGGAGCCATCCTTGCGGCTATCTCGCTGCTGAGTATTGGAATATTGCGTCCGTTCCTCGATAAACTCTTCGCCGATTTGGAGATACCGCAGATATGGAGCCGCATCCTGGGTTTGGTGGGTACGTTGGTTATAATGTCACCGTTCCTGTGGGCTGTGGCTGTGAAGAACGTGAGCAAGAAAAAGATACGCGAGATGTTCGACACCTACCGCTTCAGCCAGGCTGTGGTCATCCCGATGCTGGTGCTGCGCTATTTCGTGGCACTGTTGAGTGTGGGCATCATCATCGCCGGCTATGTGGATATCGCCGTGGGATTCCTGATGGTGCTGGCTATCATCGTGGTGGGCGTGGTGCTCTTCTCGCGTCGGGCCGACGGCTTTTATGTGCAGATTGAGGAGCGTTTCACCAAGAACTTCAACTCGCGCCAGGCACAGGCATCGTTCCACATTCCGGCAGGTATGGAGAACGAGTTCGCCATGGAACGCCTGCGGGTGACACCCAGTTCACCACTGGCGGGCAAGACATTGGCGCAGAATGATATTCGCGACCGCTACGGGGCCAATATCGTCACCATCGAACGAGGTGAGACCATCATTGACTTGCCGACAAAGGACAATATATTGATGCCGTCGGATGTGCTGACAGTTATAGGCACCGAAGAGCAGGTGAGTTCGATACGCGGTGACATTGAGAAGGAGGCCGACTTGTTGGTACACGACCACTCGGACCATGAGATGCACATGTACCGCTATCGCGTTGATGCCGGCGGTCCGCTGTGCGGCATGCAGATAGGCACTTCCATCCTCGCTACCAAACACCATGTGATGGTGATAGCCATCGAACGCGGTGGACAGAAGATTGTCAATCCGCGACGCGGCACCATCTTCCAGCACGGCGACCTCATCTGGTTTGTCAGTCCCGAGGAACTCACCGTGGCCGGCTTCGAAAAGAAAATGGTTGAGATATAGGGACGGGATGCTGTGGAAAAAGAATCGGGGCGGCCTTGTGACCGCCCCGAGTTGCTTTTATTTGAGTTTCTTTAGTATTTCCAGTGTCTGGTTCCAGAACATCTCGACGGTCTTTATCTCGATGCGCTCGTCGGGGCTGTGGACGCCACGCAGCGTGGGACCGTAGCTGATCATGTCCATGTTGGGGTACTTCTCGCCGATGAGGCCGCACTCCAGTCCGGCGTGGATGGCACGCACGACAGGTTCCTTGCCATACATCTTCTTATAGACATCGACGCCGACCTTCAGCACGCGGCTGTCGGGATTGGGTGTCCATCCGGGATATCCGTCGCTGTGTTTCACACGGCAGCCCGCCAGACGGAAGGTGCTCTCAATCTTGGCGGCAGCGGCCATTTTGGCACTCTCCACAGAGCTACGCTGGCTGGTGGCGATATGTATTACGCCGTCTTTCATCTTGATGGAAGCCAGGTTAGTGGAGGTCTCCACGAAGTTCTCTATCTCGCGGCTCATGGCCAATACGCCGTGGGCACAGGCGTAAAGCACATCGACGAGTTTCCCTTGGGTCTCCTTGTCGATGAGTTTCTTGGGCATCTCAACGTCGCGGAGCTCGAACTCCAACTCGGATTCGGTGCTGCGGAACTCAAAAATCATGGCTTTGCCCATCTTGGTGACCATGGCCTTGAAAGCACGCACCTTGTCCTCGGGCACGGTGACTACGGCTTCGGCCTCGCGGGCGATGGCGTTGCGAAGATTGCCACCGTCAATGGCGGCCAGGCGCATGCCGTATTTGTAGGTACCTTCCCAGAGGATGCGGTTAATGAGTTTGTTGGCGCAGCCGCGGCCTCGATTGATGTCGTCGCCGCTGTGTCCACCCTTCAGACCACTGACTTTCAGTTTGAAGGCCTTGTGCCCTTTGACGGCAGGAACGAGCTTGTAGTCCATCTCGACGGTGGTGTCGATGCCACCGGCACATCCGATGCAGTATTCGCCTTCGTCCTCATCGTCGAAGTTGAGGAGGATTTCGCTCTTGAGCCAGCTCTTGCTGAGACCGTTGGCACCGGTGAGGCCGGTTTCCTCATCGACAGTGATAAGGGCTTCCAGTGCGGGGTGGGCAATCTTCTTGTCCTCGAGGATGGCGAGGATGGCGGCTACACCGATGCCGTCGTCGGCACCGAGGGTAGTGCCGTCGGCCGTGAGCCACTCACCGTCCAACACGGGTTGGATGGCATCCTTCATAAAGTCGAACTTCTTGTTGCTGTTCTTCTCGCAGACCATGTCCATGTGGGCCTGGAGGCATACCATGGGACTCTTCTCGTAGCCCTTGGTGGCAGGCTTGCGGATGAGTACGTTGCCCAGTTTGTCGCTTTTGGTCTCGAGGCCGTGATCCTTGCCCCATTTTACGAGGTAGGCGGAGATGCGCTCCTCATGTTTAGAAGGCCGCGGAATGGCCATAATCTCACCAAACCAGTGCCACACGCGTTCCGGCTTGAGCCCTTTCAGAATGTCTTTCTGCTGTTTCATAGGTATGTTGTTTTTATTGATTGTTTTCCGTGTGCAAAATTACGCATTTTTACCCACATGACAAAATATATTTTTGTATGTCGGGAAAAGTGTGTATTTTTGCAGTCGATATTAAATGAGTATTAACAAAAATATTTGCAGATGAAGCATAGCGCATAGTTTTAGTATGCACATCAGAGAATAGGAAAAAGCGAAATAGCTGAAATCTGGTTATTCTGAAACTTCGACACTTTCGAGAATGCTATCCAGACCGAGGTGACGACGCTCCCGCTGTTTTGGCGTGGGCTTGTACGTTGTAATTGGATAGCATAGGTAGTCGAAGACCTCAGAATAACCGATGAAGACAAACAAGTGCCACGCTCTTTTTATGTGCATATTCCTCGACTTGGCACAACATGGTTTAATGAAGTAAAATGATAATGAAATGAAAACAAACATCAAGAAAATTACAATGATGCTCTTTGTGGCAGCCTCAATGTTAATGGTCGCTTCTTGCGGCAAAGACGATACAACTACCGACACACCAGGTGGTGGCACGGAACCAGCACCCTTTCAAGCCAAGGAAAGCGACATTATTGGGACATGGAGCGTTCCATCAACGTCACCCTATCTTGGAGGGAAAAAGTTGGAGTATAAAGCTAACCATACAATGAATGTGATTTCCGATTACAGTACCCGCACACATCAGGTATGGACACTGAATGGCAATACCCTCGAAAGTACATTTACATCAACTCCAGACGAACAGGGTCGTACATGGTGGGAGAAAATCACCCTCAATGTACAGAACTATGAGGAAGTTGAAAATACACAGAACGACTATACTGACAAATACCTGACCGTAGAGGGTTTGATGACAACAAATTATAACGCGAGTGCTACCTATCCAAACCGCATTGACACACTCGGCTTCATTAGTGGGCGCCTATCCCAAAGGGTGAGACATTGATTACAATAACACGGGAGGAAGCAGAGAACTTCCTCCCGTGTTGTATTGGTGGTATTTATGAACTATTCTATGTAGCTCCCGGGCCCGAACAAGCGTTTGGCGTAGGGTGTCAGCGGGACGTGTTTGGAGAGCCAGAAGATGGGGAGGACGATGTTCTGAATGCCGCAGGCGTAGGGGGTAAGCTCGTAGAGGGCGTAGACGACGATGATGTTATTGCGGGCGCTGTCGATGACGAAGTTGCGCGGCAGAGGCATACGTTCCACGTCGGTGAACTCGTCGAAGAGGCACTCTCTGGTTTCTTTGTTGACGTCGAGGTCGTAGATAGCATGTGCGATGGCCTCGCAGAGGAGATTGGTGTCGGTGACGAGGTCGGTGAGGTGGATGGCGTTGCCGGTTTCCAGGTCAATGGTCAAGAAGCTAGTCGAATGCAAGCCATGGGCGGCACCAAAGGGAAAACTCTCCTGATGGACGGTGAAGACCGCTAGATTGCAATCTACGGTACATGTGCCCTGAAGGTCAATGTAGCTGTATTCGCGCTCCTCGTCGATGCTGTCCACGCGTATAATCTTGGCGGTCTCGTCGGGGTAGAAGAACCATCCGTCGATGCCGTCGGGGGCCATCCAGTAGTCTGGGGCATTGGCGATGTCGGTCACGGTGCTGTCGTCGAAGTAGAGGTACTGTAATTCCCGCAGGGCTTTTTCGCTGACGGTGCCTTTATTGGGCCACACGATGGAGTAGGAAATCTTGTTT
Organism: Bacteroidales bacterium; assembly: GCA_017960605.1. Lineage (GTDB taxonomy): Bacteria > Bacteroidota > Bacteroidia > Bacteroidales > P3 > Colimorpha. Next base: position 16,848 of record JAGCYV010000014.1, on the reverse strand, counting down.
CCGACGGTGTCGATGTCGCCAAAGAACGGCTCGTCGAAAACCTGGATGAAGCAGTGCTCATCGCTGACGGTGTAGGTGTTGAATTCTTTTTTCTTGTGACAGCCTGACAGCAGCAAGGCGGTAAGAGCAAGTACAAAGGTCAGTCTTTTCATAGGATGTGGATTGTATAGGTGAAACGGTATTGCCCTTGGGGTGCGAGGCGGTGGCAGTAGGTGCGCTCGCTGATGTCGCCGGCGAAGCCTTTCGTGTCGCAGATGCCGCACCAGGGCTCGAGGCATACAAAGGGGCAGTCCTCTTTGTGTGGCGCCCAGATGCCGAAGGCCTCGGCCTGCGGGCAGCTGACGCTGAGGACGGGGTACCCTTGCTTGTCGCAGAGTTCGGCAGTGGTCACCTGCGCGTCCTCGAAGATGAGGGCGTCGTGGGCGAAGGTGTCTGCCTCAAGGGACATATTGGCCGGGATGCTGCGCGGTGTAAGTAACGGTATGCGGTTGCCGTCGTCGAGGGCGGAGGTGATGACGGGGCTGACGGAGGCGCCATCCTTGTCGTAGTAGCGCACATAGCCGTGTATCTTGTCTGCAGCATTATAGTCGGGCAGCATAAAACCAGGATGGGCGCCAATCTGGAAGTGTATATTGCGCCGGTCACAGTTGGTTACCGTCCATGTGATTTCCACGCTGCTACCGTCGAGACGGTATTCCACTTCGAGGGAGAAACGGTAGGGGTATTGCTCTGTGCGGTCGGCGTCCACCATCTGCAGATGACCGTTTCCCATGGCCTTAAACTCGTTGTCGCGGGCGAAGCCGTGTTGCTTCATTGGGTATGTCTTTCCGTCAATGCGGATGATGTTCTCAAACGGTTTGCCCACGGCGGGGAAGAGTATCGGCGCGTGGCGATTCCAGAAGGCAGGGTCGCCGCACCACATATATTCGCGGTCACCTTTCACGAGGCTGACTAATTCGGCTCCGTGTTCGGCTACCTCGATGGATAGTATGTCGTTGGTTAGCTTCATTTCTTTTTGACTTTAGTTTTTGGTTCTGGCAGTTCGGCGCAGGTAGCGTGCACCAGTGCCGACAGATATTCGCGGTCATCGACGTCTTCGATGTAGAAGTGGGGCTTGGCGCCGGAGTAGGGTGGACGCATGTCTTCGATGCGTAGCAGCTTGCGTCCCGCCTCGGTGGACTTCACGTAGAAGCCGTTGTCGCACACAAGGCCGAAAGGCTTGTCGTCGCAATAGACGCAATAGTCGCCAAACATCTTGCGGGCCTCGATTTTGGCGGTGCCCCAGGTGCATTGGTCAATGATATACTGTACAAAGTCAGGGGTGCTTGCCATTATTTTATGGGTTGGTTTCAAATGTCCATTCTCCAGGCCCGACAGTGCGCTCGTTGGGGGTGTCGGGGAAGAGAGTTGCGGTTGTACTTTCGGGAATTCCAATCTTCAGTTGCCCGTTTCTGAGTTCCACACGGATAGTACCATAGGGGGTGGGCTTGGTGCATCTCACCCATTCGATGCCTTTGCAAGGCTGCGGGTCGATGAAGAAGTGTTTGTAGCCGGGCTGCTGCTCATCGGGGCGGATACCGGCCAGTGCCTGATAGAACCAGATGCCGATGCCGTTGTAGCAGTTGTGCACGCGACTGCGGTCCTCCTTGCCTGGGCGGCCGCAGTCCCACGACTCCCATGTTGTGGTGGCACCTTGGTTTACCATGTTGAGATAGCCGGGATAGTCCTCCTGATGGAGGATAGTGGCCATGAGGTCGGCCTGCCGCTCGCGGATGCACCACTCGGTGAAGATGGGGACTCCGACGAGGCCGGCGGCTATGTGGTCGCGGTACTTTCCGTGACAATCCTTGAGCAGTTGTTCCTTGACGGCAGCGGCGGTGGCGCTGTCGGGCGGTATGCCTATCAGCAGGGCGTAGCACTGGTCAAGCGGCGTGCCGTTGGCGTAAGTGTGCGTCTCGGGGTGATAGAAATTACGGTGGATTGAGGCGTTGAGGTTCTGCCGCCATTCGGCATAATGTTGTGCGTCGCCGGGGTGACCTGTCATGTGCGCCATCTGCTCCATGTCGGCCAGACAGTCGCTGATGAAGCAGCTGCTGGCATGCAGCACACTCTCGCCACCTTTGTCCACCCCCTCGGGGACGGCCCAGTCGCCCAGAAACCAGCTGTGCCGCTCATTGTCGGGCCACGGTTGCAGGATATAGTCCTCGCTGTGCCGCTCGATGTACCCCAGCCAGCGTTTCATGTCATCATAGTGTTTGTTGATGAGGTATCGGTCGCCGTAGTTGAGGTAGGTTCGCCACGGGGCCTTGACCACGAAGCCCTGCCAGTAGGGGCCGCCGCCGGTGCGGAAAGCGGGAGCCACGTAGGGCAGCTCGCCGTCGGGCTGAATGGCGTCGTGCCAGGCCTGCAACCAGTTGGCGTAGGTTGAGCGCACATCCCAGAGGGTCTGTAGCGTCATGGTGGAGGAGTTGCCGTCGCCGCCATAGCCCATGCGCTCGAGGTGTGGGCAGTCGACCATATAGCCGCTGAGAGTGAGGTTGCTGAGGGTGTACTTCACCATATCGTGTATGGCGTTCAACCGAGGGTCGGAGCATTCGAAGGTGGCGCCCTCTTTCGGGTCAACGGCACTGATTTGTAATGCATGGCAACCGATGATATGGGCTCCTTTGATGCGGACATATTCGAACGTGTGGGTATGGAAGCGGTTGGTAAACAACTCGCGGCCGTCGCCTCGCGCGAGGTAGACATCCTGCTCGGTGTGCGGTAGGGCGGCATTGTAATGGTCGAGATACTCCAGGGTCACCCGTGTGCCGGGAGCCATGGGCTCGAACTCCACCTGAAACCAGCCCGTCACCACACGGTTGAAGCTGACGAGCACCGTGCTGTCTCTCTCCCAGTCGAACTGGCTTATATAATATTCAGGAACCGTGTCGACGATACGGTTGCCTTCGAACTCCTGTTTCGAAATGGTGATGCCTTTTGCGTCATAGACCGTAGCCGGTCGCCAGTCGGGTTGTACTCGTGCATCATAGCGTTCGCCGCCGAACTGCAGCGGTTGCCAGCTGCCGGTGTAACTGTAGCCGCTCGGCGAGGCTTCCCATGTGCTGTCGGTCCAGACGACATAGTCGCTTAGGCCGCATTCTTCGTCTGACACCTCACGCATTACCGCCACCTTCGCCACCGCAGGGGTTCCGTAGATGCGCCCCCAGCCCTGTCCGAGCCACAGCATTATCTCGTTTTTGCCTTTATGCAAAAGGTCGGTGATGTCGTAGCTGACAGTAAGGGCGTGCTTGTCGAGCTGCGACACGGCGGGTTGAAGCACCTCGTCGCCTACTTTCACCCCGTTTACGTACACCTCGTGGTAGCCCAGCGACGTGACATCGACGGTGAACGTCAAAGTTTGGAAGTCGTGGTGTTTGAAATCACTGGCCGTAAGGGTGAATGTCTTGCGTAGCATCGGGGTCTCGGCCCAGCCGCTGTCGGTGCGACAGCCGATGAACTCCTGCGCCGAAGCAGTGGCTGCCAAGAGCAGCAATAGGGATATGACTATCAGGCGTTTCATATAATCTCACGGATTGAGACGGCGAAGCCGCCACAGGGGGCCATCTTGAGTTTGAGGGTAGTCTTGCTGGTGACCTTCTTCTTGGTGATGGTGTAGGCCTGCGGATTGTAGCCCTCGCCGGGGAGGCCACTGGCATCCTTAGCATCGGCGTAGATAATGGCCTCGTAGGTCTTGCCTTTCTCCAGGAAGTCGAGTTTGACGCTGAACTCACGAGCGGTCTCGTCGGTAATGCCGCCGATATACCAGACATCGCGCGGCTCAAACAAGTTGCCAATAGTTGGCATATCGCCTCTGACCTCTGAGGCCAAACGTCCGCCTTCATCCAAGGCAAACACGTATCGTGCGGCACCGCTGATGACACCCTTCTTGCCGTCGGGCAGCTCACCGAGGCCGTCGGCGGCCGTGTTCAATGATGACACCTTCGGCTTGCGGACAGTGACGATATAGTCGCCCGGCTCGGCGTAGAGGTAGATGCTGGTGTCCCAATCGACTGCTACGTCTTTGATGAACTGGAAGGCGTCCATATACGGCTCGTAGTGCTCGGGGAAATCGGCAGCCATCTGTAGCGGCGAGTAGAATGTGACGTAGAGGCCGAGCTGGTTGCAGATGGTATGGCTCATCTTCTGGCCCCAGGGGACAATCTTGCCCATGTCTGGCTCGAAGATGCCGGGGGTGTAGTCCATCGGGCCGCCCTGCAGGCGGGTGAAGGGCAGTATGGCAGTGTGGCCTGGGTGTATCCGCTCACGGAACTCGGTGCCCATGGCGCTCTCGTTGCCAATCATGTTGGGCCAGGTACGGCAGAGGCCGGTGGGGCGCACCGCCTCGTGGGCGTTGACCATGATGTGGTGCTTGGCGGCCTCGACGATGGCGTAGTGATAGTGGTTGTTGATGGGTTGGCTGTAGTGGCCTTCAGCGAAGGGAATGATAGTGCCCACGTAGCCGCTCTTCACAGCGTCGTAGCCGTAGCGGTTCATCAAGCGGTACGCGGTGTCCATCCATCGCTCGTAGTTGACAGTGGAGGCACTGCTTTCGTGGTGCATGATAAGGCGGATGCCCTTCTGGTGAGCATAATGGTTCAATGCGGGCAGGTCGAAGTCGGGATAAGGGGTGAGAAAGTCAAAGACGAACTCCTTCTGCTTGCCATACCAGTCTTCCCAGCCGACGTTCCAGCCCTCAATGAGGAGGGCGTCGAAGCCATTGGCCGCAGCGAAATCGATGTAGCGGCGCACATTGGCGTTATTGGCGCCGTGGGTGCCGTTGGGTGTGGCATGTTCAAAGTCGGTCTCGCCAAGGCGCACCGAGGGGTAGTCGTTGGTGTAACTCCAGGTGCTCTTGCCGCTGATCATCTCCCACCACACGCCCATGTACTTCACGGGGTGTATCCAGCTGACATCCTCCAACGCACAAGGCTCGTTGAGGTTGAGTATGAGCCGCGAACGCAGCACGTCGGTGGCCTTTTCGCACACCATGACGGTGCGCCACGGAGTGTGGCAGGGCGCCTGCATACGACCCTTGTAGCCAGTGGCGTCAGGGCAGAGATGGACTTGGAATACACATTCAGAAATACCCTCATCAACATAATCAAAACTCTTCGTCCTATCTTCATAAGTAGTAATCGTAACTCCAATAGCGTTAAGAACCTTTTTGAGTTCTAAGTGCATGGTCGGGTAGTCGAGCGTGGCGGCCTCGTGGATATTGATGTAAAGGCCGTCGTCGGTCTTCATCTGCAAGGCAGTCTGCACGCCGGTGCGCGAGAAGGCCGTCCACGGCCAGCCGCCGTGTTCATGGCTTTTCTCCCAGAGGCTGTCAATCTGCGAGAGACGGCTGCATGTGTAGTTGTACTCCTGCGTGTCGTAGTCGCCGGGTATCCACCATGCAGTGTGGTCGCCTGTCATCACGAACTCTGTCAGCTCCTCCTTAAACCAGAAGCATACCAGCGCGTTGTCGATGGGGAACTCGTAGCGGAAGCCAAGGCCGTCGTCGTAGAGGCGGAAGCGAATCTGCATAACGGTGGCTATCGTCTTTGAACGTCCGTCGGCGCTCTCGACGGCTCCCGCAGGCTGCTCCAGAGTGACCAGCATCTCGTTGTAGTGGTTGCGGATATTGGCCTCCTCGCCCCAGACAGGCTGCCATGTCTCATCGAAAGTGCTATACTGTGCGTCCTTGAGGACAAAAGCGTGTGCCAAGTCGTCGCGCCATTCGAGGGTGAAGCCCATCTTCGACGGCAGCACCACAGCCTTGCCGTCGCGATAGAGGCTGTAATAGGGCACGCTGTCCTTCAGCTCGAAGCGCAGTTCCATGCGCCCATCGGGGCTCTTGAGTGATTCTGTCGCCGTCTGGCCGTTGACGGAGAAGACCGTCGCCAGTACAATCAGTATCGAAATAACTATCTGCTTCATATTGTTCTAAAAAGACGGGAGTCCCTTGCGGGTGCTCCCGTCTCGTTTGTTTGGGTAAAACGGTTTATTTGAAGTACTCCACGCCGCTCTCGAACAGCTGCTGGTCGGGATTGCCGGGGATGTTCATAGCGGAACCTTTGCTCCAACGCTCAGAGTGGCCCATCTTGCCGAGGACACGACCATCGGGACTGGTGATGCCCTCAATGGCGCAGTAGCTGCCGTTCATGTTGTACTCTTCGTCCATGGTCGGCACACCTGCCATATCACAGTACTGTGTGGCTACTTGACCGTTCGCAAAGAGTTGGTCAATACACTCCTGAGGAGCCACAAAGCGACCCTCGCCGTGTGAGATGGGTATAATATAGGTGGCACCCAGCTCGGCTTTCCGCAGCCAGGGGCTGAGATTGCTGCTGACGCGCGTGTAGGCCATTTTGCTCTGGTGGCGGCCGATGGTGTTGAAGGTCAGTGTGGGGGCATCTTCGGCTTGCGGACGGATCTCTCCGCAGGGCACAAGGCCGAGTTTTACCAGGGCCTGGAAGCCGTTGCAGATGCCGAGCATCAGGCCGTCGCGCTTCTGGAGCAGTTCCATCACGGCGTCGGCGATGCGCTGGTTGCGGAAGACGCTGGTGATGAATTTGGCGCTGCCTTCGGGCTCGTCGCCGGCGCTGAAGCCGCCAGGTATCATGACAATCTGGCTGCGGCGGATGGCATCGACATAGGCATCCACGCTCTCGCGGATCTGTTGGCCGTTTTGGTTGCGGAAGACGATAATCTCGCTCTCGGCACCGGCGCGGTTGAAGGCGCGGGCACTGTCATACTCGCAGTTGGTGCCGGGAAAAGCGGGGATAAAGACGTGCGGCTTCGCCACCTTGTGGGCACAGATATGGATGTCTTTATAGTTTATAGGCTCGGTGGTTTTAATGGGTTTAATGGGCGTGTTTGTCCTGGTGGGGAAGACTCCTTCGAGGGTCTTCTGCCAGGCGGCGAGGGCCTCTTCGAGGGCAATCTTCTCGCCAGCCTGTTGTGACAGGTTGCTCCCGTTGGTTGCCACCTCGAAGACGGGTTCTGCGGTGACTTCGCCAATCTCCTTGCAGTGGAAAGGTAGGCTATTGGCATCCTTCACCTCGACGACAATCCAGCCGTAGTGTTTGGCAGTGAGGTCGTATGTGGCACTCAGTTTCACACCCAACTTGTTGCCGAAGGCCATCTTGCTGACGGCCTCGATGATGCCGCCGAAGCCGAGGGCGTAGGCGCTGCGCACCTGTCCTGCCTCGATGGCTTTCCGCAGGGCGGCATACTGGTTCAGAGCATCCTCGTAGTCGGGCATGCCGAACTCTTTCTCCTTCACATCAAGCAACACCAGACGGCTTCCAACTTGCTTCAACTCGGGGGTGACGACATGCTGCAAGTCGCTGATGCCTACGGCGAAGGAGCAGAGCGTCGGCGGCACGTCGATGTCATTGAAGGTGCCACTCATCGAGTCCTTGCCTCCGATGGCGGGTAACTTCAAACCCATCTGGGTGTTGTAGGCACCGAGCAATGCGGCGAAGGGTTCTCCCCAGCGGTAAGGATTGTTGCCCAGTTTCTTGAAGTATTCCTGGAAGGTGAGGCGCACACGGCTGGCGTCGCCACCGGCGGCAGCAATCTTGGCCACCGAGCTCAGCACGGCATAGACGGCACCATGGAACGGGCTCCACGAGGTCTGATAGGGGTCCATGCCGTAGCTCATGATGGTCACGGTGTCGCATTTGCCGTCGAGTAGTGGCAGTTTGCCAATCATGCTCTGTGTGGGCGTGAGCTGGTATTTGCCGCCGAAGGGCATCACCACGCTGCCGGCGCCAATTGAGCTGTCGAACATCTCTACCAAGCCCTTCTGCGAGCAGACGTTGAGGTCAGCCAGCGTCCGCAACCATAGGCTGCGAACATCCGGACATTCCTGTTTCTCCAGATTTTCCGGTTTCTCGGGCATACTGACGCTCACCGTCGTTTCCTGATGGGCGCCGTTGGTGTCGATGAAGCGACGGCTGAGGTTGACAATCTCCTTGCCGCGCCAGCTGATGACCATACGAGGATTCTCGGTGACGGTGGCCACCACGGTGGCCTCGAGATTCTCTTCGTCGGCATACTTGAGCATCAAATCCACGTCCTTCGGATCGACCACCACGGCCATGCGTTCCTGGCTCTCGCTGATGGCCAGTTCGGTACCGTCCAATCCAGCGTATTTCTTGGGGACTTTATCCAGGTTGATCTGCAATCCGTCGGCCAGCTCGCCGATGGCCACGCTCACGCCGCCGGCACCGAAGTCGTTGCATTTCTTGATGATGGAGGAGACCTCTTCGCGGCGGAACAGGCGCTGAATCTTGCGCTCAGTGGGGGCATTACCCTTCTGCACCTCGGCTCCGCAGGTGGTCAAACTCTTGGTGGTATGACTCTTCGAGGCACCCGTGGCACCGCCGATACCATCGCGGCCGGTGCGGCCACCCAATAGGATGATGACATCGCCCGGGTCACTGGTGAGGCGCTTCACGGCACGACGTGGAGCGGCGGCTATCACGGCGCCGATCTCCATGCGCTTGGCCACATAGTTGGGGTGGTATATCTCGTTCACCAAGCCCGTGGCCAAGCCAATTTGGTTGCCATAGCTACTGTAGCCGTGGGCTGCGGTGGTGACAATCTTGCGTTGCGGCAGCTTTCCTGCAAGCGTTTCGTTGAGAGGTTTGGTGGGGTCGGCGGCACCGGTGACGCGCATGGCCTGATAGACATATGTGCGTCCCGACAACGGGTCGCGGATGCAGCCGCCCAGGCAGGTGGCGGCACCACCGAAGGGCTCAATCTCTGTCGGATGGTTGTGGGTCTCATTCTTGAAGTTGATGAGCCACTCCTCCTTGTTGCCGTCGATGACCACAGGCACCACGATGGAGCAGGCGTTGATTTCGTCGCTGGGCTCTTGGTCGTCGAGGATGCCGGCTTTCTTGAGCCGCTTGGCGGCCAGGGTGCCGATGTCCATCAGGCAGACGAACTTGTCGTTGCGACCGGTGTAATGCTCCTTATGGTCAGCCAGATACTGATGGAAAGCACCCTCGATGAGGGGCTTGTAATAGCCCTCGTCGAACTTCACATCCTTCAGTTCGGTGGCGAAGGTGGTGTGGCGGCAGTGGTCGCTCCAGTAGGTGTCGAGCACACGGATTTCGGTCATCGTGGGGTCGCGGTGCTCCTCATCGTGGAAGTAGCGCTGGATGTGTTTGAAGTCGGCAAAGGTCATAGCCAGACCCAAACTGCCGTAGAGCTCTTTTAGCTGAGGCTCGTCCATGTCCTTGTAACCGTCGAAGGTAATCACGTCGGCGGGCTCGTCGAAGTGGTCCTCCAGGGTCTCGGGCTTGGGTTCGTCGGTGACGCGGCTATCGACGGGGTTCACGCAGTGCTTCACCACCGCTTGTCGCTGCTCGTCGCCGAGGCGGCCGCTGATGACGTATGTGGTGGCGCTCTTGATGATGGGTTCCTCGCTATCGTTCAGCAGTTTGACGCATTGCTCGGCGCTGTCGGCACGCTGGTCGAACTGGCCCGGCAGGTACTCCACCGTAAAGCAGAAGTCGTCGGCTTTGTGGGGGAACTCCTCGTCATAGATGTCATCTACCGGCGGCTCGCTGAACACCGTCTGCTTGGCCTGTGCATAGGTGGTGTCGCTCACGTTCTCCACGTCGTAGCGTATCAGCACGCGCACCTCCTCGGCCTCGATGCCCAGATATTCGCTCATTTCGTTCTTCAGCTCCTTGGCCTTCACGGCGTAAGCGGGCTTCTTTTCAACAAAGATTCTTCTAACCATATTATTGTGTGTTTATTATCGGTAATATTCTCAAGTTTCAATGAACTTTTCCGGATATTTGGCCATCTCTTTTTTGTAGAGGCGGCGGATGTTGAGTAGGTCGGCCTCGAAATCGTCCGTGGGTGTTACGGCATTGAAAATCCCTACCGCTTTCTTGCTGAAGTCGAGATAGGCCGGCACTATCGGCACGTTCGCCCGATGAGCTATCTCCCAGAATCCGCGTTTCCAGCGCCGTACCGGCTTGCGGGTGGCCTCGGGGGTGATGACCAGCGAGAAGGTGTCGCCCTTGCCGAACTCGTGCACGGCGGCTTCGATCATGCCGTTGTGGCGGTTGCCCCGGTCTATCGGGATGCATCCGTTTTTCAGCATCAACCGTTTTACCGGCCAGCGGAAAAACTCCTTCTTGATGAACACGTGGCCGTTCACGTTGAGGGCCCACAGGTAAGCTATGCCCACCAGGAAGTCGTCGATCGACGTGTGGGGCGCTACGACGAAAACGCAGCGACTCAACTCAGGTCGCGTACCGGGCTCGGGAAGGTTTAATTTCCAGCCACACAGCTTCACAACAGCAATCCAAATCCGTCTCATAACGAAAATGCAAAAGTACGAATAATCTTCGATATGACCAAATAAATATATTAACACCCTCTATCCATTGGTTCCCTACCAACTCCGTCTCAACTCCGTTGCCCCTCCGTATCAACTCCGTCTCACCTCCGTTGAAAGACGGAGGTGAGACGGAGGGGGAGTGGGGGAGAGATGGAGGGGCTATGGAACCGGAAGGATGTCTCCAGGGGATGTCTGACCTGCGGTCGGTGTGCTATATATGGCTGGCAATGGGGATGTTGGAAAAATTATTTGGCCGAGTGGAGAAATGTTTGTATTTTTGCATCCTCAAAACCAGTTCAGGAGAGATGGCAGAGCGGTCGATTGCGGCGGTCTTGAAAACCGTTGACCTGCGAGGGTCCGGGGGTTCGAATCCCTCTCTCTCCGCTTTTTTAATACCCTTTAGTTATGTTACAGCTACAGTACATTAAAGATCATACCGACGAAATCATCGCCCGACTGAAAATCAAAAATGTGGCCGACGTGGAGGCCCGCATCCATGAGATAATCGCCCTCGATGCCGAGCGCCGTGCCCTGCAGGTGAAAGCCGACGCCGTGAAGGCCGAGCAGAACAAGATTGCCAAGGAGATTGGCGGTCTGATGAAACAGGGGTTGCGCGAAGAGGCCGAGAAGGCCAAAGCCCGCACCGCCGAGCTCAAGGCTGAGGAGAAGAGCCTCGGCGAGCAGCAGTCGGCGACGGAGAAGAGCCTCAACGAAAAGCTGATAAGCCTGCCCAACGCACCGCATATCACCGTGCCCGTGGGCAAGAGCGAGGCCGACAATGTGGTGGTGGCCGAATTCGGCCACAAGCCCGACCTGCCCGCCGACGCGCTGCCCCACTGGGATCTCTGTGCCAAGTATGACATCATCGACTTCGAGCTGGGCAACAAGGTGACCGGTGCCGGATTCCCGTTCTACAAAGGCAAGGGTGCCCGCCTGCAACGTGCCCTCATCAACTTCTTCCTCGACGAGGCCCAGAAGGTCGGATTCTTGGAGATTCAGCCCCCGTTGATGGTCAATGAGGCCAGCGGTCTCGGCACCGGTCAGCTGCCCGACAAGGAGGGTCAGATGTATGCCATACCGCTCGACGGATTCTATATGATTCCCACCGCCGAGGTGCCCATCACCAACATCTTCCGTGGCGAGGTGGTGGATGCCAAGCAGTTCCCCATCAAGCGGGTGGGGTACAGCGAATGCTTCCGCCGCGAGGCCGGCAGCTACGGCAAGGACGTGCGCGGCTTGAACCGCCTGCATGAGTTCAGCAAGGTGGAGATTGTGGTCATCGAGCATCCCGACCGCAGCTACGACATGCTTGAGGAGATGAAGAAACATGTGGGTGGCCTGCTTGACAAGCTGGGTCTGCCGTACCATATTCTCAAACTCTGTGGTGGTGACATCAGCTTCACCAGCGCCATGACCTTCGACTTCGAGGTGTGGAGTGCCGCACAAAAGCGCTGGCTCGAGGTGAGTTCGGTCTCCAATTTTGAGACCTTCCAGGCCAACCGTATGAAACTGCGCTTCAAGGACGAGCAGGGCAAGATGCAGCTGTGCCACACGCTGAATGGCTCGGCTCTCGCCCTGCCGCGCATCGTGGCCGCTTTGCTGGAGAACAACCAGACGCCCGAGGGTATCGTCATGCCCGAGTGCCTGCGGCCCTACTTGGGATTCGACAAAATTGATTAATACCATGCAGAATATTCAGAATATCAGCCCCGACCTCGTGTATGTTGGCGTGAGCGACCGTCGCACCGCCTTGTTCGAGAATGTCTATCCCATCCCCCGCGGGGTGTCGTACAACAGCTACGTGCTGCTCGACGAGAAGACCGCCTTGTTGGATACCGCCGACGTGACCGTTAGCGAGCAGTTCTTCGAGAACGTGAAGGCAGCCCTTGCCGGGCGCAAGCTCGACTATGTGGTGGTGCACCACATGGAGCCCGACCACGCCGCCACGCTGATGGACCTTTTGCTGCGCTATCCCGAGGCTACGGTGGTCACCACTGCCAAGGCGGCGCAGATGATGGAGCAGTTCTTCGGCAGCAAGCCTGCACGGCTGCAGGTCGTCAAGGAGGGCGACACCCTCTCGCTGAGTCGTCATCAGCTCGTCTTCACCATGGCTCCCATGGTGCATTGGCCCGAGGTGATGATGACCTACGACCAGACCGATAAAGTGCTCTTCAGCGCCGACGCCTTCGGTACCTTCGGTGCTTTGAGTGGCAACATCTATGCCGACGAGGTGGACTTTGAGCGCGAGTGGATTGACGACGCCCGCCGCTATTTCACCAACATCGTGGGCAAGTACGGCGTGCAGGTGCAGAACGTGCTCAAGAAGGCCGCAGCATTGGACATCAAGATGATTTGTCCGCTGCACGGCCCTGTGTGGCGCAGCCATCTGGAGTGGTTCATCGGCAAGCACGACCTCTGGAGCCGCTACGAGCCCGAGGATAGGGGAGTGGTCATCATCTACGGCAGCATCTATGGTCACACTGAGGCCGCCGCCCTGCGTCTGGGCACCCTGCTGGCACAGCGTGGCGTGAAGCACATCAGGGCCTACGATGCCAGCCGCACGCATGTCAGCGAACTGGTCAGCGAGTGTTTCCGCGCCAGCCATGTGGTCTTTGCCTCCAGCACCTACAACAACGGCATCTTCACCCCGATGGAGAACCTCCTGCTTGACCTCAAGGCCCACGCCTGGCAACGTCGCACGGTGGCTCTCATTGAGAACGGCAGCTGGGCCGCACAGAGCGGCAAGCTGATGCGCGCCGAGCTGGAGCAGATGAAGGACATCACCATCGTGGGCGAAACCGTCTCGCTGAAGAGCGCCGCCACCCTCGCACAGGAAGAGCAGCTCGCCGCATTGGCCGACGCCATTGCCGCCTCACTATAACCAATAACCATTACCTTATGATCGACAACAAAGCCATCTTCAATATCAGCTACGGCCTCTTTGTGCTCGTGGCTCGTCAGGGCGACAAAGACAACGCCTGCATCATCAATGTGGCGCAGCAGGTCACCAGCGACCCGCTGCAGCTCATGATATGCGTCAACAAGCAGAACCTGACGCACGACATGATACTCCGCACGCTGAAGTTCAATCTCTGTCCGCTGAGCGAGGAGGCCACCATGAAGCCCTTCCAGCATTTCGGATTCCAGAGCGGCAAGACAGTTGACAAGTTCGCCGAATGCGAGACAGAACTCCGCACGGAGAATGGCCTGTGCTATCTGCCCAAGTTCATCAACAGCGTCATCAGCTGCGTGGTCACCAAGAGCATCGACCTGGGCACCCACACCATGTTCATCGCCATGCCGATGGAGGCCCGTGTGCTGAGCGACAGCCCCAGCATCACCTACGCCTACTATCAGCAAAAGATTAAGCCCAAGCCTGTCGTCGCGCCGAAAGCCGAGGGTGGAAAGAAGAAGTGGGTCTGTGAAGTCTGTGGCTATGTCTATGAAGGCGACGAGCTCCCCGCCGACTACATCTGCCCCTGGTGCAAGCACCCCGCCAGCGACTTCAAGCCGGTGGAATAAAATATTTTTTGCCATATAAGAAAATAGTAGTACTTTTGCAGTCGAAAACAAAACAATGAAATAAAGACAGAATAGACAACATAGACATATATTGAGCTGAACGCTCTTGTCTCTCTCGTAACAAAGCTGGTAACTATTGAAGCGAGGACAGGCTGCGGGAGGTTCGCGCTTGGGCGTGGATCATTCGCAACTTATTCGCTTCAAAGGTATCACCAGCACCTGTTACGAGAATAAGGAAAAATACGAAAGAATCACGCCTTTTTCATCCCTTGTGTAGAGACATCGGTTTTTGACTCAATAGTCGGGAACCGATAATTATTTAATGATTAACCCCTTTATTTCAAATTCATGAGCGACTATTCATTTCTTAAGATAAAGAATGGAGAATTGTGTTGTCTGATATCTTTGATACAATAGTTTACGAAATGACCGAGAGCGACCTCTTCAACGATTTTGGTTAACAATATGGGCTCGTTTATCCAATTATATTATAATATTATGAAACGTATATTTATCTTTTTTGCACTCTTTGTTAGTTGCTTTTGTGCACATGCACAGCCCGATTTTTCCGCAGTTTCACCAAGCGGACAAACGCTATACTACGAAATTATTTCGTCATCAACAGATGTTAGGCTTGTTGGAAATCTTGGATCAGATGGAGGGTGGAGTACAGATGTGGTAAGACCGTTCGGTGCTCTTGTTGTTCCGTCCCATGTTGTACATTCGGGTATAACATATACCGTTACCGGAGAATACGGCGCATTCTGGGACCTTGATAGTCTTCTGTCTGTATCATTGCCAAGTACGATGACAAGCATTGAAAATGGATGTTTCTCTGGGTGCGTAAGATTATCACAGATATATGTCGATGAGGCCAACTTAATTTATGACAGTAGGGATAATTGCAATGCAATTATAAAATCTGCCACAAATGAGCTAATCGCAGGGTGCAAATCAACAGTTATTCCCAATACTGTTACTAGACTTGGGGAATCCGCCTTTTGGGGGACTGATAGTTTGACTTACATAGGTATACCTCCAAGCATAAAACGTGTTGATGAATATGTTTTCTGGAAATGTAATAATATAAGTAGTGTCTATTACAATGCTCGCCGTGCGACTTTTTCTAATGGCTCCGATATTTATGGGGGCGGGTATTCAGGAATGTTTCCGCATACACTTATTTCGTTAACGATTGGCGAAGACGTTGACTCTATTGTCAGTAATGCTTTTACGAATCAAAATAGCCTGCAACAGATAATTTTGGAGAAAGAGATTCCCCCTGTAATAACAAACACGACATTTTCTGGAATTTCAACAAATATACCTATCTTTGTACCTTGTGGAACAGCCGCCATCTACAGAAATGCCCCATTCTGGAATGTATTCTCTAATTATATAGAGGACGGCTGTGAACAACCTGAATTATGTATGGTTAGTGTAGAAAATAGCCATAATGTGATATATTGGAATGATGAATATGAAGTGGCTGCTTATAACATATATCGTGAAAGTGTTGTTGCAGGGGAATATGAATTAATTGGTACGGTGTCATCGGATTCTATTTTGCGATGGGTAGATTCGGCATCACGTCCTAATACCCGCAGCTACCGTTATAAGATCAGTGCAAGTGACAATGAGGGTAATGAATCAATTCTAAGTCCAGAACACAAGACCATGCACCTCTCCATCAACCAAGGCCTTGGTGGACGATGGAACCTGCAATGGACTCCATACGAGGGGGCGGAGTACACCACATACATTATCTATCGCGGTACAATGGCCGACAGTCTTGAGCAGATAGACATCATGCCCGCCGATGGCAACACTTCATACACCGACGAGACCGCTACCGATGGTGATGTGTTCTACCAAGTGGGTATAGTTATGGTCAATGGCTGCGCGTCAATGGAATCCAAGTCAGCAAGCGTCAGCCGTAGCAACATCGCCACTAATGCTAGTACCCAAGGCATTTACAACATCGATGCCGACGGCATCAGCATCCGCAGCGAGAGTGGCCGCATTGTGGTCAATGGGACAACCGACGAGGTGCGGGTGTTAGACATGGTTGGGCGCATTATCCGAAATGAAGCATTGCCCACTGGTGTGTATATGGTTAAGATTGGCAACCGCCCGGCGCGGAAAGTGGTGGTGATAAAATAGCCCAGCATTAAAAATTGATTTGATTTTATGCTTATGATTCACCCTTAATCATAAGCATATTTTTTATTATGCTCTTGGATTCCGGATGGGACGAATCCGACAGCCATAGTTTTTCGCAAAATATTTTTTGCCATATAAGAAAATAGTCGTATCTTTGCAGCCGAATTATTAACCTTTAAAAACAAAAACACATGGAAAAGTATGTTTGCAATGTATGCGGGTATGAGTATGACCCCGCGAAGGGTGACCCTGACAACGGCATCGCTCCCGGCACCAAGTTCGAAGACCTGCCCGCTGACTGGGTGTGTCCCCTCTGCTCGGTTGACAAGACTCATTTTGAAAAACAATAAATAGAATGCGTTAATGTGTTAGTGGTTGACACTGTCAAAAACCAACATAATGATGCACCAACACTAACGCAATAGCACGATAACACAATAACACAATTAAAAATAAAAGTTATGCTTAACAAGAAAGTTTCCGACCTGCTCAACGAGCAGATCAACAAAGAACTCTACAGCGGCTACCTGTACCTCGACATGAACAACTACTTCGACAAGCGCGGCCTTGCCGGCTTCGCCAACTGGTACATGATTCAGGCCATGGAAGAGCGCGACCACGCCATGCTCATCTACAAGTATATGCAGAACAACGACTGCCCCATCGTGCTGAACGCCATCGCCAAGCCCGACAAGAAGTACACGAAAGACATGGATGTGCTGAAGGCCGGCCTGGAGCACGAGGAGTATGTCACCGCCTAGATCCACACC
>JAGCYV010000013.1 GCA_017960605.1 Bacteroidales bacterium | reverse complement strand
TCTTTTTTAATTGTAAACATCAAAAAAATGAGAATCATGTTGTCCGGTGACCGGAGCCACCGGACAACAATGATTTACTTCTGCTCG
This sequence comes from Bacteroidales bacterium, assembly GCA_017960605.1. Taxonomy (GTDB): domain Bacteria; phylum Bacteroidota; class Bacteroidia; order Bacteroidales; family P3; genus Colimorpha. Next base: position 15,598 of record JAGCYV010000013.1, on the reverse strand, counting down.
TGCTGGCACTTGTGCTCGCACTCTTTGCCTTCAGCTTTCTTGCAGCATTCTTTGCCTTCAGCCTTGTCGCACTGCTTCTCGCAAGCCTGGCCTTCGACTTTCTTGCAGCACTTGCCGGCATTCTCGCCGCAGCACTCGGGAGTGCCGCATTTGTCGCAATTCTCGCACTTGGCGGCCTTGCACTCCTCACTGCACTGGCAGCAACTGCCGTCGCAGACGTGCTTGTCACACTGCTTGCCAGCATTTTCCTGCTGGGCAGCGGGTTGGTTGTTCTGCTCGGGAGCCTTGGTCTCGTCGCCACCGCCACAGGCGGTCATTGCGAATGCAAATGCCATAGCGGCAAAAGCGGTGAAAATTACTTTCTTCATTTTTTGTTGATGTTTTTATTAAATTGATTCAAAAAATTTTTCTACTTAACTACTACAAGGGGAGGTTGCAGTGCTTCTTCATGGGCAGGGTGTCCTTCTTGGTCTGCAAGGCCTGGAGGGCACGGATGACACGGAAGCGGGTATTGCGCGGCTCGATGACATCGTCAATGTAGCCATACTTGGCAGCATTGTAGGGATTGGCGAAGAGGTCGTTGTACTCTTTCTCCTTCTCGGCGATGAACTTGGCCTTCTCCTCGGGGTCGGTGATTTCCTTCAGGGCGCGGCCGTGCAGCACCTCGGTGGCGCCGCTGGCACCCATGACGGCAATCTGGGCCGTGGGCCAGGCGTAGTTGATGTCGGAGCGGAGCTGCTTGCAGCTCATCACGATATGGGCGCCGCCGTAGCTCTTGCGCAGGGTGACGGTCACCTTGGGCACCGTGGCCTCGCCATAGGCGTAGAGGAACTTGGCACCGTGGTTGATGACGCCGTTGTACTCCTGGCCGGTGCCGGGCAGGAAGCCGGGCACATCGACGAGGGTCACCAGCGGGATGTTGAAGGCGTCGCAGAAGCGCACGAAGCGGGCACCCTTGCGGCTGCTGTTGCAGTCGAGCACACCGGCCATCGCCTTGGGCTGGTTGGCCACGATGCCGACGCTCATGCCGCCCATGTGGGCGAAGCCGACCACCAGGTTCTTGGCCCAGTTCTCGTGTACCTCGAGGAACTGGCCGTCATCGACGATGGCGTGGATCACGTCCTTCACGTCGTAGGCCTCGTTGGGGTTCTCGGGGATGATGGCGTTCAGGCTGTCCTCCAAGCGGTCGATGGGGTCGCCGGTGGCCACCATGGGGGCCTCCTCGAAGTTGTTGCTGGGGATGTAGCCGATGAGTTCGCGGATGGTGTTGATGGTGCTCTCCTCGGTCTCGCCGACGAAGTGGGCCACACCGCTCTTGGTGGCGTGCACCATGGCGCCGCCCAGTTTATCGACGGTCACATCCTCGCCCGTGACGGTTTTCACCACCTTGGGGCCGGTGAGGAACATGTAGCTGTTCTCCTTGCTCATGAAGATGAAGTCGGTCAGCGCGGGGCTATACACCGAGCCGCCGGCGCAGGGGCCGAAGATGGCGCTGATCTGCGGCACCACACCGCTGGCCAGGATGTTGCGCTCGAAAATCTCGGCGTAGCCGGCCAGGGCGTTGATACCCTCCTGAATGCGGGCGCCGCCCGAGTCGTTCAGTCCGATGACGGGGGCTCCGACCTTCATGGCCTGATCCATTACCTTGCATATCTTGAGAGCCATGGTCTCGCTCAGCGAGCCGCCCAGCACGGTGAAGTCCTGTGCGAAGACATACACCTGGCGGCCGTTGATGGTGCCGTAGCCGGTCACCACGCCGTCGCCGAGGTAGGACTTTTTCTGCATGTCGAAATTGGTGCAGCGGTGGGTGACAAACATGTCGAATTCCTCGAACGAACCCTTGTCGAGCAGCAGTGCGATGCGCTCACGGGCCGTCAGTTTGCCCTGTTCGTGCTGCTTGTCGATGCCTTTCTGGCCGCCGCCCATGCGGGCTTCGCCACGTTTGTCGAGCAGCTCTTTAATCTTCTGTTCAAAAGCCATATTATATTTTGTTGATAGGTTTATACGTTGATAAGTTATTTGCAGCAGAACTCGGTGAGGACACCCAGGGTGCTCTTGGGGTGCAGGAAGCCGATGTGCAGGCCTTCGGCGCCGCCGCGGCTCTGCTGGTCGATCAGGCGCACGCCCTTCTCCTTGGCCTCGTTCAGGGCCTGGTCGGTGTTCTCCATCGCGAAGGCGATGTGGTGCATGCCGCCCTTGCCGCCGTTCTTCTCGATGAAGGCGGCGATGGTGCTCTCGGGGCAGGTGGGTTCCAACAACTCAATTTTCACGTCGCCGCAGCGGAAGAAGGCGGTCTTGACCTTCTGGTCGGTCACTTCCTCGATGGCGTAGCATTTCAGCCCCATCACGTCTTCCCAGTAGCGGATGGCCTCGTCGAGATTCGTCACGGCGATGCCGATGTGTTCAATGTGTGAAGGTGTCATGTTTTTTTATGTTTTATTTATTATTATTTTATTACAAATCATTCATTTGCGCGCTTTTGGGCGTGCATTTGAAAATGCAAATATACAAAAAAATCCGATACCCTCAGCAAAAATCTTTGCTCTTTGTGCGAGATTACTCCCCGAACATGTCGCTCTGTTTCAGCAGGCGCAGGGTATATTGCCTGCCGCCCTGGGTGGTGAGGGTGAGCAGGTAGGAGGCTTGGGGTCGGGCGGTGAGGTCGAGCAGGTAGCGGCCGGGGCCGACGGCTTGCAGGCGCACCTCCTCGCGGCGGCCTGTGATGTCGGTCAGCAGGGCGGTCGGTTGCAGCGGCTCCTGCCCGTCGTATTCGATGTTCACCCTTTGGCGGAAGGGGTTGGGGTAGGCCACCCAGGCCCCCTCTTCGCCCGAGAAGGCGATGCGCACATCTCCCGTGTCGCCGGTATGGACATACGGCGTCATAAAGGCGGTATCCACATACTTGGCGATAACACCTGTATAAGTTCCACGGTTTGGCATGGAAACACCTCCAAAATTAGCATCTGAAGCCAGCATCGAACACAAATACAACACGCTGTCTTGTATCTTTATAGGGCCAGGCCGATTACTTTGGGAATACGAATGATAATCAATACCGTCAATCATATTGCCTTTATAGTCAAAAACATTCAAACAAAATCCAGGAACCGATATGTTTGGAGCTTGCAATGTTTGGTTGGGATAGCGGATGTTTCCTGAAAAATCTGACTGGAAGAATATTCTGTTTTTTGCACATGCAAGGTTTCCTCTTGGTTGGAACAACTGTACAATTCTGGAACAATATGGGGAGTTTAATTGCCCATACGATTTCATATTCATTGTCTCTTGGTCAAGAATCAAAACGGAAGAATTGATGTTAATCGAGGTTTGTATTCCATCATACATAAAATAAGAGTAGTTGTATTGTGGGTTGCCGAATGCATTTCTGCAAGGCCACAGGGAAATCACAATTAATCCGCTGTCATTGTCGAAAGCAATATCGTTGAAACAGTATATTCCCAGATACCTTGTGCTGTCTATTATGCTATCCTCCAACGAGACCAACCTTGTTACATTCAATGTGGTGTCGAATCTTACGACAATGCTTTTCCAGTCATTTTTATCTGCATCGATATAGAATGAAAAATCTTGAATAGAATCAATGATTACAGTTCCTCGTTCATTAATCCCTGGATGTAATTCACAATTGAGATATAATCTGTCATGATTGTCAATGAAAAAATGAGAGTACACCGTCATTACAACTTCTTTTTGGGAGAACACGAGTCGGTTGCCCAATAGTGTGTCAAAATGGGGTGCGAACTTGAGAATCTGGGGGGCTCCCGCCTGTGTGCTGTCGGCAGAGATTACACTCACCAGGCGGCGGTCACACCAGAACTTCACTGCACTGATGGATCCATTATATACGTAGTAGTCCTCGTAATTTGGCCCACCCGTTGCATGGTCATTCACAAGGCGGCTGAGATAAATATTGCCTTCACTGTCAATGGCAAACGAGGGGGAAAATTCGGGTACCATTGTGTAGAGAAAGTCATTCGGAGGATTGCCAAAGATGATGTCCTCGCCATGGCGGTTCAGGTAACTCATCTGCAGGAAATGCTGCTCCAACACATTCCCGTCGAAGTCGAAAGTAATCAGAGCAAGACATTTGGCAGATCTTCTCCATGCACTCATCGGGTAGTCGGGCATGACGAGCGTATCGGTGGGATTTTGGTCCCAGAGGGTATAGGAGTCATTGACCAAGGTGTCGAGGTAGTAGAGATACCCCCAATCACATGCCAGCGGCATGGTGACCAGACAGGCAAAGGCCGTATCGCCCAACGCCTTGATGTCGTGCGGGATGCGAGAAAAGACATTCCCATGGATCACCTTCTTCCACACCATCTCGCCCTCGGGCGAAATCTTGGCTATCAGCACGTCACCATTGTCGGATGCTTGGCCGTGCGGGGTGACGGGCAGCAGCAGTTCGCCCTCCTCCCAGCGGCTTTCGAAGTTGAAAGACCCCAATATGTATAGGTTCCCCACACTGTCCGTCACCGACCCCACGATGCTGACATGTTCCCCCGGCGCATACCCTCGCACCCACTCGAACCGGCCGCCCGAAGTCCCGTTCTGCGCCTCCGCGCTGCCCAGCATCAGCAGCACCGAAACCAAGAATAAAGCTATCTTTTTCATATTGTCAAGATTTTGTGTTTTCGATCCAATTTCATTTTGCAAAGATACGAAATAACTCCCGTTTGTCAAGAAAAAACTTCATCTGCATATATAAAACCCTCAAAACGCCAAATGCGGACAAAAGGGGTGTCAGATTTAAGAAAGTTTAACATTTGGGGGTTCTGTTATGGTTTGACCATGGTTAAAACCGGAAAGTGAAAAGCACGGAGTGAAGTGCCACAAGTGACCGGCAGATTCAAGTATGACTCATGCATGCCAGAAGAAACACTATGGCACGATGAAGGTGTGACTAGGCAATGACCTAGTACTTTCTATATAGTCAATACTAGGTCAATACTAGGTCATAACGGATTCAAGGCTTAGTATCAGTCATTTACGGAGGATGCTATTTGGCCCAAAGGGACTCGGTGTTGAGAATCAGGTGGATGCAGGCTGTTGATAACGGAGGATAACTTTTTGCCGGCGGAACGGAAATTATTATGTATATTTGCAGGGTTGATTTTGTGGGGGTGAGCGATGTTTCATTTTGAATATTAAAGACATGGATAATTTTGTAGTTTCGGCGAGGAAATACCGTCCCTCGACTTTCGCGACGGTGGTGGGCCAGGAGCATATCACACGGACGCTGAAGAACGCCATCCTGACGGGCCAGCTGCCCCAGGCGTTCCTCTTCTGCGGCAGTCGTGGAGTGGGCAAGACGACCTGCGCACGCATCCTGGCCAAGACCATCAACTGCGAGCACCGCACGGCCGACGGCGAGGCCTGCAACGAATGCGAGAGCTGCCGCTCGTTCAACGAGGGCGCCTCGATGAATATCTTCGAGCTCGACGCCGCCAGCAACAACTCGGTGGATGACATCCGCCAGCTGGTCGATCAGGTGCAGTTCCCGCCGCAGACGGGACGGTACAAGGTCTATATCATCGATGAGGTGCACATGCTGAGCCAGGCGGCTTTCAACGCCTTCCTGAAGACGCTGGAGGAGCCGCCGGCCTACGCCAAGTTCATCCTCGCCACCACGGAGAAGAACAAGATCATCCCCACCATCCTGAGCCGTTGCCAGGTGTTTGACTTCAAGCGCATCGAGGTGCCCGACATCGTGCGGCATCTGGAGTATGTGGCCGGCAACGAGGGGGTGACGTACGAGCCCGAGGCGCTGGAGCTCATCGCCGCGAAGGCCGAGGGCGGCATGCGCGACGCGCTGAGCACCTTCGACCAGCTGGTGAACTTCACGCAGGGCAACCTGACCTATCAGGGCTGCCTGGAGAACCTGAACGTGCTGGATTCGGACTATTATTTCCGTCTGGTGGATCATCTGCGGACGGGCGACATCAGCCGGTCGCTGCTGCTGTACCAGGATGTGCTGACACGCGGTTTCGGCGGGCAGAGTTTCCTCACGGGCCTGTGCGAGCACCTGCGCAACCTGATGGTGAGCCTCGACCCGCAGACCCTTCCGCTGGTGGAAGGCGGCGAGAAACTGAGGGCCCGGCTGGGTCAGCAGGCGCAGCAGTGCGGGCTGCCGACGCTGCTCGGGTTGCTGAATGTGGCCGGCGACTACGAATACCGCTTCCGCGAGGCCAACAACAAGCGCCTCTTTGTGGAGATAGGGCTGATGAAGATGGCTTCGGCGGCCCTGCCGAAGGGTTAGATTGCAAGAAGTCCCGAAAGGGCAGGCACGGAATCCCCGAAAGAGGGATTGAAGGAGGGTGAGAAGGAGGTGAAAGAGGTCGGGAAGGACGGTGCCCGTTTGGCGACTCCTTCCGCAGAGAATGTGGTGGCCAGTGGCCAGGCGGTGCCGCAGAAGCCGTCAGGTTCCCTGCTGGCGGGTTCCATCAGCATCGGCTCCATCAAGCCCGTGAAGTCGGAAGCCCCGAAGCTGAAGACCGAGGTGAAGCCGTTGACGCAGGAGGACCTGGAGCGCTACTGGAAAGAGGCGGGCGAGGAACTGGGCTTGCAGGAACTGCTGGGGTACGCCACGGTGAAGATGGGCGAGCGGCCGGGACTGATAGAAATCGACGCGAAGAGCGTGTCGTTCCACGACGAGTTCAAGCCCCACCGCATCGAGGTGATGGAGGCCTTGCGCAAACGTGCGGGGATGCCGATGCTGAACTGCAAGGTGAACCCCATGTTCATCGAGAAGGACGACGTGCTCTATTCGCCCTCGGACAAGTACAACGCGATGGTGAAGCAGAACCCCCGGCTGATAGCGCTGCGCAAATTGTTCCCGATAATCGACTATTGAATGAAAATACCTTTTTATAAGTTCGACGGGGCGGGGAACGACTTTGTGGTGATAGACAACCGCGAAGGGCAATACCGCCTGCCGGAGGAGGAGATAAGACAGATCTGCCACCGCCGTTTCGGCGTGGGCGCCGACGGGTTGATGACGTTGGAGAAAGTGGCCGGCGGGGAGGAGCGGAAATATGCCTTCGAGATGAAATACTACAACAGCGACGGGCGGCTGGGCTCGATGTGCGGCAACGGAGGCCGTTGCATCGCCATGTTCGCGCACCTGCTGGGCATGGGTCACGACTTCGACTTCCTCGGCTACGACGGCCCGCACGACGCCACCGTCATGGAATGGGACCCGTCGGTGTTGAAAGGGATGGTGTCGCTGGGCATGAGGGACGTGAAGAAGTGCGACATACGGCGACTGGAGAACGGATGGTTCCTCGATACCGGCTCGCCCCATTATGTAGTGGAGGTGAAGGACTTGGAACACTATGATGTGGTGGGCGAGGGACGTCGGCTGCGTCACCGCGCCGACCTCTTCCCCGAAGGTGCCAACATCGATTTTGTGGAGAAAGACGGCGACGTGCTGTATGTCCGCACCTATGAGCGCGGCGTGGAGGACGAGACGCTGGCCTGCGGCACCGGCGTGACGGCGTCGGCCTTGGTGACGGGCATGGGCCTGAACATCGTCACCCGCGGCGGCGGCGACTTCTCGGTGCTCTACAGCGAGACCGGCGACGCCTACACCCACGTGTGCCTCGTCGGCCCCGTATCACTTAATTTCACAGGAGAATGGACCTCTTCAGCGCGATAGACACGGAACCCGTAAGGCAGCGGATGAACGAGCTCGCCAAGGAACTCGACCGGTTGAACTATGAGTACTACATGAACGACCGGTCGCTGGTGAGCGACGAGGAGTTCGACCGCATGATGCGGGAGTTGCAGGACCTGGAGCGGCAGTATCCCGAGTTGGCCAACCCGCTGTCGCCCACCAAACGGGTGGGAGGCGAGGTGAACAAGAGCTTCCGGCAGGTGCAGCACCGATTTCCCATGCTTTCGCTGGGCAACACCTACAGCATTGAGGAGATTGAAGAGTTCGAGGCGCGCACCCGCAAGCTGCTCGACGGTATCCCGTTCAGCTACACGTGTGAACTGAAATACGACGGTGTGGCCATCGGGCTCACCTACCGTCACGGACGGTTGGTGCAGGCGGTGACCCGCGGCAACGGACAGGTGGGCGACGACATCACCACCAACGCCAAGACCATCCCCACCATACCGCTGCAGCTGAGGGGCGACTATCCCGACGACTTCGAGGCCCGCGGCGAGGTGGTCTATCCGTTTGATGCGTTCAACGCGATGAACGCCCAGCGCGAGACGGAGGGCGACGAGCCCTTTGCCAATCCCCGCAATGCGGCCTCGGGAAGCCTGAAGTTGCAGGATTCGGCCGAATGCGCCAAGCGCAAGCTCATGTTCTGCATGTACTTCATGATGGCTCCCGACGGAGTGACGCTGCCCGACACCCATTTCGGCCGCCTCGACTATGCCCGCCAGATGGGCTTCAAGGTGCAGCCCTACATACAGGAGTGCAGGGATATTGACGAGATAAAGGAGTTTATCGACCTTTGGGACAAGGCCCGATGGGAGTTGCCGTTCGGCATCGACGGCATCGTCATCAAGGTGAACCAGACGCCGTTGTGGGACCGTCTGGGATTGACGGCCAAGTCGCCCCGATGGGCGATTGCCTACAAGTTCAAGGCCGAGCGGGTAAGCACCCCGTTGGAGAGCATCAGCTACCAGGTGGGCCGTACAGGCGTCATCACTCCGGTAGCCAACCTGCAACCCGTGTGGCTCGGAGGCACCACCGTGAAGCGTGCCACGCTGGTCAATGCCGACTTCATCCAGAAGATGGGCATCTGCAAGGGCGACAGCCTGCTGATTGAGAAAGGCGGCGAAATCATCCCCAAGGTGGTGGGCGTCGATATGGAGAAGCGGGCCGAAGGGGCGATGCCGATACAATACATCGACCGTTGCCCCGAATGCGGCGCGGTGCTGGTGCGTGAGGAAGGAGAAGCCGGCCACTACTGCCCCAACAGCGACGGCTGCCATCCGCAGATTATCGGGCGCCTGGAGCATTTTGTCAGCCGTAAGGCCATGAATATCGACACCCTCGGCCCCGAGCGGCTGGAGCTGCTCTATTCGGCCGGATTGGTGCGCAATGTGGCCGACCTCTACGACCTGAAACGCGAGCAGTTGATAGGTCTCGGAACCGATGCCACGATACAGGATAAAGGTGCCGACAACCTGCTGGCGGCCCTCGAGGCCTCCAAGGCGGTGCCCTTCGAGCGCGTGCTCTTCGCCCTCGGCATCCGTTATGTCGGCGAGGTGGGCGCCAAGAAGCTGGCCCGCTATTTCGGCAATATGGATGCCCTGATGGCCGCCTCGGAGGAGGAGCTGGCGCAGGTGGAGGATGTCGGCGAGGTGACGGCCAAGGCGGTTGGCGAATGGTTTGCCAACGAGGAACATCGTGCCGTGGTGGAACGGTTGCGTGCCGCCGGATTGCAATTCAGTGGCCAGTGGTCGGTGACCAGCGGCAAGTTGGAAGGGATGACGCTGGTGGTCAGCGGCACCTTCGAGCATTTCTCGCGCGAGGAAATCAAGGCCGACATCGAGAGCCACGGAGGCAAGGTGTCGGGCTCCATCAGCAGCAAGACCACCTACCTGGTGGCAGGAGAGAAGATGGGTCCCGAGAAGCAGAAGAAGGCGGAGAAACTGGGGGTGAGAATCATCTCGGAAGCGGAATACATGGAGATGACGCGATGAGACGGGCGGTAAATATATTGCTGCTTCTGATTGTCGCGGGGAGTGCGTGGTCGCAGAGCAACGGATGGGAATTCTCGCTCACGGGCAGCTATATGACTCCCAATAATTTCAATATGCCCGAATATTCGGCCGGTACGGTGGGTGCCGAAGTGGGGTGGTGGCATCGTGCCGAAGGGGAGGAGTGGTGGATACAACGCCGCAAGAATCCCTCCTTTGGTGTGCGTGCCTCCTTCGCTTTCATCCCCGAGGGGATATCGGGGCATCGGTTGGGACTTGTGGGACTTGTCAGCGCCCCTCTCGGGAACAGGTTGGATTACTATATCGGTCTCGGGTTGTCGGGATACACCCTTTCGCAGTATTTTACCCACGACAAGGAGAATATCTTCATCACCACGCTGGTGAGTTGCCTGATTGATGTGGGGTTCAACTACCGCCTCACCGACCATATCAGCCTCTCTGCGTCCTTGCTGCATTCCAGCAACGGTATGCTTCAGCGGCCGAACAAAGGGCTCAACTTTCTGCAATGGGGACTGAGGTATAACACGCTGCCGACCCTCAAGTCTTCAATCGCGAGCGAAAGCCCGATGCCCGATTTCCATCGTCACGAGATAGGCTTCACCCTGCAAGGAGGTGCCGTGGTTTCCCGAGACCTCAATCAAGAGGGCTATTTCCCCTGCTATGACCTCTCGCTCAACTATCAGTACTACTTTGACCCCGTGGTGGCGGTGGGCGGCACGTTCGACCTGTGGTACAACGGATCGCACTACGGTCTTTCGCGGATGTATGGGGAGTATTACACCTTCCCGTGCTATGTCAGCACGTTGGGCTATATTGAAGGTTTCTGGGGACCGCTCAGCATCAAAGCGGGCATCGGGCCGGTGCTGGTGGCACCGCCGCGGGTCAATATACGTTTCTATGAGCGAGTGGGTGCCTACTACAACTTCGGACACCACTATGTCGGGGTGTCGCTCAACGCCCATGCCGGTATGATAGAGTTCATCGAATGGGCTTACGGATACCGGATTCCGTTGAGTAAATAAGGATTATTCTCCCGCTTCCTTCAGTTTCTGCTCCACCTGGGCGCGTTTCCAGGGGGTGTTCATGTCGAAGATTTCCCCTAAGGGGCGGCTGAGCATGGAGACCAGTAAGTGGGTGTTGTCCTGATGGTCAATCTCCTCAAGGTGTTGCGCCACCAGCTGCCAGTCGTGCGACGAGTAGAGCAGCGGTACAAAGTCCATGAGGTCGAAGCTTTGCAGCACCATGTTGTCGATGCCTTCGGTCTCGATGCGCGAGTGGGCGCGGGCGAGCTTGATTTCTCCCACCTCCTGCAACACCTGTATGTATTTCTGGTAGAGCACGTATTCGTTCAGCAGGAAGGCCACTACCTTGTCGGAGAGGCTGTTCCACATGCGGACAGGCAACGGGCGTGCGATGAAGCGCCCTATCATGAAGCTGCCTGCCGAGAGACCGGAGATGCCACGTGTGAGGCAGGTGCGGGTGATGAGCTGGAAGAACTTGATTTTGTTGGAGGTATTGAGCAGGTTGAAGAGGCGGCTTTGGTCGTTGTGGTCGCCCATGCGGCTCTGCAACACACCGTCGATATAGTCGTCGGGGTGTGTCTCGAACCACACATTGACGATGCCGGCGGCCTTTTTTGGGTCGTCCTTCATGTCGATGCGGATAAGACGCGCCAATTTGCTGAGGTCGGTGATATAGGATGCCTGCTGCTCGCCGACGATGCTTTGGTATTGCTGGTAGGCGTTCTTCATCTCGAGGAAGAACTCTTTCTCTTCGTCGCTGAGGGTGACGGAGGCCCCTTGCAGGTATTTGGTGAAACGTGCCGGACGGAAGGCGGCCTCCCCGCGGTAGAGGCTCTGACGTCGCGAACTGACGGTCACCATCTCGTCTTCCTTGATGACCACCCCTTCGGCATTGACGAGGGCGTTGTCCTGGATGCAGATGCCGTAGCTGCGCAGGTCCATGAAGGCAGGAATGCCGTATCCGCGGCAGGCGGTCACCACATGGATGGCGGCCGGCATGATGGAGAGGATGGCATCCACCTCGTTGAGAGTGATGGTGTCTTCGGGGACGAAATGCTGCTGGCACAGGCACACGTTCTGGCCTTTGGCTTTCCATTCGCGAGCCCGTCCGATGCTGAAGCAGAGACGGGCCGAGATGGCTGTGCGGGGCAGCACGCTGAGGCCGTGTCCGAAGAACTGGAGCTTCGAGATGGAGCGGTCGTCGATGGAGGCGGAGACGATCTGGCGCAGGTGGTAGGGCTTGATGAGATCCACCACATGGATGTCGTCTATCAGCCCTTCGTTCCTCAGGTTGATGGCCGACACCAATGCCGCACGGCCGGTCATCTCCGAGGAGTTGAGTTGCAGCACCGAGAAGAGGCTCACCTCATGGGGCCTTGTCTCCACGGCGAATTCGATGGTGACCGGGGTCTTGTAGCGTCCTTCCAGTTTCTTGAGCAGCGGGTCGAAGTGATAGACCGCGGGGAACTGGCGTCGGATCTCTGTGCGGTCGCGGTAGGCGAGGTCCTCCGTGGTGACGTCGCCGGTCATGATTTCTTCGCCGAAGATGTTACGGTAGCTCTCCACCTGCTTGCCGACACCCGTACGCGAATGGCGGCTGTAGAGCACACCCGGATAGCTCTCGTTGTTACCGATGGTCCACACCATGCGTTGCAGAATGAAGCTCGGGAAAGCCTGCTTGCCCTGCATGAAGGTAAGGATGAGGTCGGAATTGTCGATATAGAACTGCCTCACATGCAGGATAAGCCGCAGGGCCTGGTAGTGGGCATCCTCCAACAGCCGGTCATCGACCTTGGCGATGCGGGTTTCCAATTCAAGGATGCGCTCCTCCTGGGCTTTCTCGGAGAGGGTGACATCGGCGCGTTCGTAGCGGTGCTCGATGCCCAGCATCTGTGCTATCGAGTGCAGGGTGCTCAAATAGACGCGGTTCGCCATTGCGTCGGCATACATCTTCCGGAGGCCCTCGTAGGCTTTCCTTGTCACACCGATGTTGAGCAATGTCGGCATCAGGCCGGGGATGTACTGCGGCATCGCACAGCGGATGGCGAACACCAGCGGCGTGTGGTCGTCGCCTAGACGGCAGTTGGTCATCGTCTCCAGGTTGCCTATGGCCTGTTCCACCAGTTCCGGCATCCGCTCCGGCTCGTTGAACGACTTGGACGTCAGGATGCAGAAGTCGGGCACAGGGTAGCTATTCCTCGTCAGGTCGATGAGCATCCGACCCTTGTAGCTGATGTCTTCGTCGGTGAAGACGCCCTCGGTGAGGGTGGTAATCAGGTATTCGCTCTCTGTCAGCGGGTGGGAGGCAATGTATTGTCGGCATTCATCGCGGAAATCCTCGCGCCGTCTCACCAGTTCGGCACAGGCCTCGCCCTCGTGCTCCTGCAACAACATCTCGAGGTAGTGGCGACGCTCGTCGGTGGTGCATTTGAGCAGGCTGTACATATCGTACCACCGCGGCGGGAACTCGTGAAGCAGTTCCTTGGGCTCGCCCTCGAGACGGTAAATCACCGTGCCGGGCTTGTTGCCTTCCAACTGGTTCTCGGGATCCTCGCTGTCGTGGTTGAACACCTCCTCGCCCTCACGGGCAAAGAGGTTTACCATGAAGTAATTGGGATAACTGGCGCGGATGCGGATACTGCCGACTTTCATCTACTGCTCCTGGGCGTTGTTCATGATGGCCTCGAACATCTCCTCGGCTGTCATCCCGAGGTAGGGGAGGGTCTTGCGTGTGTCGGCGGCCAGATAGTGGTCGGGATAGTTCTCCACGAAGTAATTGTAAGCCTCGCGGGCCTCGTCGAAACGTTCGGCGTTCTCGTAGGCGTAGCCCTTCATGAACCAGCACCCGCCGAGGTCCTCAAATCCGGGATAAAGGCTGATGACGCTGTCCAGCAGCCCCACGGCCTGCTCCGTCTTTTGCAGCGAGATGCACAACTCGGCGGCACGCAACATATACACCGGCGCCAGGCTGTCTTCAGCGAAGTCGTGAGCAAACTGTGTGTAGAGACCCACCATCTCGGTCAAATCCGCATCCTGGGTGTTCATATCCAGCGTCGAGATGGCCTGTTCGTGCTCCTCGATGTTTTTGACGGCTTTCTCGCGGTTCGGGCCGCAACTGGTCAAAAGCAAAAGGGAAGCAGCAATAAAGAGAAACCTGTATTTCATTTTTATTTCAATTTTCAACTTTTTTTCACTCTTTTCATCCGGTAGCGGGTGGGTACCTTTCCGGCGGCGATGTCGTTCAGCTTCCGCTTGAGCATCGTGCGGCGCAGGTTGCTCAGACGGTCGGTAAACACCTTGCCGTCCAGGTGATCCACCTCATGCTGAATCACACGGGCGTACAACCCCGTGGCCTCGTCCGTGTGCTCCTCCCAGTTCTCGTCGTGGTAGCGCACCTTCACCGTGGTGGGTCTCAGCACATCCTCGTGTATGTCGGGCACGCTCAGGCAGCCCTCGTTGTAGAAGTCTTTCTCCTCGCCGAACTCCAGAATCTCAGGATTGATCAGCGTGTGCTGCTCCGTCACCTCGCCGTAGGAGTCGGTCTTCTCGTCGTAGGGACGGAAGCCGATGACCACCACACGGATGGGCAGGTCGATCTGCGGAGCCGCCAGGCCCACGCCGTCGGCGGCATACATCGTCTCGTACATATTCGCCACCAGTTCCTTCAGCTCGGGGTAGCTTTTGTCAATCGGCTGGGCGATCTTTCTCAATGTCGGGTGTCCATAACCCACAATCGGCAGAATCATAGTCTTAAAATAAGGTCATTTTTCGCTTTTCATGTAGTCTTGCAGCATGATGGTGGCGGCGATGCGGTCGATGGTGCCTTTGTCGCGGCGGTCTTTCTTCTTCATGCCGCTGTAAATCATGCTCTGGAAAGCCATCTTCGAGGTGAATCGTTCGTCAATGCGTGCAATCTTCTTTCCGGGGAACGCTTCGGACAGTTGGGCGACAAACGGCTCGATGTACTGCATCGACTCCGACGGCGTGTTGTCCATGTGTTTTGCCTCGCCCACCACGAACTCATCCACCTCCTCACGCGAGCAATAATCCTTGATATAGGAGAGCAATGCGGGAGTCTCCACCGTCGCCAACGCCGTTGCTATAATACGCAGTGGGTCCGTCACCGACAGCCCCGTGCGCACGCGCCCGTAATCTATTGCCATTATACGTCCCATCGTCCTAAACTGAAAATTGAAAATTGAAAATCGAAATCATCAAGGTATAGCAGCAACCCGTTTCAATTTTCAATTTCCAATCTCTTCTGTGGCCCCTCTCGGGTTCGAACCAAGGACCCGCTGATTATGAGTCAGCTGCTCTAACCAACTGAGCTAAGGGGCCATACACAAAATCCTCTTCTCCTCAAATCCGATGCAAAGATACAACTATTTTTCAATGTGTAGAAATAAATTTCCCCGATATTGATTTTATTTTGTATCTTTGCCCTAATCTGAAAAAACATAAAATATCAACAATAAACTGAATACCATGAATATAGATTGGCAAAACCTTCCGTTTGGTTACGTAAAAACGGACTACAACGTGCGTTGCTACTTCCGCAACGGCGAGTGGGGCGAGATTGAGGTCTCCAGCTCCGAGCACATCGAGATGCACATGGCTGCCTCCAGCCTCCACTACGGCCAAGAAGCCTTCGAGGGCCTGAAAGCCTACCGGTGCAAAGACGGCAAAATCCGCATCTTCCGTCCCGAAGCCAATGCCGAGCGCCTGCAGAGCACCTGCCGCGGTATCATGATGCCCGAGCTGCCCACCGAAAAGTTTGTCGAGATGTGCAAGAAGGTCATCAAGATGAACGAGAAGTTCATCCCGCCCTATGGCACCGGCGCCAGCCTCTACCTGCGTCCGCTGCTCATCGG
>JAGCYV010000012.1 GCA_017960605.1 Bacteroidales bacterium | reverse complement strand
CTCATGGTGATGATGGTGATGGTGCGGCCGTGGAAGTTGCCTTCGCAGCAAACAATCATCACTTCGTCGTTGGGGATGCCTTTTTTGACAACACCCCAGCGGCGTGCCAGCTTCAGGGCCGTCTCGTCGGCCTCGGCGCCGGTGTTCATCGGCAGCACCTTGTCGTAACCGAAGTACTCGGTCACATACTTCTCCCACTCACCCAGGCAGTTGTTGTAGAAAGCGCGGCTGCTGAGGGTCAGCTCATGGGCCTGGTCGCACATAGCCTTGACAATTTTCGGGTGGCAGTGACCTTGGTTCACAGCACTGTAGGCCGAGAGGAAGTCGTAGTACTTCTTACCCTCACAGTCCCACACGAAAGCGCCTTCGCCTTTGGCGAGCACGACGGGCAGCGGATGATAGTTATGGGCGCCGTATTTGGCTTCCATCTCCATGAATTGTTCTGATTTTGTCATAGTTGTATGTTTTTTATTGTGATTGTTTTATTTTCAAACGGCGGTGCAAATATACACATTATTTTCTAAACTATAAAATTTTCAGCGGTTTTATTCGTTATGTTGGCGTGGATAAGGAGAATATACTGCTTGATGTGAAGAACCTGTCGGTGGCTTTCGGCGACCGGACGGTGGTGGAGAATGTCAGCTACACCCTGCAACGCGGCCGCACACTGGGCATCGTGGGCGAGAGCGGCAGCGGCAAGAGCGTCAGCTCGCTGGCCTTGATGGGATTGCTGCCCAAACAGGCCACCGTCAGCGGCAGTGCCCGCCTCGGCGACACCGAGCTGCTGTCCCTCGACGAAGAGGGCTTCCGCGGTATCCGCGGCCGTCGCATCAGCATGATTTTCCAAGAGCCCATGACCTCCCTCAACCCTGTGCAGAAATGCGGGGCGCAGGTGTTGGAGATGATGAGAGGTGAAAGGTCAAAGGTCAAAGGTGAGAGGGAACAGGTGATAGAGCTATTCAAGGAGGTGCTCCTACCCCGCCCCGAGAAGATATTCGACAGCTATCCACACGAGATTAGCGGCGGACAGAAGCAGCGCGTGATGATCGCCATGGCGCTCATCAACCACCCCGACATCATCATTGCCGACGAACCCACCACCGCCCTCGACGTGACGGTGCAGAAGACCATCCTCGAACTGCTCAAATCGCTGCAATCCAAATACGGCACCAGCATCATCTTCATCACCCACGACCTCGGCGTCATCAGCCAGATAGCCGACGACATCCTGGTGATGTACCGCGGCAAAGCGATGGAGCAGGGACCTGCCGACAAAATACTGCACACCCCGCAGGAACCCTATACACAAGGCCTCCTGGCCTGCCGTCCGCCTCTCGACAGCCGCCCTCGCAGACTGCCCACCGTAGAGGAATATCTCAGCGGTGACCGGAAAGAGAAGGACGGACAACAACCCGACACCTCCGCTCCGATTTCCACACCCCGCACCCCTCTCATCGAGGTCCGCAATCTCTCGGTCACCTATACGTTGAAAAAGAGCCTCTTCGGCCATCCGTTGCAGACGCTGAAGGGCGTCGATGGTGCAAGCTTCGACATCATGGAGGGCGAAACCATGGGGCTGGTGGGCGAGAGTGGCTGCGGCAAGACCACCCTCGGCCGCGCCCTGCTACGCCTCATCGACCACAGCGACGGCAGCGTCAGCTATCGGGGTCGTGCCTTGGACACCCTCTCCGGCAGCGAGATGCGCGCCCTGCGGCCCAAGTTGCAGATCATCTTCCAGGACCCCTACTCTTCCCTCAACCCGAGACTCACCATCGGCGAAGCCATAGCCGAACCCCTGAGGGTTCATAAAGGTGAAAGATTAAAGGTGAACTGTGGTCGGCGACCTTGTGGAGCCAAAGGTGAAAGAGAACGCGTGCTCGAGCTTATGGAGCAGGTGGGCCTGCAAGCCGACTGGTACAACCGCTATCCCCATGAACTCAGCGGCGGTCAGCGTCAGCGCGTCTGCATCGCCCGTGCCCTCATCCTGCAGCCCGAGCTGGTCATCTGCGACGAGAGCGTCTCCGCCCTCGACGTCAGCGTCCAGGCACAGGTGCTCAACCTGCTCAACGACCTCAAGGAGCAGTACCGCTTCACCTACCTCTTCATCACCCACGACCTCAGTGTGGTACACTACATGGCCGACCGCATCATGGTGATGCAAAAAGGAAAAATCGTCGAGAGCGGCACTCCCGACGATTTGTTCCACCATCCGCAGACCGCCTATACGCGGACACTGCTGGAGGCTATTCCCCGTATCAATTGATTCATTTCACTACAAACCTGCGGGTGGCCGACACCTGGTCGCTGACAATGCGCACCAGATAGACACCTTTAGCCAGATGGCTGACGTCGATGTCGAGGGAGCCCGCCACATCGGCCTGACGGTACATCTCGCGACCGTTGAGGTCAATCACCGTCACCACAGCAAGTCCTTCGATTCCCGACAGGGTGAGCTTGTCCGACACAGGGTTGGGTGCCAAGGTCACCGTTGTACCATCGACGCTGCCAATGCCTTGCTTCTCGGCAAAATTGGCCTCCATGAAGACATCGGAATTCAAGGTGAAGGAAATGGAGGCAGCGGTCTGTCCGTTGCTCCATCCCGCGAACTCATAACCGTCATAGGCCGTAGCCGTCAGATGCACCAACGTGCCGGCAGGATAGGTGCCTGCACCCGTCACGTTGCCGCGGGTGGCGTCATAGGTCACCGTCACCGTATATTCCTCTTCCTGCTGTTGCTGTGCACAGATATTGTCAGTCACATAGAAGGTGTCGATTCCCGCTGCGCTGCTCAACCAGCAGAGCGTGTCGCCACTTGCACCGACAATCGCGAGCGAGCACTCGTTGTCGGCATTGCCGGAGTACCAGCGGAAGGTCAGCGGCATGCCGGCACAGACCATGATGGTCTTGCTGATGTCGCTGCCGTTGAGCATCTTGATGGTAGCCACCTGTGCGTTGTTGGAGGTGATGCTCAGGAAGCCGCCCTTCCAGCCTTCGCCGCTGGAGGCGTGTCCGTTGACGGTGAAGGTGCACGACTCGCCCGTGCAGCCGGTGCGGAAGATGCCGCTCACCGCCGAGCTGGTGTCGGTGCCGCCACAAAGCGAACGGACGGTGATTTCATAGTCGGTGTATTCCGCCAGTCCGGTGGCGGTATAGGTCGGCGTACCGTTGGCCGTACCCACCTGCGTGCCGTTCACATAGACCGCCCACGAGGAGGCTGCTCCCACAGGAGTCCAGCTGAGGGTAAGACTGTTGGCCGTGAACGACTCGAGCGTCAGGTCTTCGGCCGGACGGCAGTCCTCGATAGGCTCGATATGGAAGTCGAAGAAATAGATGTAATGGTAGTCGTTGTTCACTATCGGGCTCACCACCACGCGGTTGCCGGTGCCTTCGTAGCCGTCTAAATAGACCACATACTCGTCGTGCGAGGTGTTGGGGTTGCCGGCGGGAATCTCCACCGTATCAACCCACACCACGTCGGAGCAGTTGCTTTCCGACGCCACACCCACCTTCACATAGCCGTGGTCCGACGACGCAATCCAGCTGCGCAGACGGGCACCCTGCAACGGCTCGGCGACGGCCGGAAGCATGAACCAACGGCCGTTGCCCGCATTGCGCACATAGCCACGGTTGCTGCTGCCCGACATGCCGGACAGACGGCCTTTGTAGAAGTGCTCCGAATACGTCCAGCAGGAGGTGAATCCGTTGTCGGCGGCGGCGCACATCTCGGTCTGGGTGAAGTGGAACGGGATGTGCATCAGGGCGCACTCTGTGGTGAAGGCGAGCTGGTTCGAGTAGCGGGTCTGGAAGTCGCACACCACGCCCACACAGGCCTCGTAATGGGTGCTCGGTGCCAGGTTGGTAAACATGTAGCTCTCCGTCTGCACCGTGTCGGCTACCATCCAGATGTCGGTTCCCGTCAGGCGGTATTCCACCACATAGGCCGAACCCATGCCGGCAGCCCAGCCAATCATGGCGTTGACGCTATCCACATGCAGCACCGCGCTCACCGGAGTCTCGCAGTTCGCATTCGGCGTGCAGTCGCCCAAGAAACGCACATCGGGCAGTTTCTGGGCGTTGTAGGAAGCCGACGGGCTCAGCGGGTTGTAGTTGTTATTGTCGCTGTAGGAATAACGCAACACCGTACCTTCGGCGCTGTGATACATCCACGACGGGCATTGCGACAAGCCCAGGGATGTTCCCGTGCTGTCACAGAAGGTGACCATCACATTGGAGGCTCCGTCATAGACGAACGGCGTGTTGAACAGGATGGTGTCCCACTCCTGAGCCTTCAGCAGGTGGCTGCCGTGAGCCACATGGGTCATGCCGGCCACCGACACCACCGACGTGGGTACCGCGTTCGGAGTCGTTCCCATCCAGATGCTGAACGTACGGCTGATATTGCCCGAGTTGCCCTCCGTGCTGCGACGCAGGACGATGCCGCGGATGGTGTCCATGTCGAAGAAGTCGGAGTAGGGATAGACCATCTGGCTGTAGCTGTACTTGTAGTTGGCCGTCAGGGGGTAGTAGAGCGACTTGTCGTTGTTGTTCTGCGTCAGCGCTGTCTGGCCGCAGGGACGGAAGACGATGGTGGTATCCACCGTCGTCGAGCTGTCGCCGTCGCACAGGGTGATGAAGGTCACCGCATACTCGTGCTCGGGGTTGAGGTCGGTGAAGAAGTGGCAGTTCGAGCCCGTGCTCGGCTCTTCCACATCGGGCACCGTGGGGTCGGTCAAGTCGTGCAGGATGGTAAAGACACCGTCGGCGGCGTAGCCGCGGGTGTCATACTGCCACGAGAAGGCGGCGGCGCTGCGGCTCACATTGTCCATCTGCAAGCCTACGATGGGGTAGCAGCCAATCTGCGTGGTGAAGGTCGCCGTACGCGGGTCGCTGACGCCGTTGTCGCACAACGACTGCACCCAGACATAATACTGTGTGTTGGAGGCCAGGTTCGTGAGGGTGATGCCCGTCGTGGTGGCGGTATCCACCATAGCGCCCTGCAGGTCGTTCACCGTGTTGTAGCTCACGCGGTAGCTCGTCACGCCCGACACCGCCGTCCATGAGAGGGTGGCGTCCGCCGGACTCACCGACTCCACCGTCACCGCATCGGTGCGCGGGCAGGAGTTCAATGCAGTCACATAAAGGTTGTCCAGATAGGCCGTCGAATATCCACTGCTTCCATAGGTGCCGCAGAAGACGATATAACCCTGTGACGACGGGGCACCTGCAAGGGTGTTGGTAAGAACCTCGTAGGTCGTCCACGAGAAACCGGGCGAGTAGGAACCCACCAATGTGTAGGTGCTCTCGTTGGCCGGGTCGGTGGCCAGATAGACCGTCAGCCCGGATTTATACACCTCGAAACTAATCTCCAGCGCGTTGAGGGGCGCAGGAATCAGCGGAGTGGCAATCTTCATGGTGCCCGTGCCGTCACCGCTGCCGCCCTGTCCCATGAAATTCAGCACCGTGCCATGATTATAGGCGGTAGTGAGGTTGGGCACAACAGCCGAGGAACTGGAGGCCTGGAACGGGGCCACGCGGTTCCAACCCGTAGGCATCGAGCTGCCGCCGGTGGTGGTGTAGCTGTCGAAGTTCTCGCTCCACGGCAGGGTAACCTGTGCGCTGACCCAAGCCGGCATCAGGGCACACACGGCCAGAAGCATCCATCGGATAAAGTTCTTTTTCATATATCTCTTGTTATTTTTTTGTTTTATTTCTTTCTTATAACGACCGTGGGGGCAGTTTATTGTACACCCCCACGGTTTGGTATTAGCCGTTTTGTTTATTGGAACAGGAATCGTTTCCCTGTCACATGTTATCAATCGTTCTGGTCGGAAGGAGTGCAGTTCGTAACAGAGCCACTTCCCTTGGAACCAACAATGGGGTTGGCATCCGAACTACCCGTTACCGTTCCCGTGTAGCTGCAGTTGTCGATGGTACAGCCACTTGACAAGGAGCCAGAAATACCTCCCACCTTAGTGCCATTAGCAGCGGTGATGGTGCCCGAGGCAGAGCAGTATTCCACCAAAGAACCTGATTTATCAATTGCAGCCACTATACCACCAAGAAGTGCCTCTCCACTAATTGTACTTGAAATATTGACCGATGAGGTGCAGTGACTAATTGTTACAGCTGAATATGAAGAAGATGTCGACATGCTGGCAGTAATTCCACCATAGCGCTTAGCGGCTCCAGTAATAGTACCTGATACTGTACAATACTGATATGTTGTACCATAAGACATAGCTGCAATTCCTGCACAAGAGTTGGAATATTGACTTCCTGTGTGGTTAATCGTACACTCCACATTGAGATTTTTGATTGTAGCTGGGCCAAGGTGACAGAAAAGGCCACGGTATGAAGAAGACGTAGAGCCTGCCGTGTAGGTTATCGTCTTACTGTTTCCATCAAACACTCCTTTAAAAAGATAACTTGATGAAGATCCAACGCCATCCCAAGTGCCCAAATCAATACTATTAATCAACTTGAAGTATTTCCCCTCATACGATTTGCCGGCATTTACGCGATCCTTGAATATACCAAAATCATAACTATTTTTAATCTGGAAAGGACTGCTTTCTGTACCAAAACCATCGAAGTCGGCTACGGCACTAATCATGTTGAGTGTCGGTCCCTGGACAATAACATTAGCGTTCAAAACAGCGGAGTTTTGTTTCAACGACAATTCCAGCAACTTGGAAGTGGTTGCTTCTACAGCAATGGTAATATTGCTCGTAGTGAAAGAGGGAACCACAATATAATAGGACTTGCTGGTGCCCTGACTCACGGTTTCGCTAGCACTGGTAAAGTCGAGTGTTACATATTTAAAAGAGTACGACCCAGTTTGCATAGTCAAAGAAGGACTATCTGTATTTAAACTATTGACGGTTCCGCGTCCACTAAGGCGGCCATCACTTGATGTGACTGTGATGCTCCGTAAGGTAATGTCTTCGGCGCGGTCGTTATTCACCGTCACCTTGAGCAGAGAGCAAAGATTGTGGAAAGTAAGGGTGGTTGCATCAGCATCACAATGGGCAGCCATGGGAGCCTGGATAATCTGGTTGCCGCTGCCATCGACAGCGTAGGTCTGCGTGGAAGGCAGGGTTACAGTAGCCGATGATGATATCGCTGAAAAATATGAGGTAGCTAGGCCTGCTGGATAAATGGCATTGTACCCCTGGGCACTGGTTGGCACACCAGTTATTTTTGCCTTAGATCCACTGAGATCCACAGAGCATGTATTTCCAGCAGAATAGCCATTGATACTCACTTGGTCGCCGCTGGTCCAATGGGTATAGCGGCTGGCATCGACGTACATCTTGGCATTGCCGGCACCAGCGTAGTTGCCAATCTCGACGTTGAGCGAAACAAGACCCATTTCGTCCTTCTGGCAGGCGGCAAAGACCATCGCAGCTGCCAGGACAAGAGATACTATATTGATCTGTCTTTTCATTTCTTTACTTGTTTTAATTCTGAAACCTGTTTTAATTCTGAACATGCATTGGAATTAGTTGTTCCAGGTGTAACCGGCCCATGTGTCGTCCTCGTTGTACTGAGTTACATTGGGATTGCTGCTATTGAACTCAAAGAGATGTTGGTCGGTGTCTAAAGTTGCCGAACTTATGGCATAGCCACGTTCGGTACGGAAAGCAACCACCGTCAGTTGGGGTGCATCGTACGTTTTCTTCTGCTTTGTTTTCATTTATTTTTTGTTTTATTTTAATTTGCAAAAAGGATGCGGGTCATGCTGCTTGGCAGGTGGCGTGGCTTGTCTTTTTTTAGTTAGATGAGTGAAAACAGAGAGGTTCCAGCGCAAGAGCCAATTGCACAGAAAGGAATATAAATCAGTATATTACGGTACATATACAAAAATTTGTATCCTTGCAATGCGGGTGCAAAGATACAAATTTTTTCCGAAACTATAAGAAAGAATTTCTTACCGGCGCTTTTTGCTGGCTTCCTTGGCCTCGACGGTCATCGTGGCGTGGGGCACAATCATCAGGCGCTCCTTGGGGATGAGCTTGCCCGTGGCCTGACAGATGCCGTAGGTGCCGTTCTCGATGCGGATCAGGGCGGCGCGCAGGTCGCGGATGAACTTCTGCTGACGGGCGGCCAGCTTCTGGTTCTCCTCTTTCAGCAGCACATTGCTCCCCTCCTCCAAGGTCTTGAAGGTGGGGGCGGTGTCGCTCACGTCGTTCTCGCTGCCGGCCACAGCCTGCTGCAGCATATCCAGGTCCTTCTCAGCCTTGGCGATTTTGGAGAGTATCAGCTCCTTGAACTCCTGAAGCTCTTCGGGGGAATATTTGTTCTTCTCCACGGCGGGAGCCTTCGGCTTCGAGGCCACTTTGGCTTTGGCCTTGACGGCGACAGTCTTGACGGTGGCTTTCACCTTCGAGGCGGCAGCGGCTTTCGTCTTTGAAGCGGCAGCGGCTTTCGTCTTTGAAGCGGCAGCGACTTTCGTCTTTGAAGCGGCAGCGGCTTTCGTCTTGGGGGCGGCAGGGGCCTTCTTATTCGCTACAGGGGTGACTTTTTTCTTCTCCATGACAATCCTTTCTTTTAAGTGCAAAAGTATATACTATTTCTGACACATCAGCAAAAAATATTTCAACACCCCTTGTTAGATTCTCCGAGATACAAGTCAATCAGTCCGTTAGGCGCTTCGATAAAGATGGTTTTTAACTTTCTATCGACCTTTTTTATCACCGGGTCGATGACCGGAATGAGTATTTCCACACCGTTTTTCATCACTTGGAACAGCGGTTGGGCGGGGTATTCGATCACCTGTTCCAGGGTGCCGATGTCGCCGTGCACCTCATCCACCACACGGAACCCTATCACCTCGTGGAAGTAGAACTTGTTGCCCTCCAGTTTGGGCAGCAGGTCGAGCGGCAGGTAGAGCTCGTGCCCCACCAGCGACAGCGCCTGCTCGGGGGTCATTTCCTCGAAGGTGGCCACCGCCTTGTTGCCGTTCAGCTGGTCGATGTGGAAGAAATGGGGCACCAGCTGTCCCTTCACCTCCACGAAGGCCGAGTCGAGCTCCAGGTAATCCTCGGGGGTGTCCACGTCGAGAAACAACACCAGCTGTCCCTTCACGCCCCAGGGCTTGGTGATGCGTCCCAGACAGTAGCAATCGGCGATTTTCATAAATTGAAAATTGAAAGTTGAAAATTGAAAGTTTTTCGCTAATTATTTTTATTAATCGGTGCTGACTCGCTACATTTGATTTATTCAGCGGTGCTCGCAGGCTTACCACAAGGCCGTGACCAAAGGTCAGGCAGGAAAATTATATCGAAAGGTGAAACAGTCGTCAGGGACAAACCGTTTCACCTTTCCAGTTTTCGATTTTCGCTTTGGTTAAGCCTCGGCGGGAGCTTCTTCAGCTTCGGCGGCGGGAGCCTCGCCGTTCTCGGCGGCTTCGGCAGCGGCTTTGGCAGCGGCCTCGGCCTCGGCGGCAGCCTGACGCTTGGCGGCCACGGCGGCAGCCTTGGTCTCGTTGGCTTTCTTCTCAGCCTCGAGACGGGCCTTGCGGGTGTTGCGGACCTCGTTCTCTACGTCGCTCTTCTTGCTGTTGATCTTGGCCTCTTTGGCCTGCAGCCACTCGTTGAAGCGCACATCGGCGACTTCCTGGCTGATGGCACCCTTCTCGACGCCGATCTGGAGGTGGCGGCGGAGCAGGACGCCCTTGTAGGACAATATGCGACGGACGGTGTCGCTCGGTTGGGCGCCGTTCTTGATCCAATTGACAGCACTGTCGAAATTGAGCTCAATGGTGGCGGGGTTGGTCAGCGGATTGTAGGTGCCAAGCTTCTCGATAAATTTTCCATCGCGAGGTGCACGACCATCCGCAACAACGATGTGGTAGAAGGGTTGATTCTTCTTGCCATGACGCTGAAGTCTAATTCTTGCTGGCATAATTGCTTGTTTTTTAGATGTTTGTTAATAAAATTTGATTACAAATCGAATTGCAAAGATACAACTTTTTTTGAATCCGGAAAAAAATATTTCATTTCCTGACCTGCACGTCACCTATAGACGACAGGGCGCGTCCGGGAAGAAAGCACTTTGGTTATTGTAGCACTCGTTTTATCTCGGCATCGACGACAAAGACATCGCCGTCCTTATCGACCAGCACATTGCGTGGAAGGAGGTCCCATGCCTCATACTCGCCGTTGGAGAAACGTCCTTCTTCCGACAGTTTTTCAAACCCAAGGGCGGCCATATAGGTGTCTATCATGATCTGGCTGGCGGGATGTGCATCAGCCACTCGAGGCTGATAGAGAACCGGTTGAACAGTACGTCCGTCGAAACCCGCGAAACCACGAAACGAATATGCCGTATCGGGGAAGATGGCATTATGAAGCAAAATTTTATGGAGCAACGACACAATGCTTCCCTCGTTGTTGAGTAGGTTGTTCACCTTGTAAACACCCTGTTCTGCGACGTAGGTGTCGTTTTCGTGCCCGCTGGGGCCGGGGACACCAAGACGGAAAACATCCATCATCGGAATCCAGAATCCCCTGGATTTTGCCATTTGTTCAGCTGCCCGCTGCTCGGCCTCGACCGGAGTCACATCAGCTTGGCCAGTGCCAAGTTGCGTTTCATATACTCGGCAAAGTCGGCCGAGTTCATCGGCGATTTCCGCGATGCGGCGATTTTCCGCTTCTTGCGCTCCGTCACCTCCTTGTGGAATCGATTCAGGAATGTCATAATCCATCGTTGGGTTTGTTTTCAAACTGCAAAGATACAACTTTTTTTGAATCCGGAAAAAAATATTTCATTTACTGTAGGTAAGCACAAGCAAGCTATCACAAACTCAATATCATATTGGGCACAATCAAATCAATCATTTCTTCGGGCACGTCCGCCTCGCGAGCCATCTCAGGCCAACGGGATGCTGTCTCGCGGACCTCTTCAATTATCGCCGCTGCACTTTTGATATTGTTAGCTGCCGCTAATGCGAGCAGGTCGGCCCGGGTGATGTCGTCAAACTTGCCGTTTACCGACATCTGGTGCATCGCCGTCCATCCACCCTGAGGATTGTAAGCATAGCCCATATCGTAGGCCGGCGAGAGTCGCCAGCGACCCTCTTCGTCCATCAGAAACGAGATGTTTTTTGTATGGTCGTCTTGGTTGCGCACTACCACGTTGAACACTATGCGTCGGAACAGTTCCTGTGCATCTGAATAGGGAAGCCTCAGGGCTCGCATCACACCGAATGCCTGCTCGTAAGAATAGGCCCGCAACAGTCGGAAATCGTAGTGAGCCAAGCCACAGAGCGTCTGCATATGTACCTTTCGTCCTTCCTCCCGGTCAAAGCGCCGCGTCATAAAATGAGCCCTTCCGTTCTCCTCCAGCAGTGTACATTCCGTCATCTGGATGCCGCAGGCTATGGCCAGCCGATAGAATGAGTACTCCAACCGTCCGTAGTTCTCCGTTTCGCGGAATCCGGCTTGCGACGACACGCCGTCCAGTTTAATCAGATAATACCCGAAGCCGGCAGGGGCATCCACTTGGCCCGATCGGACTTCGCCAGTCGCCTTGTTATAGGCGATGATAGCCTTCGCCCGTTGCCCACCGGCCGATGTGCCCAACCGAAGTATTTCCGCTATCGCCGTCCGCGAATCGTCGTTCAGATTTACCCCGAACGAACTCTTTTTCGCCAATGCCTCCCTGGCGACATCCACCAACGAATTGATTTCAAAGCGTTGATTGGGGTCATAACCAGCTTCTATGGCCGGTTCAAATTCCAACGCGCCCATACAGCGTTTGCCCAAGAAACACAATGTCTCTACAGGATTGCTGCTCGTGCGTCCCGTCAGTGCCAACCAGCGGTCGAACAGCGCTCGGCCATAGGTGTCTGGGAGCGAGTCCGCCAGCATACCCGGCAAACCGCTGTAGGTATCACGATTCAACCCGGCAAACGAATAGACGCGCCCCTCTCGCACAGGCATCATCAGCGGCGACGGTTCCAATCCCCGCCCCACAAAAGTTCTGTCATACTCGAACTGAACCACCTGATAGCGTTCGTCCCATCGAAACGTGCCCACAGGCATTCCAAACATATTCACACGAGCCACATCTACCATAATGTCTCCTCCTTTATTATGTTTTCTTTCGGAGTTCCTTTTCTTTTCGATGCCGCACGTTTGCGTTGCTTTAAGTCCGTTCTTTGAGCAAGTTCAAAATACTCACTCGGACTCAATTGTTCTTCTTCCACCAAGGGTTGCAACACCTCCAGTTTGCCTAATGTACGAAGTATCCTCACAAAAGAATCCATCGAACGGATTTCTCCGTTTTCAATCTTTTTCACCGACGAGAGAGAGACGCCCGAATCCTCTGCCAAACGCTGTTGCGTGATGTTTTGCTTCAACCTTGCCGCTTTCAGGCGTTCTCCTATTTTGCGCAGAATCACCTCATCTGCAAGCACATAAACATCCTCCATAATAGTTTTATTTTAAACTTTTACACTGCAAAAATACAAATAAAAGTTTAATCTGCAACTATTTTTTTGCATTTTTTTGAATCCGAAAAAAAATATTTCATTACCAGCAGTCATTAGTCGCCTTGCGGCGTTTTGTTGTTCTTGCAGCGGGAAAAGTAAGAAAAGGACGCCGGGAAATCCCTGCGTCCTTTTTCAGTGACATGTGACCTGTGGGAGCCTCGAAAGTTGAGCGCAGAGAAAGCTTGCTTTCTTTGCCGAAATGAAGAGGCGAAGACGAAGTCAATAGTGACCAGTGATCTGTGATTAGTGGAATCAACGTATCAACATATCAACGTATCAACATATCAACCTATCAACTATTCAATCACAAAGTCAATCTTCCCCACCGCCATGCTTTCGGAGGCCTCGCTGTTGTCGGGCGCGGTGGTGAAGCAGTAGAGATACACCTTGTGTCCGCTCCACCAGCCCGGGGGTGTCACCGCCAGCTCGGTGGCCTCGTCGCGCACCACGGGGTCGCTGATGCAGGCGTCCTCCACCTCGGGGCACACCGCCACCAGGTAGCACTTGTCCTTGGCGTTGTAGTTGCCGCTGACGATGCCGCGTTCCTGCACGGCGACGCTGATGGTGCCGGGGACGGAGGTCTGGTCGATGTGGTCGCTGTCGAGGGTGATGCGCCTGTTGCTACCCTTGGCCACCACCAGGTCGTCCCAGTTCACCTGCAGGTCGGCGGGGGTGCTGCCGGAGATGTTGGGCCAGTTGGCCTTCATGAAACGGGCCAGGGCATGCGAGCGGGTTTGCTGAGCCTCCGAGTGGAATCCCACACGGGTCACATATTTGCAGAAGCTCGCAATTCTGCCAAGCAGGGCGTAGCGGCTGCGCACAAGTTGCTGGTCGCGGGTTTGCGGGTCGCGGGGCTTCGAGTAGGACGATACCACCTGTTTGCCGCGCACGGTGCGATAAACCAGTTTTCCGATTCTTCCGCTGAGGAAGGTCTCGTTGTTGTAGATGTTTTTTGCCATTTTTTTTTGTTCCTTTCTTTTTTTGAGGTTTAACGATTTTTGTTTGGTGTCCCTTGGTCGCGACTGGACACCATGCAATATAAGGCCTTTTTCGCCGAAAGGCCCAAATCGTTCCCTCAAGTAAGCATAAGTAAGCCTATGGTAGCATTTGTCACCATAGGCTCACACTCGTTTCCGATCAACAGAAAGGGCTATTCTATTCTGTACCCGTTGACGTCATACGTCCCGTAAGGCGGCCACATCTTGATGTTCCGCATCGCTTCAGTGGGAGGGAAAGTTGGTTGTTTGCCATAGCCGGTTATTTCACCAAAGACAACGTCATATCTTTGCAATAAAACCAACTCCTCTTTAGTGGGATCCCAACCATATTTTGAAACAGAATCTGCATTAAAAACAAATAATGAAATGGTGTCGTTGTAAGGCCAAATATCTTCCCTTGTATCTTTGCCTCGATATCCATTATAGTAACCTTCTTCCCGAGAATGAATTACAAACATCTTGGATGGCATTTGAGGACATAGAGAAGTGTCCGGATAGATGATATTTTCATTGGGGTCATTGGTGTGGGGTTTGATAAGTGGCGAGTAAAACATGATGTCATATTGTGCATTGTTTTTGAAAACAAAACTTCCTTTACCAAATAGATAATTCAAACTTTTCTCACAACTTGTCAAAGAAAAACTAAAAAAAAGACCCACAAGAATGATAATGTATTTTTTCATATTTTATATTTTTTTTATTTGTTAAGGATGTTTAATGGATAGGCATTACCTCTCCAAAACTCATGCCATGTATAATCATAAAATGTATTGAAATACCAGGCAGCCCACCTGTTTGCCCAATATTCGGTAACGAAATAATCATGAGTATAGGCATTTATTGGGTCGTTGGGAATTTCTTGGCTACGGGCCGCACTAATCAGACTGGGAATACCAATTGCAAAAAGATACGAAGACCCGTAAAGTTGACTTTGAATGGTGTGGCCGTATTCATGCATATACAACTGGTCGTTTGAAACAAAATCACGAAAATTCGTGTTTATTTCTCCGATAAGACTGATATTTACATTATGGCCAATGCTAATTCCCCAACTCCCCTCGTCTTTATTGCCATTAAATTCATCTGTAGCGAATGTTGCACCACCCAAATAATCCACCCGGTCCACATGGCTGGAAGCATTGCGAATCTGGGTGAAATTGTAACCGGCCCACGATTGCAGCATTTCGGTGGTGAACCGAGTGATCGCCTGACTGAATCCGTGGGCCATGTTCTCGTCAAAATAGAAATTGCCGCAAAAGATACGCCACGCATTCTCCGTATCCCCGAACATGCCGGCCACTGTGGTAATGATGTTCGCAGTCCCGGCACCGGCATAAAGAGGTGCCAGCGGTGTGGTCATCGCGTACAGGCCGGCACACTGCATGAAACCAAGGGTGACACCTGCCACAACCCCTTGACCCATATAGCCTATGGCCTGTCCCGCATTGTGCACATCCCCCTGCGAAATATGGATTCCCAGATTGATGCCGCCGACGATGGTGGCATAGGTCATGGCTAGCGAAAGCAACAGGGCGAATTCCCCGTCGGGGTCAGAGTACATCACCGGGTTGTTGCCGCAGTAGGAGTAGCGGTTGAGGCCCTGGGTGGAGAAGGGATTCTGCACCTGCGGGTCGGGCGAGAAGAAGCGGCCGATAACAGGGTCATAGAGGCGGGCGTTCATGTTGATGATACCGAAGCGGTCGTAATGCTCATGGCCCGTAAACCCGCGGTGGAACGAAAAGTCGGTGCCGCTTTGTCCGCTTGTCCAGTCGGAAGCGCTCATGCGATTGCCCCACGGGTCGAAATGGCTGCTCTGCATAACGGTCTTGTTGCTTCGGACCACACGGCCAGCGGCACGCAACCGGGTTCCAGACCGCACTCGAACGTGCAATAGACCGCCGCCTCGTTGGAGAGTTCCATGTCGGGCTCCAGATAGCCATCGTGCAGCTCTTTCTCGCAGTTCACATCCCATGTCAGCCCGACGCTGAAGTCCTTGGTGCAGTCCAGGCAGCTCTCATCCACTATCCGCAGCAGCACGTCGGTGGGTATCAGGCCCGTCACTCTGAGGTCCAGATAGACCGTCTCGCATCCGTTTGCATGGACAGTGGAGCCGGTATAGTTCACATTGTCGATGGTCACGTTATG
The DNA here is from genome assembly GCA_017960605.1 of Bacteroidales bacterium. GTDB lineage: Bacteria > Bacteroidota > Bacteroidia > Bacteroidales > P3 > Colimorpha. Next base: position 11,753 of record JAGCYV010000012.1, on the reverse strand, counting down.
GTCGTCCGAAAGCACCAGCACGTCGTCGATGCAGAAGTCATTGTTGGTGTTGTCGTTGCAGACATCGAGGGTTATATTGTAATACACCTCGCAGTCAATAACATGGATGGAGACATCCTGAACCTCGACCCGGATGCTGTCGCAGTCGCACACCTGCTTGTCGCGGATGGTCAGATTGGGCGACACGGCGTGGCAGCCGCCGTTCTGGTAATCCACCTCCAGACGGTAGGTGTCGGGACGCACCAGCGGCAGCGACAGCGGCATGTAGGCGCTGGTCGCCGAGGCCAATATGCCGGCGCCCATGTACCACTGCCACCCGATGCGGTTGGGCGTGAGGCAATAGACGGGCAGCTGGTAGCCGGCGAGGAAGGACTGGCATTTCTCGTAGCATCCCGTCAGCAGGGCGTCGAAGTCGGGCTGGCGGTGGATGAGGATGGCGCCCGTCTGCGAGGCGCACCCGATGGCGGGGTCGTAGTAGTAGGCCGTGGCGTTGCCCGGGGTGAAGTATTGTGCCGTGGCCCCTGTCCCGCCGTTGCTCCAGTGCAGCTCGCCGCTGTAGCTCGCCGCCGTGGCCGCCACCCTCACGGGGGCGCCGCTGATGCACGAGTCGCCCGGGAAGTAGAGGGTCGGCGCCGCGGGCTTGGCCACGGCGGTCACCGTGGCCTGCGTGGTGGAGGAGCAGCCATAGATTCCGTCCGTGACGGTCAGCGTGACGGCATAGGTGCCCGCGGTCGGGGGCGTGAAGACGATGTCGGGGGTGTTGAAGGTCTCGTGGTATCCCGTACCTGTGATATCCCACATGTACGAGATGTTCTGCTTGGGCGCCAGCGAGCCGTAGAGCGGCAGTGGCTCGCCCTCGCAGCAGCTGTAGCGCTCGGCGTGGATGCGCGCCGTCGGGCAAGGCAGGAATGACACAGGGAGAGCCCCTTGTTTCTGGCAGAAATAGTCATTCACCACACTGACGCGGTAAATATCCGGCTCACTGACATAATTATTGAAAGCATTTCCTGTTAACGGTGCGTCCCACGTATAATGATTATCGTTGTTATTAACCGAAAAACGAATTTCTTCATACTGATGGGGGCAAACCTCAGGTAGTACCTGTTGAAGTATTCCTGTCGTTAACACATCGCTATATGAACTGATATTAAATGTAGGTGTAGAAGTTAGGGTACATCCTCGGCTATCAGTAATTGTTACTGAAACATTTTTGGTTCCAGTTGAAAACGTATGGAAAACACTGCCACCTTCTGTCGTGTAAGAACTTCCATCCCCGAAACTCCATGTAGAGTGGAGGATGCTGGCACCCGTGTAGTTCAGCGTGGCGGTAAGCCGGATGGGGGTGTTGTCGCAGGTGGCGGCGGGGGCGTTGTTGTTATCGGTGGAGATGCTGACGGAGCGGTTGGACGGCAGGTTGACGGTGGCGCTTCCCATCGGACAAGGCTGGGGAAAAGTGATGTTTCCGTATTGGGTCAGATAGAAGTAATAGGTCCCGTTTGACGGCGTGACGTATTTATAGACCTCCTGCGACACGGGAAAGTTTATCGTCTCGATATAATTGTTCCCGATATAGACGGACATATGCACATGGATGTTCGCGTTCTGGTATATGGAGTAGTTGGAAATGACGATAGTGTCGCATTTGGTGGTGAACAGGAAGTCCCCCACGAAGTCGGGGGTGAAGGTGTAGCACCCTTTATAGCAGGTTATCGCCTGCGAGCCGGGAACTGCCTCGCGGGTCTTGGCGCAGACGGTGTATGGGCCGTTGTCCATTACCGTGACGGTGGCGATGTGGTTGTTGGTCCCGGATGTCACTATCGAGTAGTCGCCCCCTTCCACCGTCCAGGTCACGTTCCGTGTGCTGTAGGGCGAAGTCACCTGGATGCTGTGGTAGCAGTAGTCGTAGCTGCCGGCAGTCAAGTTCATGGTGCTGCACGGTATCAGCGACGGGTTGTGGTAGTAGGTGGCCTCGTCGGTGCAGCCGTGGCCGTCGGTCACCGTGCATCGGTAATAGCCCGCCCCATAGTCTTGAATGACGGCAGTGCTGCCTACATATACCCACTGCGAGCCCAGGGCGAGGCTCCGGTAATACCAGTCATACGTGAAGGGCCCCGTCCCTGTGGCGTTTGCCGTCAGGGTGCCGAGGAAACTGGCGTCATACTCGATGGACACCTCGGGCTTCGGCCACACCGTCACCGCCATGCTCGCAGGGGTGTAGAGGTTGCGGTTGTCGCAGTAGTCGTAGGGGTTGCAGTAAAAGGTGACATAGTGGGTCCCCGCCTCGGGGAAGGAGTAGGTGGCGTCGGGGCACCCCGTGCACGAATAGGTGTGCGATGTACCCTCGCACACAGGGTTGTCTCCCGTGATGGTGCAGCTGGAGACCAGATTGGGGTTCACCGTGATGTCGATGCGGTGGGTGCTCGACGCCCCGTTGCAGTAGCTTCTTGTGAGTTCCACATAGAAGGTGTAGGCCGTCGTGGCGCTGAGTTTGTTGATCAGCAGATCGACATCCGGCGCCTGGTGGCTGCCCGTCACCGAGGCGCAGTGCTGCATCGTGGGCTGTATCTTCCACTCGTACAGCATGCCGTCGGCCCGCTGGTCGGGCACCATGCCGTGGAGGCTGACCAGGCTGTTGGGGCACACGGTGATGCTCGTCGGCAGGGTGGTCGGCTCGGGGACCAGGGCCGTCACGGTGTGCACATAGGCCGCCGCCGACTGGCATTGCAGCAGCACGTCGTAGTGATAGACCGCCACATTGCAGACCGTCGCCCCGTAGCCGATGTTCACGCTGTCGCCCGTGTAGAGCGGCGGCGTGGCCGTGCTGCAGGCCGGCGCCCAGACCAGCAGGTAGTGGGGCTGCGACGGCGTCCCGCTCAGGCCGATGCCGCCATAGGGGCAGGCCGTGTGCCGGTTGCCGGGGTCCATCTCCGCCACCGTGGGGGCCGGCGGCGGCGACAGCACGTCGAGCACGAAGGTGGCCGGACCGCAGTAGGCAGGATGCTCAGCCGTCACCAGGTAACGCCCCGGCTGGGTGAAGGTCTCTGTGTAAAACATGCCGTTCACGGCGGTGCCCACCGGCTGGCCGGTGCCCAGGTCGTAGGCCTGCCAGGTGGCCGGCACCGCAGGCCCGGTGGCGAGGCTGCAGGCGTTGCCCGCGCAGAGGCGGTCGTGTCCCTCTATCTCCAGCCGGGGCCGCACGGTGACCTCCAGCTCCCGCGTGCTGTAGGGGCCGCAGTCGAGGAAGTCGCACCGGTAGGTGACGGTGATATGATAGGTGCCGGCATGGTTGAAGGTGTAGCGCATCTCGTTGCCGTGGGCATAGAGCCCCTGCTCCGGCGCGGCCGGCGTGATACTCCATGTGTATTCCGTCGAGCCGAAGAGCGGCAGGCGGTAGAGCGCCGACTCGCCGAGGCAGACGCTCTGCGGCCCCTCGATGTCGAGGCTGTCCTCGATGACGGGCACCCGCACGCTCATCATCGCCGGGCAGACCTCCACGCCGCAGCGCACCCCGTCGAGGCTCAGCACGCCGTAGCCGCCCTGCGGGCGGTCCCACTGCACGGTGGGCCTGTCGCTGTACTGCCCAGCCACCAGCGTGCCGCCCTCCACATGCCACACATAGTCGTCGCATCCGGGATGGAGGGCCTTGTAGCTCACCACCGCCCCCTCGCACACCGTGCCGTAGCAGTCCAGCTCCAGCGGCTCCCCCTCGAGGACCTCGATCAGGTAGGTCTCCTCGTCGTAGCAGCCGCAGTTGTTATAGACGCGGTGGACCACCTGGTCGTCCATCGTCACGTCCTCGATGACATAGTGGGGGATCGTGGAGGTCCCTCTCTGTTTGCTCTCCCACAGGTAGCCCGCGATGTCGCTGCCGTGGGCGTCGGACTGGTCGAGGAACTCCACCCGCCCGTGGCGGCACACGCGGATGACCTTGTCGCCGTTTCCGTCGATGGTGTAGGCCGGCACCGTGGCGGCCGCCACCGTCGGGGTCTCGATCAGCCCCACGTAGGACGACCCGGTGCAGGTCTCGCCCGTGGCGGTGGTCACCGTCACCGTCACCAGGCCCCAGCTGCCGTTGTCCCAGCTGACGGTCACCTGGTTGCCCGTGGCTGTGTGCGACACGTCGCCATAGACCTCCCAGGTGTAGGAAGCCACGGTGGCGGTCCCCACATCGGCATGGGCCGTGTAGGTGACCGTGGAATTCTGGCAGGCTATCAGGATGTCGGGGTATTCCTCGACCGGCAGCTGCTTGAAGTCGTACTGGCATTCCGGGTCGAAGCTGCCCGTGATGGTGATGTGGCAGGTGTCCTGTGCACGGACACCGGCGAGTGTCAGCAGCGCACAGATAATAAATAATAACTTTTTCATAACTTGATGATTTTATGGTGGTACTTGCGGTTCATGGTGGCGATCTCCAGGATATAGACACCCGGCTGCAGGGCCTCCAGGTCGAGGGTGTTCCCCTTGGCAGGCACCTGTCTCCTGACGCCCGTGAGGGATATGGCTGTGGCGTGGATGACCATGTCGTCGATGGCGATATGCAGCATGTCACGGACGGGGTTGGGGTAGCTGTTGATGGCGAGGGTGTCGGCTTCGGAGATCCCTTCCGGCCCGGGGCCCGGCGTGGGTGCCACATACGGCGTCATGAAAGCCGTATCCACATATTTGGCGATACAGGCGAAATAGTCTCCTCTAGAGGGTACATGGATGTCTCCGAAGGTAGTTTCGCCTGATATTCTGTTGCATAAATACAAAATACTGTCGCGAATTGCCAATGGACCCGATATATTAGCTGGGTCATATGCAGAATAAGAGTCTCCGCCGATGACATTCCCCTGATAGTCAAAAATCACAAATCCCAAACTGGCATCGTATATTCGTGGGAAATTAACTGTGTGGCCGGGAAACCGGAATCCCCCCGTAGCTTCAGCCTGGATAATAACACGGTTATTTTGGCAAACAATACGGTTCTGCTCAAGAAGAGCTGAGAACAATACACTCGAACCCATCTTAGATGCCACACGTCCATAAGTGTATAAGTGCAAGGAATCTTCTAAGTGAAACGACATGACAAACGCATCGTTTTTTAACCGATTCAAAGGTATTCCTTGATATGTTAAAATAGAATAAAAGGATGTGGTATCTCCCAAAGCTCCTCGACCTGTAGCTGCGCACAAAAACATCAAGTTGCTGTCGTAATCAAACGAGATGTCATTAAAAGCCGTGTTTGAGACTGAATAGTTGGATGGAATAATGCTATCAATCAAGGAAATAACATTTTTAAATAAAAACAATGAGTCGAATTTAACCAAAAAGCCTTTTTCAACATTTGCAGGTGTTTTATTTATGTACATGTTGCGAACAGTATCTATCAACATGAGACTGCTATCCAGATCCCGTAACGTCCCATATACATACAAGTTGTTTTCATTATCCGTCTTAATTTTTGAGAAAGCCGTACCGTCAAATGAAGGTATTATGGATTGAAAAACATACCGACTCTCCAAAAGAGTATCAAAATGTTGAGCGAACTTGAGCAATTGGGGACTTGCTTGCAGAATACTATCAGAAGGTACCACACCTACTAAACGATGGTCGCACCAAAACTTGACAGCACTAATGGACCCGTCAGCTGCCGAATAATACACCCCTGGACCTCCCGACTCGACGTCATACACCCATCGGCTAATGTATATATTTCCTTCGTTATCTATAGCAAATGAGGGATATCTGCAAGTCTCTTTTTTCAACCAAGACTCGGGACCATACAAGGAATTGGGAGGATTGGCAATATCCATCCCGTCACGGTCCAGATAGCTCATCTGTAAGAAATGCTGATCCTGCACATTGCCGTTGAAGTCAAAGGTGATCAAGGCCAAACACATAGGGGTAGCATCATACTTTGCATTCATAGGATAATTAGGCCAGATTTGATCTGCCAGAGGCAAGTTTTGATCCATACTGGTCTCAATCAAAGTATCGAGATAGTACAGATAATGATTTATAGTAGCCAGCGGCATGGTGACCAGGCAGGCAAATGCCGTGTCGCCCAATGCCTTGATGTCGTGCGGCTGGCTCGGACAGTAGTTCCCGTGAATCACTTTCTTCCACACCATCTCGCCCTCGGGCGAAATCTTGGCTATCAACGTATTGACTCCATTCTGTGCCCCGTTGTGCGGCGTGATGGGCATGATCAGTTCCCCGTTCTCCCACCGGCTTTCGAAGTTGAAAGAACCCAGGATGTAGAGGTTCCCCAGGCTGTCCGTCACCGACCCCACGATGCTGACATGTTCCCCCGGCGCATACCCCCGCACCCACTCGAACCGCCCCGTCGAATTTCCATTCTGTCCTGCCGCACCGCCCAGCACCAGCAGCACCGAAACCAAGAATAAAGCTGTCTTTTTCATATGGTCAAGATTATGTGTTTTCCATCCAGTTTCTTTTTGCAAAGATACGAAATAAATTTGAATCCAATCTTTTAATCGGTGTATCTGTCAGGGCCTGTAGGCGATGCAGATATACACTTCTTTGTCTTCATCAAAAGTAATTGTAACAGTGTATCCATCATTCATCATCTTATTTGCCCAATTAACAGCATCTGTTTCAATAGGGGTGCTGTACGTGACGGTTTCTTTGGACAGAGATGTCGTTGTGGTATTGCTGTATAATTGAACAACATGTCCTTCTCTCGCCAGTGCAACAAGTTTATGAAGGAAAGCACGTTGTTCTTCCTCGGTCTTGAAATGGGCATGTCCTTTGACACCATCCACCGAGTATTTGACGATGTAAAGGTTGGCTGTATCGGTAGCCGTGACGGTTTCGGGGATGATGTTCTCTTTCTGGCAGCCGACGGCCAGGGTTCCGAGCAATGCAAACATTGCCACCGTAATTACTTTTTTCTTCATATAACAGGTTCTTTATAATGTTTGGGTTTGACATCGTCTGCGAGTTTCCGCAAATAGCTTAAGTCTTGTTCCTCGGAAGTGGTGTAGAGAACCATGACTTCTTGTTTGGAATAGGAGTATGACAGGGCTGTCTTTTCCAGTATGTCGATAATGCTGTCGGGCATGTCTTCCCCGTATCTGTTTGTTCCTCTCGCCCTGAAGAAATAGGTTTTCAATCCTCTCAACTCTTCGGGCAGGTAGATGGCGAAGTCGGAGCAGAGCTGCTGCCAGGCGGCGGAGTCGGTGGCGCGGAAGAGGGTGACGGCCACGCTCACGCTGTCGTTGAGGCGGTAGTCGCGCAGGTAGGCGGCCTCGATGCCGGGCCGGCCCGCATAGCGCCGGTACAGCTCGCCGCAGCGGCCGGCCGGCAGCTCGTGGGGCACCATCTTGGCCGTGGCCGACAGCAGGGCGGCCAGCAGACACAGCCCCAAGATGACTAACATACGACGTGTCATAGGGCAAGGAATATTTGATCGACAGCCTCCACGGCGGCCTCGCGGCTCGCCCATCCGTCGATGGCACCCCACGCCCCCGACGGTGCCATCAAATAGCCCGCCAGTGCCACGACAGCCAACAAAACCACTATCTGAACAGCCAAGAGTATCCTGTTACGGCGGTAGTGGCGGAGAAAATCCTCCTCCATGCGGCGTTCCAGTCCCCGGCGGTATCCCTCCGCAAGCAGACGGTCGATGAGTTCGTCCGCATTCTCCGCGGTTCTATTCTGATTTTCTTCCATAAAGTTTGTTATATAGGGTTCTCATTTTCTTCATGATGCGGTGCATCCGCTGCCGGATGCCGTCTGCCGACATGCCGTGCACACAGGCCAGCTCGGCGGCACTGTAACCCGCCAGATTCTCCTCGAGCAGCTGCCGCTCCTCGGGGGCGAGGTAAGATGCCAGTTCTTCAAGCAGCCCCTCGACAGCGTTCTCCTCCTGCCGAGGCTCGGGCACACAGTCGAGCGACACAGTATGTCCTTCGCGACGCAGACTCTTCCGCTGTCTGTCACGGTCGATGCCAATCCGTATCATCACCCGCCGCACCCATGCCGCCTCCTGCCATGACCCTGCGTCGGACTTCAGGTTTTCCAAACCCTCCCACAACGCCGTCAGCACCTCCTGCCGCAAGTCGCGCCCGTCTTCTGGATTGCGGGCTTCGAGATAGCAGAACAGGTTGATGCTACGGCTATTATGTCGCAGCAGGTGATCGTAACGGTCAATTTTACTCTTTTCCGACGAGGGCATATTTCGGGCTTTGTTGTAAATAAAAGACGGATTTTTTTCGGAAATGTGACACCGAAAGTAAAATTTAACATTTTTTATGATATCTTCGGCACCCTGTATCCACTATTCACTAATCACTATTCACTAATCACTAGTCACTATTAACTACCCACTTTCTTAGGCAATGACCTAGTACTTTCTATATAGTCAATACTAGGTCAATACTAGGTCAATACTAGGTCATGACGGATTCAAGGCTTAGTATCAGGCGGTTACGGACCAGTGAGATCGGCACGGCCGTTGTCCTGCAAGATGTTGGAGCGCAGGAGGGCTTCGACTTCGGCGGGGTCGAAGTACTGGCGCCGGCCCATGGTGGAGGGGTGCAGCAGTCCGCGGGCGACCCACCGGCGGAGGGTCTGTCGGCTGGTGTGCAGACGCTGGCACACGTCGGTGGCGTCAATCCAGCGAGTGAGGCCCTCGGTGGGGTGCTCCACTGCCAGCAGCTTGCCGCCCGACGCGTCGGGGTACTGCTCCATGAGGCCGGCCAGCTGCTGCTGCGTCATGGGGCGCCGGTTGCGCTGCCGCGCGCTGCGGAGGCTGATGGTGAGATTGTTCACTAGCCCGTCGTCGGTCTGATAGAAGAGGTAGATCAGTTGCGGGCGCGCATCGCCGTCGAGGTGGAGGCGGTGCAGGATTTCACGTAATTCTTCGATCGTCATTTTGTTTTTTGTTTTAAAAGGTTTGACGACGCAAAAGTACGTTGCTTATCTTGTGAAGATTCAGCATTTTACAATCGTTTCCAGAGGGTTGGGAAAGGGGTTTCCGGGCGTGCGGGGAGCGTAGGGCAGCGAGAGTTTTGCGGCAATTGCGCGAAAACTTTTTGTTAAAATCAAAAATGTTCGTATCTTTGCAGTCTGATGATGAGATGGATGGTCCGAAATGGAAGATGACAACAAATGAGGATTGACTGAACACCCGTGAAACCTTTCCAAATACGATGTTGCGGTGTCGAGACGCAGGCCGATGTGGCTGAGGTCCAGCGTCTGATGACGGAGCACGGCCTGACGGCGGCCGAGCAGGCGCGCGAATGGCTGCACGTGGAGAGGCAGTGGCCCGAGCCGGCGTGGATGGAGCAGTGCATAGGGGCCGCCGAGCGGATGAAGGCCCTGATGGAGCGTGAGCAGGCGGTGGAGGCGGTGGTGGGCGCCGGCGTTGATTCGGCGATAGCCGCCGACGGGCGTCGCAGGCCTCAGTCGGCCTTGGCGGAACGGCAGTTTGAGTGGCTCGGTGAGCGTCAGGGAGTGCCGGTGGAGGTGGTGCGCGACGGTATCGAGCGGCTGGCGGCCTGCGGTTTTCTGAGCCGCGAGGCCGAGCAGCAGGCCGCCTTGCGGCGTGGTCTGGGGTTGGCGCTCAACGCCTCGGAGCGCAGCAGTCGCGCGCCGTGGGTGCGCTGGACGGGCGAGGGCGACGCACTGAACTACCTGGTCGATAGCCTCTGGCAGATGGAGCTGATTTACTGCTCGGGCGGCCGGCGCTACAAGTGGCAGACCCTCTGCGGGGTGTTCCTGCGGGGCGACGGCAGCCGCTTCGAGCCGTCCATCAAGAGCAACCGCTGCGAGAACGAGAAGAAACGCCGTGCCGTGGATGAGGCCATGCTGGACGGACTGAGGTTCGTGGCGGGAGGCTGGCGTCCTTTTGTCCCGCCTGCACAATATTCCGACGCAACCGGCGTTACCTTAGCCAAAGAATAAAAATAAAAAAATTAGATACTATGAGTCTTATCAAATCTATTTCCGGTATCCGCGGCACCATCGGCGGCCCGGCGGGTGAGGGTCTGACCCCCATCGACGTAGTGAAATTCACCTCGGCATTCGCCACTTTTCTGAAGTCGAAGAGTCAAAAAGTCGAAGAGTCAAAGAGCACTCGAAGTCTCGATGACTCGAAGTCTCGAAGACTCAAGATTGCTGTGGGACGCGACGCACGCCTGAGCGGCGCCATGGTGGATCGCCTGGTGGTGGGCACCCTGCAGGGCATGGGCGTGGATGTGCTGGAGACAGGCCTGAGCACCACCCCGACAACCGAGATGACGGTGATCGACGGCCACTGCGACGGCGGCATCATCATCACCGCCAGCCACAACCCCAAACACTGGAACGCCTTGAAGCTGCTGAACAGCAAGGGCGAATTCATCAGCGACGCCGAAGGGAAAGAGGTTCTGCGTTTAGCAGAATCGCCGGACATCAACTACGCCGAGGTCGATGAGCTGGGTCAGGTGACGGTGGAGGAGGACTGGATCGACCGCCACATTGAGCGCGTGCTCGGCCTGGAGCTGGTGGATGCGGAGGCGATCAAAAAGGCGAACTTCAAGGTGGCTGTGGATGCCGTGAACTCGACCGGCGGCCTGGCTATCCCGCGGCTGCTGCGCCGTCTGGGCGTGGAGCTGGTGGTGGAGCTGAACTGCGAGCCTACGGGCCATTTCGCCCACAACCCCGAGCCGATACCGCAGAACCTGACGCAGATCAGCGACTGTGTGCGCGAGAACGGCTGCGACCTGGGCATCGTGGTTGATCCCGACGTGGATCGTCTGGCGCTGGTGTGCGAGACGGGCGAGATGTTCGGCGAGGAATATACGCTGGTGTCGGTGGCCGACTACGTGCTGCAGCACACGCCGGGCAACACGGTGAGCAACCTCAGCAGCAGCCGTGCGCTGCGCGACGTGACGCGCCGCTACGCGGGCTGCGAGTACAACGCCGCCGCCGTGGGCGAGGTGAATGTGACGACCCTGATGCGCGAGAGCGGCGCCGTGATTGGCGGCGAAGGCAACGGCGGCGTGATCTACCCCGCCCTGCACTACGGCCGCGACGCGCTGGTGGGCGTGGCGCTCTTCCTGACGCTGCTTGCAAAAGAGGGTCAAAAAGTCAAAGAGTCAAAAGGTCTAAAAGTTAGCGAACTGAAAAAAAGATATCCCGAGTATATCATCTCGAAGAACCGCAAGGACCTGACGCCCGACATGGACGTGGATGCCCTGCTGGCCAAGGTGGCCGCCTTCTACAAGGCCGACACGGGCGTGGAGAAGGTGACGACCATCGACGGGGTGAAGATCGACTTTGCCGACGGCTGGGTGCACCTGCGCAAGAGCAACACGGAGCCCATCATCCGCATCTACAGCGAAGCCGCCACCGAGGCACGCGCCAACGAGCTGGCCCAGCAGGTGATGCAGCAGATTTAAATTGAAAATTGAAAATTGACAATTGAAAAGTGAAAAGTGAAAGTTGAAAATTGAAAATTGGATTTATGGATAACTATCGTCGTTTAACCCGTAGCACCACCGACCGCCGCATCGCTGGCGTGTGTGGCGGCTTGGCCAAGTATCTCAATGTCGATCCCACGGTGGTTCGCATTCTCTTCCTCATCGCCCTTCTCTGTGGCAGCCTCGGCTTCTGGGCCTACCTCATCATCTGGATCGCCGCCCCCGAGGACAATAGGATTGAGAATAATTAAGAATTAAGAATTATAATGTACAAAAAAGGCTAGGCCGGGGGCCTAGCCTTTTTTTGTTTACGTTCCCTAGCCTGCCGTGCTAGAAAATTTT
>JAGCYV010000011.1 GCA_017960605.1 Bacteroidales bacterium | reverse complement strand
GCTCGGGGTTGAGCATCCGCTTGCAGAACTTGTCGTTATACTCGGTGATTTTCCTCACCTTGGCCTGTTTTAGCAGGTCGTAGCGGCTGTCCATCTCGATGCAGAGCGAGTTCAGCGTCCGCACCACCTTCTTCACGTCGGTGATGACCGCCTCGTCCTCGTCGGGCATCTTGGCCAGGTAGTGCCGGTCGAGAGCCGAATAGAGGCTGAACTCCACCTTCTTCGGGTCCACCAGCACCAGCTTCAGCTCGCTGGGGTGCTTGGTGTAGAGCAGGCTCGCCAGCACGGCGTTCAGGCCGACCGACTTACCCGTGCCCGTGGCACCGGCCATCAGCAGGTGAGGCATCTTGGCCAGGTCGGTCACGAAGCACTCGTTTGCGATGGTCTTGCCGAAGGCTATCGGCAACTCCATCTTCTCCTTGGCCTTCTCGAAGGCCTCGCTCTCGAGCATGGTCTTCATGGCCACAATCTGGGGCTTGGCGTTGGGCACCTCGATACCCACGTTGCTCTCGCCCGGGATGGGGGCGATGATGCGGATGCCGAGGGCCGCCAGCGAGAGGGCGATATCGTCCTCCAGGTTCTTGATTTTGCTGATGCGCACGCCGGGGGCGGGCTTTATCTTGTACAGCGTCACCGTCGGCCCCGGGGTGGCGGTGATGTCGGTAATCTCTATGCCGTAGTCCTTCAAGGTCTGCACGATGCGGTCCTTGTTGGCTATTAGCTCCTCCTTGCTCACGCGGGTGTTCGACACCTCCCAGTCTTCCAGCAGTCCCGTCTCGGGCATCACATAGTCGCCCAGGTCCAGGTGCGGGTCGTAGGGCTCGTCGATGCCGTAGTGGCGGCGGTAGTCGTCCTCCTCCATCTCCTCCATCTCCTCCTCCGGCTCCCCGGATTCTTCCTCGGGCTCCTCTTCCGTCTCGGAAGTGCCGCCGAAGGTGTCCTCGATGGTGAACGTCACATCGTCATTGCCGCTCCGGGCAAGTGGCTCAGCGCCCTCCAGGCCTTGGGCACGGGCGTTCACACGCGCAAACTCGTCGTCGATGTCGAACGCGGGCTCTGCGGCTTCCGTCTCTTCTTCCTTCGCGGCAGGCTGATGGAACAACTTGATGGCCTCCTCGTCAAAGTCGGCAGTTGTTTGAGCCGTCTGACAATTGTCCTTTGCCGCGTCGGTCTCCCTCTCACCTTTCACCTTCAAGTTTTCACCTTCCCCGGTATGGTCCGTAGTGGCCTCCTCAATCTCGCGCTCCACCTCCCTGACGGCCTTCTTCAGATCCACCTTGGGCATCTTCACCTCCGGCAGCTCCATCTTGTGAACCAGGACGAGGAAGAGCACCGCGACAAAGAGCAGCAGGACGAGGGTCCACCAGCTGAGCCAGCGGTGGAGGGGTTCGGCCAGCTGTACGCCGATGCCGGCATAGCTTTCAAAGCCGCCGCGGTGCACCCAGGCGCCGCCGATATAGCCCAGCGTCAACGAGAGCCAGAGCATCCAGAACATGGTACTGCCGAAGGTCTTCCACCACGGCATCACGGCCACGTCCCACAGGCGCATTCCATAGACGAAAAAGAGGAGAGCGAAACCGAGGCTGCCGATGCCGAAGAGGTTCACGGCGAAGAACTCCGCCACCCCGCGGCCCGCGGCGCCCAGCCATCCGCTCCCGGCGGTGCCATAATAGCCCACCATGGCGATGACCAGAAACACCGAGAACAGCACATACAGCGCCCCGCGGATATGCGCGAAGCGCTTGCTCTTCACAAATGCCACAAAGCCGCCCCCCTTCTTACGGGAGAGCGACTTACCTTTCTTACCCTTGGCCTTGGTTGTCGATTTCTTCTTTCCTGCCACCTACTTATCTACTTAACTACTGACTACTTATCTACTGAAAGAATCACTCCTCGCTCATCAGCTCGATGGCCTCCTGCAGCTCGTTACCGAGGGTCTCCATCTCTTCCTCGCTGAGGGTCTCATAGCCGTCGGGCAGCAGGAAATCGACCTCCTTCACCTTGCCCTGCACAATCTCGGTAGCGGTGTAGGTCACAGCCTTGCCCTCGCCCGCGTCGATGGTGCACTCCAGAGGCATACCCTTGATGCCGCCGAAGAGGATGTTGATCTTGGGACCGATTTCATCGCTATACCACATCGTCATGGGGTGATCGACGCCTTCTTCGTCATAGGTGTGGCGCACCATCTTCTTGGCCGTTATGCCGGCAATCTGCTTGGTCTCGCCCGGCACATACTCGTAGTAGAAGTGACCCGGCTCCGTATCCACGATATCCACGCTGTCGAAGTCGCTTTCCTTGGCGGTGTTCTTCACCAGGATCTTGCCTGAGCCCTGGTAGGTGAACTCGATGTCCTGGCTGCGGAAGTAGTTGAGGTACATGCTCAGGTTCTGGCACGAGGTGGAGGTGAGGTTCTGCACCAGCATGGCCTCGGTCATGCCGCCGAGGAAGATGGGGCTCTTGGTGAACATGTCGTTGCCGCTCACCTTGATTTCGGCCACACGCACCTCTTCGGGGATGGGCATATCCACCTCGCCGGTCGATTCCACCTTGTATTTCACAATGCCCTTGAACGTGTTCTGGGCCATCATGCCGCCCACGGTCATCAGTACGACGGCGGCCAATGTGAGGATTTTCTTCATCTTATAATTGTTTTTTATTCGTTATCGTTTCAGTAGAGAACTCCGAAACCCGTTTTTTATTGTGTACGCGATAAACATTTTTCTTGCACACCCTTGCAACCCGCTGATTCTAAGCCATGAATCCGTTATGACCTAGTATTGACCTAGTATTGACCTAGTATTGACTATATAGAAAGTACTAGGTCATTGCCTAGTCACACCTTCATCATGCCCACGTGTTTCTTTAGTCATACTTGAGTCATTCTTTAGGCATACTTGAGGCAAACGGGAGGAGAAAGGTTGTCGGCTGAGCCGACGGCATACCAGATAAGTTGATATGTTGATACGTTGATAAGGTGAATCGAATTTAGGCGGGAGCTTATGGTTTACCTAAAGTTCTCCTAAAGATTACCTAAAGTTTACCTAAGGCTTAACTACGGCTTACCTACGGCCTACCTACGGCTTAACAAGGGAGTAACTAGCGACCCCGAAAAGAGACGACCATCTTTTTTCTTACTGAGTCGGAAAAAAATTGTATCTTTGCAGTTTGATTATCGACGGACAAGACAAGGATGAATAAGATTATCAATGCAATAGTGAAGAACCTGTCGCTGCTGTACAAGATTACGGCGATGGTGGTGACGTCGGTGCTGATTATCGTCATCTTCCCCCACACCCGCCACGGGGAGCACTACGACTACAAGGTGGGAGCGGTGTGGCGCGGAGCCGACCTGACGGCGCCCTACGACTTCGCGGTGCTGATGTCGGCCGACGAGGTGGAGGCCCAGCAGACGGCGGAACGCCAGAAGGCGCTGCTGTACTACCGCGTGGATTCGACGGCCCACGAGAGGGCCCTGGCGAAAGTGGCCGGCGGAGAGCAGCGGAGGCTGAGAAGTAAGATTGACAGCATCTACCGCATCGGCTACATCGAGACACCCGAGGGCATGGGCGGCTTGGAAGGCCGCAGCATCGTGGTGCTGGACGGCGCGGTGGGCAGCATGCACCGCAGCGGCGAATACCTGACACGGGCCGACCTGGAGCCGGGCCTGCTGCGCGACAGCATACTGGAGCCGAACCTGGTGCTCGACGAAGCCCGTACGGCCCTGGAACTGGACAGCCGCCTGTCGCAGCTGAGCTACCGCAGCGAGATGGTGATGGCGGGCGACCGCATCGTGAGCAAGGGCGAGGAGGTGACGCCGGAAAAGGCACAGGTGATTGCCAGCCTCGAGGCGGAGAACGACCGCCGCTTCTCGGACAACTACAGCCTGGCGGGACAGATGTGGGGCCAGCTGCTGCTGGCGATGATTGCCTTCGTGGCATTGTATATGTTCCTGAAGAACACACGCCACCCGATTCTGAACGACAACCGCAAGGTGCTGTTCGTGATGCTAATCATCCTACTGATGTCGGCCGTGGTGGCGCTGGTGGTGAGGACGAACGCGGAGTGGGTGCTGCTGGTGCCGCTGTGCGTGGTGCCCATCCTGATGCGGGTGTTCTTCGACATGCGTGTGGCACTCTATATCCACCTGACGACGGTGATTATCCTGGCCAACCTGGTGCCGAACTCGTTCGAGTTCATCTTCTACCAGCTGGTGACGGGCATGATGAGCATCATTGCGGTGAGGAACCTGGAGCGCAGGAGCCAGTTCTTCGTGCTGTCGCTGGTGATATTCCTGTGCTACTCGTTCATCTACACGGCGGGCGTGCTGAGCCAGGACACGAACCTGCTGTCGCTGAATCCGGAGAAGTACCTGATATTCTTCCTGAACGCCATCCTGACGCTGCTGTCGTACCCGCTGATATACCTGTTTGAGAACCTCTTCGGCATGACCACTAACCTGACGCTGATGGAGCTGAGCAGCACGGGCCATCCGGCGCTGCGCGAGCTGAGCCGCCGGGCGCCGGGCACCTTCCAGCACTCGATGCAGGTGGCCAACATTTCGGAGGACCTGGTAAGCGAGGTGGGCGGCAACGCACTGCTGGCCAAAGTGGGAGCGCTGTACCACGACATCGGGAAAGTGAAGAACCCGCAGTATTTCACGGAGAACCAGACATCGGACTTCAACCCGCACGACGAATTGGACTATGCGGAGAGCGCCCATATCATCACCAGCCATGTGACGGACGGCCTGGATCTGGCGCGGCAATACCGCCTGCCGGCCGAGGTGCAGGACTTCATCCGCACGCATCACGGCACGACCTACACAGGCTACTTCTATGCCAAGGAGATGGAGCTGCACCCCGACGGCGACTTCGATGTGTCGCAGTTCCGCTATCCGGGTCCACGCCCCTACAGCCGCGAGACGGCGGTGGTGATGATTGTGGATACGGTGGAGGCGGCCTGCCGCAGTTTGAAGCAGCACACGAAGGAAAGCACGGACCAGCTGATTGACCGCCTGATTGACGGCAAGATACAGTCGGGCCAACTGGACAACTGCCCGCTGTCGTACGGCGACATCGCCCGCATACGCCAGCTGCTGAAGGAGAAGATGATGAGCATCTTCCACGTGAGGGTGGAATACCCGACGGTGAATGGTGGGAAGTGACCAGTGAATGGTGAATAGTGAATTGTGAAATAAGAATTAGATTATGATAAAGAAGAAAGTATTTTTGCACATTGGATTGATTGTGGCTTTGTTCGTGGTGGCGTGTGCTTATATGGCACCGGCATTGTCGGGCAAGGCGATACGTCAGGGCGATATACAGAAGTCAGCGGCCATGTCGTACCAACAGATGAAGGTCAAGGAGGCCACGGGGCATATCCCCAACTGGGCTCCGTCGATGTTCAGCGGCATGCCGGGCTACCAGATTGCCTCCGACCAGCAGCACTCGGTGTTCCAGCCGCTGCGCAGCATGCTCATCATGCGCCCCATGGGTTGGGAGCGCAATATCGGAGTGCTGTTCCTGTACTTGTTAGGTTTCTATGTGGCCATGATTGCCTTCGGCGCTGGTCCGTGGCTGGCGTTGGTGGGCGCGCTGGCGTTCGGCTTGGGCAGCTACAATATCATCATCATCGAGGCGGGCCATATCACCAAGGCTTGGGCCATGAGCATGATGGCGCCCGTGATGGCGGGCATGTTCCTCTCGCTGAGCAGCGCGGTGGATGCCAGCCTCGACAAGCGGAGACGCACACGACGGGTGCTGTGGGGCAGCCTGCTGTTCACCCTATCGCTGATTATGCAGATTTCGTTCAACCACATACAGATCACCTTCTACACAGCCATCGGCTGCGTGGCGATGGGGCTGGCTTATATGGTCTATGCCCTTGTCAAGAATCGTTTCATGCCTTTCCTGCTGAAGGTGGGCATTCTGGTGGCGGGAGCGGCCCTGGCGTTCGGTTGCAACGCACGCCTGCTGCTAGTGAACGAGGAGTATGCACGCCACACGATGCGCGGCGGCAACGAACTGACGGTGACGCCGGCCGACCTATACGGCGAACGGGCTGCCGTCCAGGCACAGAACACCAAGAACGGCCTCGACATAGATTACGCCTTCAACTGGAGCTACGGTATCGGCGAGACCTACACGCTGCTGGTGCCCGGAGCCATGGGTGGCGGCAGCGGCGAGACGGTGAGCGAGAAGAGTTCGTTTTACAAGACCTTCCGCGGACGTCAGGCTCCCCTCTACTGGGGTGACCAGCCCTTCACCTCGGGACCTGTCTATTTCGGCGCCATCGTCATACTGCTGGCCCTGATGGGATTGTTGGTCTCCAATGGACCAGAACGGTGGTGGCTGCTGGCGGCGAGCGTGCTGGCGGTGCTGCTGTCGTGGGGACACAACCTGGGAGGCTTCAACGAATGGGTGTTCAACCATGTGCCGTTCTACAACAAGTTCCGCACACCGAGCATGGCGCTGGTGCTGGCCAACGCCTGCATGGCCATCATGGCGGTGCTGACCCTGAAAGCCGTATTCAACCCGGAGCGTGACCGCAAGCGTGTGAATGTCGGACTTTATGTGGCGACCGGTGCACTGACGGTGCTCATCCTCGGGGTGTTGGTGGCCTCGTCGGGCTTCAGCTTCAGCGGAGCCTCGGACGCACAGATGAAAGCCCAGTACGGTCCCCAGTGGGATTTGATTTACAGCACCCTGGCGGCCGACCGTGCGGCACTGCTGCGCAGCGACTCCTGGCGGAGCCTGATATTCATCCTGCTCTGCGCCGTCGCCTTGTGGCTCTATAACAACGATAAAATCAAGAAACCGGCACCCATCATCGCCGCCATCGTCGTGCTGGTGGTGATTGACCTCTGGGGGGTGGATCGGCGGTACCTGAACAACGACAATTTCGCCGAGAAGCGCCAGTTGGAGCTGCGTCGCGACCAGTGGGACTACGACCTCGACGAGCAGGCCACCCGTTACGGCGACCACGACTACCGCGTGCTGAATCTGGCCGTGAACACCTACAACGACAGCAAACCGTCGGCATTCCACCATCAGGTGGGCGGATACAGCGCTGCCAAGCTCAGCCGCTATCAGAACCTGATAGACTTTTACCTGAGCGGACGCATCGCCCCGCAGGTGCTGAACATGCTGAACACCCGCTATATCGTCATGCAGAACGGCCAGGTGCAGCGGAATCCCGAAGCACTGGGCAACGCCTGGTTTGTGCAGGAGGTGAAGGCCGTAGGATCGCCCGACGAGGAGATATTGGCCTTGAACGAACTGAATCCTGCCATTACGGCGGTGGTTGATACGAGCAAGTGGATGGTGGATGGCGGGCAATGGGCAATAGACAGCACCGCTACCATCGCACTGGAGCCGGTGAAGACCTACAATCCCGATTACCTGCGGTATCGTTCCAAGAGCGACCGAGAGCAGCTGGCCGTGTTCAGCGAGATACACTATGAACCTGACTGGTTCGCCTATATCGACGGGAATCCGGCGGAGTATATCCGTGCCGACTATGTGCTTCGTGCAATGGTGATTCCTGCCGGCGAGCATATGATAGAGTTCAAGAACGAGGCACCCCGCATGCACCGCCTCGACAACGTCACCCTCATTATATCCATCGCCACCCTGCTGGCAATGGCGGGTGCCGTTATCTTCGTCTATCGGAAAAAGAAAGAGGGCGAATAACCCTTCGCCCTCTTTCTTGACATCTATCGATGCCTTCACTTAAGCCGTTCGGCAAGGGTGAAGGCATCGTACATATTATCCTCTAACGAGCAGTATTTCCACGCACCGTAACGACCGATGGAATAGATGTCCTGTTGCTCCAACAATGCCATCTTTTCCTGCTTGTCCTGTTCGGAGCGGCGGGTGATGTGGACATAGGCGGGGTCCATCAAGACATGATGCTCGGCCACCAGATGCTGGTCGGTCACGATACCGGCCAGCTTCAGGTCGGAAAGGGTGCGCTGCAAGAGCTGACCGATATCGCCGACAGACTGGTCTTTGGCAAAACCGATCTCCACATAGAGCGACATACGGTCCTGACCAATGATATTGTCATAGAAGCCCACACGATAAAAGACATACTTGCTCTCAGGAATATACAACCAGCAGTTGGTACACTCCGGACCTTTGGCATCGAATCCGAGATTGAATACCAGTACCTTATTCCAGGTGTAAGCCTCCTTGTCATATTTCATTCCACACAAGTCCATCAACTTAGGCAGCGGCATCGAGGAGACAAGGCGGTCGTAATGCAGGGTGCGTTTGTCGGTGATGGCGGTATGGGTTGCGGGTTCGATGGACACCAGGCGCTCTCCCAGCGAGATGCAATCCTGATTCACATGCGAGGCCACCGAATTGACAATACGGATGCAGCCCTGCTTGGGATAGAGGAAGGTCGCGTTATAGCTCTTCCCTTCCGGGTGACGGAAATTGCGGACAATCTGCTCACGATTTGCATAAGGGAAGAAGCGCCCCATGGCATCGACATCCAACCGGTCGAGGTCAATGGCATAAAGCTTCGTGTTGTAGGGGATGAGGAACTTCTCTGCGATAGAGCGGCCGAACTTGGCATAGAGCATCTGCTTGAAGGTATCGGACGGCGCACCCTCAGGAATAGAGAATAGGTCGTAGAGGCAATCGATGAATTCTTGCTGTTCAAGCTGGTGGATATTCATCTGGAACGGGAAATCAATATGCCTGTCACCATAGAGTATCTGCGTGTGCTTCTGAACGGCGAGCATCTCGTCAGGGTCGATGCGCTGCATGACATAATCCCGCAGTTCGGGGTGCTGGAAGTGGAAGAAATGCCCCGAATAGTCCCATACAAAACCGTCTTTATATATGGTCTTGCAGTAGCCGCCGATCTGGTCTTCAGCCTCAACGACAAGGTAGTCGTGATCTGTGGCGGCGGCGTAGGAGAGACCGGAGATACCGGCACCGATGATAAGGTCCATAGAAACTAACTGATTATGTTGTTCTTTTTGATATACCAGCGCAGGGCCACCGTGGCCACCGACGGACAGCGGCGAAGCAATTGCATCAGCACCCGCATGACGAAATTGCCTTGGAGATAACGGTTCTGTCGATAGTCGGGCACCTGACGCATCAGCTCTTCACGTATTTCCTTATAGGTAGCATGAGCCGGACGCTGACTGTTGCGGATATAGTTGGCGACTGAGGAGAGATAACCCTTCTTGAGGTACATATAGTCAATCTCAGGTTTGAATTCCTCATAAACACCATGTTCTTTGGCATAAGCCATCAACTTGCCAAACACCGCCAGACGTTTCCTGTACTTGTCGCTCTGGAGCGTGGTAGTCACCGAGCCCGGCCGGATAAGATAGTGATACAGCGGACGGTCAATGTAAGCCACGCTGCGGGCTTTCATCCAGACACAGGAGACGAAGAAGCTGTCGTCGGCCGCACGGTCTTCGGGGAAGCGGATGTCGTTGGCCATCACCATCTCACGTCGGTAGATCATGGAAGCGAAAAGCGACACATAGTGAGTCAGCACGAATGCCCGACTGTCGTGTGTCAGAGTTCCTTCCGCCACATGAGGATTGATGAGCAAATCTCCCGTCGAGCCGTCGGGGAAGCACTTCTGCATATAGCAGCAGCAGATGTCGGAATCAAGGCTTTGGGCCTTGTTGTAAAGCACTTCCAGCATATCGGGCTCCACCGTGTCGTCGGGGTCGATGAAAGAGATATATTCCCCTTTCGCTTTGGGGATGCCGAAGTTACGGGCCATACCGGCACCGAGATTATGCTCTGGGGTAAGCACACGGAACTGTCCGGCACGGGGATGCCCCTCGATGGTACGTTGCAGGATGGCGATGCTGTCGTCGGGCCCGTGGTCATCGACGAAGAGGAACTCCACCTCATCCAACGTCTGCGCCAGCAACGACCGCGTGCAGGCCTCGATATAATCGGCCACACCATAGACAGGGAGTATGACTGAGACTTTTATCATATTTCAATTGGAATTGTGCATTGCTTAAGAATGGGATGTTCTTCATAGGCTGCCGTACCACGAAGTAGCGGTAATAGATTGTAGCACCGGCATCCTGCTTGTGAAGCATATAATGCCACCGAGGAATTGAAAGAATAGAAATCCGCCTTGCAGGCAGCCAAAGCATTCTCAAGAATAACCGAGGTATCCAACATACGAATACCGGGGAAATATTTCCTTATGATGGCAAGGTAGGCTTGACGGTTCTGGCTATTATTTGACGCATCGAAACGTGGATGCATCTTAAATGCAGGATAAACATAATGCTTTTTCGCCATATATTCTGCCAGTTTTCCATATACTCTGTCCGCATCATCAAGGCTGATAAATTGATAAAGAGGATCAACAGAAATCACCGCATCGACGGGGAAGTCAAATGGAATAGGTTCAAACGGCATTCCCACGACGGCAAGACGATCGCGATGAAGGGGAAAACACTGGTCCGAACTGGCCAAACAACCCATAAATTTGGGATGTTCCGATTCGATAAAATGGTTTTTCAGCGAAAAAATACGAGGGTAAAGGGGCTTTAGCAACAACCGGTAGATTATATAGCGAATACCAGTGAAACTTTGTGGATTATAATAGCGATATGATGCCAATCCATCCTCAATCACATAGTAGCCCTTACAATTGGTTTTAGTAACAATCAAACTGCAAATGTCGTTTGAGCAGACGGGTGTATAGCAAATAAAGTCCTCTCCCTTTAGTTTCTCATCCACAATCTGGTCGAAACACAGGATATTACGTCTTGTTTTCCAAAACTTCCATCCTGCAAAAACCCGGCCTCGATTCACATCTACATTATACGAGGTATGTATCCTGCTTTTAAAAACAGCTTCATATTTCTCTGGCGCCCTATAGTCGCGAACAAAAAAAAGAACACAGTCGTCAGCATCGATATCCTTCACCTCCAATATTTTCCGCATAAGGGAAAATGTAAGATGACTGGAGATTATAAAAAAATGCTTCATGACCGGGTGTGGCACATTATGATAATATTATGTCAATAAATTCTCTTACTGCCCCCTCACCGCCACGATGCTTCAGATGGACAATCCCCGGAATAGAACTGATTTTCTCCACCGCGTCTGCCGGGCAAGCCGCCCAACCAACAGCACTCAACAAGTCATAGCAATTAACATCATCACCAATGTAAGCCACTTCATCAAGGCCTATTCCAAGTTTTTCACAAATGGCACACGCCGCGGCAAGCTTACCGCCATCTCGTTTCCCTTGTTCCAGAAAGTCTATTTTTAATTTTTCCGCACGCCTTTCGACAAGTTTTGTAACTTCCGTTGTGACTATGCCTGTTTTAATACCACTTTGGTGCAGAAGGTTGAATCCCATACCGTCGCGTGTATTAAACTTCTTCAACTCGTCACCGAACTCACTGTAGTACATGCCTGCATCAGTCAGGACTCCATCTACATCACTCAAGAAAAGTTTGATTGATTTACTCGATTTATGACATCTATATTTGTGCATCAGGAATTCCATCACCTTCCAGTCGTCCGGCTCGTCAATCTCTGTTGCTGTATATTCCGGCATCTCAAATATCCCAATACGTCCACTCAACCTGTTTCCGCAATCTATAATATTTCCTACCGTATTGATATATAGCGCACCATTCTCCATTAATTCTCCCTGAAACTCCTGTCGTCTCGGACGCTGCCGATAATCGTAGTTTTTAGACTTACCCTCAGCAGACCAGAGAAATCTGTACATCCTCACGCAACTAAGCATCGAGTCAAATCCTCCTTGGAAATATTTTTCCAATGCAGCGTCAAAATGGGTTGTTTCTGTCAAAGGAGAAGTCGCCTGCACCAGCATAAAAACATCATCACGAGACAGAGAACTCTGTGCAATATACTCCAACATAACGCTCTCGGTTGATGAGGTATCACCGGCATTCTCTGGCAAACGATGGTATATCTGCGTACGGGCATAACCCCTTTCTTGAACAACCGAAGCTATCTCCTCAGAGTCAGTTGCCACCACAATGCAATCCACTTTCTTTGACAACTCAAGTGCTTCTATACACCAACACACTAACGGCTTCCCGCAAAGAGGACGAATATTTTTTAAAGGGATTGACTTACTCCCCCCACGAACAGGTATAAAAGCAATTACCATTTTAATTCCATTTCACTTGGTTGCGTTTCAGCTTGTTTCGCTGCACTTTTTCTATATCCAACACATCTTCACTCTTAAATGTCAGTGCCTTGGCAACAGCTCGGCAATCACGTGCGAGTTTACGCATACCGTCCGGTTCCAATGATGCAGCGTGATCTGTTCCTTTCCATGTACGGTCAAGCGTAAAATGGCGCTCAATATATTCCGCACCAAGCGCTACCGAT
The DNA here is from genome assembly GCA_017960605.1 of Bacteroidales bacterium. Taxonomy (GTDB): domain Bacteria; phylum Bacteroidota; class Bacteroidia; order Bacteroidales; family P3; genus Colimorpha. The sequence goes on along the minus strand of JAGCYV010000011.1, from coordinate 10,964 downwards.
GCAGCGTCAACCGCAATGCCAAGATGATGGCCGGAAAAACCGATACCCTTCACCCGGGATGCAAAACGTTCTCTCAGGCGGGTAATTTCAAGCAAACAGATATCCTCAAAAGGCACCGGGTATCCCGACGTGCAGCAATAAATCACTAAATCCTTGTTTCTCTTTTTCTCCTCAAAGAAACTAACGATACGTTCCTCCTCTTCTTTTGTAGTCATACCAAACGAAAGATGTATTTCTCCCTCAAAGTTGTCACACAAATATTCAAGCATCTTCTTGTTCAGGTTACAAGCCGACGGAATCTTTATCAGCGAGGGTTTTAATGCAGTAATTTCCTTGGCAGATGTCACATCCCAAACAGAAGTAGAATACTCAACGCCGTACTCATGACACCATGCCTGCAACTGTCGGTGCTGCTCGGCCGTGAATTCCAAAAACTCACGATGGGCACCATATGTATCTCCATATGAATTAGCTGGGTTTGGATGAGGTGCATTGTACTCCTCCGGTGTCAACAATTCACGATTGCAACGCTTTTGAAATTTGACCACATCAACCTTGCAGTAGGTAGCAGCCGTCATAATCATCTCTTTGGCAATAGACATATCGCCTTTATGATTACAACCAATCTCAGCAATAATTATCGGTGATTTCATACTATAATGTGTTAAAAATTATTATTTCCCATATTTAATCACTCAACCTCGTCAATATCCCCTCTATAGGTAATCTTTCTGTTCCTTTCTTCACCCTCCACGACCATTATCTTGGTGCCGGGCATGTATTTGCGGACCACGCCGCAGTCGTCGGTGGCCTGGAACTGCGGGTCCTGCAGGGCTCGCTGGTAGGCGTCGCGTATCAGCGGCAGACGGAACGCCTGCGGGGTCTGGGCACACCACATCAACCTCCGCTCCGGTATCCGGGCCACAAACCGCGGGATTTCAAACGTACAACTCTCAGTCCCTAACTCGCAACTCAAATCCGGATGCACCTCCCACACGGTATCCGTGCTCGGCACCGCCACTCCCACCGCCTCATGCATCTTCAACGCAGCCACCACACGGCCAATCACCTCCGCACTCACCCACGGCCGTGCAGCGTCGTGCAACAACAGGTTGGTGTCGTCGGGCTCATCAATATAAGCCATGATGGCGTTCAAACTCGACATATAGCGTTCGCTCCCGCCATCAATCACCTTTGTCAGTTTCTCCCAGCGGTTCCGCTCCACGATTGCCCGGAATTGCTCCTTCCAGTCGGGGTGCATCACCACCGCCACCTCGTCGATGGCCTCATGGCCGTTGAATGTCTCGATGGAATGCTCTATCACAGTGCGTCCGGCAAGAGGCAAAAACTGTTTGGGCGTTGGGCCTCCTATGCGGCTGCCCACGCCTCCTGCCAGTATCACTGCTATATTCTTCATCTTCTGTCCCTTCTGTAAAGCAACGCGAACAATCCGCCCCACACAATCACCGCGCCCAGCTGCATCCACCATTCGGTGCCCACCAGCACGGCAGGAGCCAGAACGGCCGCTTTCAAGGCGTAATACACCACCTTTCCGGCCACAATAGCCGTCAGCACCGCGGGAAGCACGGCCCAACGACGCGACAACACGGCAAACAAGCCTGCCACCGTGGCCAGCTCGGCCACCATGCACACCATCTTCGGCGCCGCAGGCATACCGACCACCACGCAACTCACCAGCGGCATCAGCACCGCCAGCACCAGCGCGTTGCGCCAATCGCGCCCCATCAGCATCCCTGCCAGCAGCAACGCCAGCATGGGGTTGAGCTTATACAACGGCACCGCCAGCAGGTGCGAGGCCGTGGGAATCAGGCAGGCCAGGGTGAGCAGCACCGCGTCGAAGGCGGCGAACCTGACTATACTTTGTGATTTCAAGGTCATTCCAATCTTTTTTTACCATTATTGCAGATGCAAAGATACAACTTTTTTTAATATCATTAAAATAAATTATATAAAAGGGCGTTATTCAACCATATAAAAGACAAAAACCGAAGAATGAAAAATACTCTTATCCTTCTCACCGCGGCACTGCTTCTGACTTCCGTCAGTGCCACAGCCCAAAACAAAGTTGACAAACAAGGCCGTCGCCAAGGCCATTGGATTCGCACCGACAAAGACGGCACCAAGATTTATGAGGGCGATTTCCTCGACGGCAAGGAGACCGGCACCTTCACCTACTACTATGCCGACGGCACCGTGCGCATGCGCAACACCTACACCGAGCCCGGCGTGAAATGCGACCACGAGGCCTACGACGAGCAGGGTCATCTCCTCGCCCGCGGCCACTACGACCGCCGCAACCGCGACGGCCAGTGGCTCTTCTATGCCGAGGATGGCCGCCTGGTCAAGGAAGCCTCCTACCGCATGGGCATCAAGGACGGCCTGCATGTCATCTACACCCATACCGGCGACACCGCCGAGGTGACCCACTGGGTCAACAACCACCGCCACGGACGCTGGTGGAAGCGCATCGGCAAGCAGGGCTATATCACCGGCCGCTATGTCAATGGCGGCCTCGAAGGCCGTCTGGTGGAATACGACGACAACGGCCAGCTGGCCCGTGAGGGCAACTACCTCGACGGCCTGAAGCACGGCTCCTACCGCTACTTCGAGGGCGGACAGCTCACCATCGACGAGCGTTGGGAGCACGGCCTGATGATCGACCGACGCATCCGCCTGCTGCTGCCGGAGGAGAAATTCGTCTCCGTGCATTCCATCGTCTGCCTCGCACCCATGGGCAAGAACCGAGTGTCCCTGCTCCTCGACGACGGCCGCAAGCTCGTCGCCCAGGAGAGCGCAGACCTCGTCTATGAGCGCATCGGCGGAGAGCTCTTCGACTGTGCCAACCGCAAGAGCCGCATCATGGTGGCCCGCCATGCCGTGCAGGGCCTCAGCAAAGACGCCGACGGACGCGATATCCTGATTCTCGAGCCGCAACCCGACTTTGTCATCTTCCCCGACGAGGACGGCATCAAGATGGTGCGCAGCCGCCACTTCGACGACGACCCCGCCCTCAATAGATGACCATTGCCGCTCATACCCTCGGCTGCAAGCTCAACTACGCTGAAACCTCCGACCTTCTCAGGCGACTGGCCTCCGAAGGCAATACCGTCGTGCCCTGGGGACAGAAGGCCGACCTCTACATCGTCAATACCTGCACCGTCACCGCTGTGGCCGAGAAGAAGTGCCGCAACGCCATCCATCAGGCCCACCGCCTCAACCCCGACGCCCGGATTGCCGTCATCGGCTGCTTTGCCCAAGTGGCCGCCGACGAAATCAAGCAGATACCCGGCGTCACCCACGTGCTCGGCAACGACCGCAAGGCGCTCCTGCCCGAACTCATCCGCAACAACTTCGACCCCTCAACCCTCACCTCTTCCCTCTCACCTTTCACCTTGCAATATTCCTCCGGCGACTATTTCTCTGCGGGAGGACCCGCCCGCACCCGCACCTTCTTCAAGATACAGGACGGCTGCGACTATTTCTGCACCTACTGCGCCATCCCCTACGCCCGCGGCCGCTCCCGCTCGGCCACCATCGAGGAGACCCTCTGTGCCGCCCGCCGCATCGCCGGCGAATCCTCCCGCAGAGGAAACAACGGCGCCAAAGAGGTGGTCCTCACCGGCGTGAACACCGGCACCTTCGGCCAGCAGCACGGCGAGAGCTTCCTCGAACTGCTCCGCGGCCTCGATGCCATCGAGGGCATCGAGCGCTACCGCATCTCCAGCATCGAGCCCAACCTGCTCACCGACGAGATCATCGACTTCGTGGCCTCCTCCCGCGCCTTCCTGCCCCACTTCCACATCCCCCTCCAGGCCGGCAGCGACCATGTGCTGAGACTCATGCGCCGCCGCTATGACACAGCGCTCTACCGCTCCAAACTGGAATACATCAAGCGCCGCATGCCCGACGCCTGCATCGCCGCCGACGTGATGGCCGGATTCAACGGCGAGAGCGAGGAGGAGTTCGCCAAAGTGCTGTCGTTCATCGACTCGCTGCCCATCTCCTACCTTCACGTCTTCACCTACAGCGACCGCCCCGGTACCGCCGCCCTGCGCCTCGGTGAGAAAATCCCCGTCCCCGTCCGCCACGAGCACACCGCCCGCCTCCTCGAACTCAGCGAGCGCAAACACCAAGCCTTCATCGACAGCCAGATAGGGAAAAACCGCCCCGTCCTCTGGGAATCATCAAAAATTGAAAATGGAAAGTTGAAAATTGAAAATTCGCTGCCGCACCCGGATAATTCTCAATTCTCAATTCTCAATTCTCAATTTCACATGCTCGGCTGGACCGACAACTATATCCGAGTAAGCCGTCCCTACGACGAGGCGCTGGCGGGCACCGTCACCGACGTCACCCTCACCCCCGGGAACATAGTAGAAGAGGCCACATCGGATTGAGGCGGCCTCTTCGTTTTTGTTGGCATGCAAGGGGGCAATCAGTCTTTCTTGCAGCACTTCTTGCAGCAGCAGTCGCCGCAGACAAGCTTGTAGAACAGGCCGGCCACAGCGGCACCCACGAGCGGGGCCACGATGAAGAGCCACAGCTGGCTGCAGGCGCTCCAGGTGGCGCAGTCGCTGAAGAGGGCCTGGCTGATGGAGCGGGCGGGGTTGACGCTGGTGTTGGTCAGCGGGATGGAGACCAGGTGGATGAGCGTCAGCGTGAGGCCGATAGCCAAGCCGGCGGCCTTGGTGTTGCTGCGCTCGTCGGTGGCGCCGAGGATCACCATCAGGAAGACGAAGGTCAGCACAGCCTCGATGGCGAAGGCGCCCCACATACTCACGTTGAGGTAACCCTCACCGGCAGCAGCCTGGAAGGCCTCGCCGTAGCCGTTGGCGGCAAAGACACCTGTGGCACCCAGGCCGGCGGCCTTATAGATGCCGAACAGGACAGCACCGGCGACGATGGCGCCGAGGACCTGGCTCACCCAGTAGAGCAGCATATCCGTGAATTTCATGCGGCCGTTGACCCACACGCCGAACGAGACGGCGGGGTTGAGATGGGCACCGCTCACATGGCCGATGCCGTAGGCCATAGCGATCACCGTCAGGCCGAAGGCGATGGCCATGCCGAGGAAGCCCACATGGCCGAACAGCGCGGTACCACAGCCGCCCAGCACCAACACGAAGGTACCGAAACCTTCAGCAAGCATTTTGTTACAAATCTTCATAATAAAATAGTTTTAATTGGTTAGTATTTGCCCCTATTAACGCAAATTAACCAAACTTATTGTGCAGAAGATAATCTTTTCAGGGGTCCATTGTTACTCCCTTGTTACTCCCTTGTTAAGCCGTAGGTAAGCCGTAGGTAAACGAAAATTGAAAATTGAAAATTGAAAGTTGAAAATTAAAGCTCTCCTAAAGTTCTCTTAAAGGTCTCCTAAAGGTTACCTAAAGTATGACTAAAGTATGACTAAAGTATGCCTCAAGTATGGTTCAAGTATGGTTCAAGTAAACTATAGGTCGGCATTCTTTTTCGGCCATCGGAGGTGCCCTTGAGACGCAATTTCGCCTCCCAGATGGGCCAAATCGAAAAATTTTGTGTCACTGAGACGCGAGCCAAGTAGGAAGAAAAGCATCGGGGAAAGGCATTTTTCGTCATTTTTGAGGCCAAAAAGAGCCGTTTTTGGATACCATCTGTCACAATTTGAAGGCTGGTAACGCTTGTGAAGTGCGTCTGGTGTTATCGTAATTCGTTGTTTCTTTGCCATTTAGAAAATCGATTCGTTCAAGTGTGACAGTGTGACAGTTGTGACAGTTATTTTTTAAGGGTATCCTTTTCTTTATTTTTACCCATTTATTATTTATATATATCTTATTATTAATTAATTATAAGTATTAAAAGGGGGAACATCAGGAAATAGGTGGTACCATTTCTTAACTGTCACAACTGTCCTCTGTCACGGGTCTTGGCTTAAAAGTCTTCCCTACAAGGCTTTATGCTTTTGGAGCGTTACAGTTACAGTTGTTTTTTAAGGTATCATTAACATTATTTTTTGCCAAATTGGAAAAACTTCGTACCTTTGCAGTCGGTTTGGGGAGAAATCCAAACCAAAGAAAGCATTTGCTTATTCATAGAACGTCCTTGAAGTTTGGCCGCAGATAGACGCACTAACGGAATAATGCAGATGTCCACCTGTGTGGACTTCTGAATTGTCTGTTAGTACGGGTTAGGCCAAACACCCAAGGACGTGGACGAGGAAGATGTCCACGTTTTTTATGTCCCACACGGGACAGGGTGTTTGGGTTAGCTGTACGTTCGGTGAAAGCAGCACGTATAACTAACCGCCTGACCCAAATGGTAACACGAACATCAAGACTGCAAGGCAGCAAGAAAAAGAAAGACGACGAGTACTACACATTGTTCCAAGACATTGCCGACGAGGTAAGTCACTATCTGCCACAATTACGAGGCAAACGTATCCTCTGCCCCTGTGACTGGGACGAAAGCTACAACGAAGAGATTGTCTATAAGGAAGAAGGTTACGTGTTGGGACGGGGGTTGTTTGGCCCTGAAGGGACAATCAAGAACATTGACATTGCAAAAACACGAGAGAAGATAGAAAAGCGAATGGACTTAGTTAAGTGCCAGTTTGTCTATTATCTGCTCAACCAAGCAGAAGAATGGGGAATTAAGTCCATCAGCGTAAGTGGTTATAATCCCCAGACAAATGAGGGCGTTCGATATCAGGATATCGATTACAGTTATTACGATGTTATTATCACTAATCCACCGTTCAGCCAGTTTGATGAGTTTGTCGATTTGCTGATAAGGAATGGAAAAGAGTTTTTGGTGATTGGTCCTCAAACAGCTCCGACCGAAAAGACAACTATGCGCTACTTTCAAGAAGGGAAAATCCGTATTGGATACCATTATCATTTGAGCGGTTTTAGGCGTCCAGATGGTTCTGTCCTTCCCAAACAACATAATACCCCCCGTAGCAGTGTGTGGTACACCAATTTGCAAGTTAATCCGGAAGATAGGGAACTCACACTATGTGCATCATACTACGATAACCCCGAGAAATACCCGAAATATGTAAATTATGATGCTATTGAAGTTTCATCTGTGGCCGATATCCCCAACGACTACTATGGTGAAATGGGCGTTCCTATCACCTTTATGCAGAAATACAATCCCAAACAGTTCGAAATAATTGGAGCAAGTCGTCAATTGGGTAAAAAGATGAAGGATTGTGTGGGCAAAAATGCCGTATATGTGCAGGGTGGGGTTCGTTTTTATCTCGACGAAGGTAATAACCATTACAAATGTCTCTGGGACAGAATGGTTATCAAACGAAGAAAGGAGAACTAAAATATGACAGTTAAAGATTTATATGAGAAGGTGGTCAATGGTGTCATCATCAGCGACATTGAGTTGCAGCGTGCCATTGTCTATGATGCCGAAAAACAGGCATTGGTTATCGACAGCATATATAAGGGAATCCCTCTGCCCGCCTTTTATTTATGGAAGCGCGAGGATGGGAAACTGGAGGTTCTTGACGGCAAGCAGCGTATCGAAGCTATCAAGAAGTTCAAACAGGGCAATCTAAAGTATGAGGGTAAAACCTGGAAAGCATACGCTTATGATAGCGACCTGCAACAAGTGGTTGATGATACCGACTTGAGCACCATCATATGTAGCGGTACGGAGGAGAAAAAGCGATTGATATTCAAACGTATCAATACGCTGGGTGTTCCTCTCTCAAATTTCGAGGTGCTAAATGGTTTGTATCATGGCAATTACATTGAGGGTCTGAACGAGTATTTTGCCCACGATGCTAATGTCCGCAAGGTGTTGCCAAATGCTACACTTGATCGAGGCGATAGCAAATATCATCTGCTTGAATACATCTATTATGTCCGCAAAGGTAGCGTTCTTCCTAAGCGTGGTGAATTAGATGACTATGTGCAGCAGCACAAAGATGAATCGTTCAACGACGAGGTCAAAAAAATAAAGCCATACATTAGTTTTATATGCGATGTATTTGGTGATGCTTCAAAAATAGGTAGAGTGTTAAAGTTCAAACTTGCAGTGAAATATGTAAAAGACCGGACTATCTGGTTGCAACACAAGGATGATATCTGCAAGGATTGTAATGCTTTCATCAAAAGTGATGGCTATAAGCTATCACCCAGCAAAGAGGAGGACATTGAAGCCATGATACTCGGTATTGTCGGCAACCTTCGGGTTGATCCCAAACGCCTGTTTACAACGGACGACAAGAAGGAGTTGCTCTCCCAACTCACACCCAATGGACAAGGGTTATTTGAGTGCAAGAATTGTCATCAGCACTTTTCGGCCGATGAACTGACCATCGACCATATAATCCCGTGGAGTAGAGGTGGAAGAACGGTGCTTTCGAATGCTCAACTTTTATGCAGGGCGTGCAATAGCAGAAAAAACAACGAGTGACGGAGAAAGGTGTCAGAACCTTATAGAAGGAAAAGGGCGGCCTTCAAGGCTGCCCTTTTCATAAGCATCTCCTTTTTTGTCTCGCTTTTCCCTTTCCACGGGCCACTGAACACTAAACACTAATCATTAACCACCAAGCACTTTCCTAGGCAATGACTTAGTACTTTCTATATAGTCATTACTAGGTCAATACTAGGTCAATACTAGGTCATAACGGATTCAAGACTTAGTATCAGACAGTTACAATAGCATTTCACAAAGAAGGTAGTGGTGGTGAGATAACAGCCATTTCTATCCTCAGCAGAAAACAAGTGCGGCCGCGCTTTCGCGCGGCCGCACTGCTATTGCTAATAGTTCAATCCAAAAGCCCATAGTGGGATGACCTTATCATGAGCATACTCGATGTCATCTTTCACCACATAGGCGTTTTCAATTCCGTCTATCTGCTTTTGACCTTTTCCACGGCCTCCGACTTCAAAAGTGCAACCATTGACCATAAAATCGGATTCAGAGGAACTCGACACTCTGTTATGCACTCGCATCTGGTTAAAGAAAAAAGTCTCACGAAGGTTTCCTCTATTCGGAACCGCCTCGCCAAGGGCGTACATTAGTGTGGGATTGTCGAGGAACACCTTCTCCACTTTGCCAAACTGACGTAGCCCTCCTGTATCGTTACGAAGCAGACCTATCATGCCGGCACGCTCAAGATAGACCAGATAATCTTGAATGTTGTTTTTGCTGACACCAATCTGCTCCGCCAACTTGGTCATGTTGGGTTTATAGGGTGCTATCTGGGCAATAATGCTTAAAAGCATCTTCATTTTATTGGCCGTAGAGGCACGCATGTCGGCGTACTGCGGGATATCGACATCCAATGTTAAAGAGACCATCTGCTGCAACCGCTGATGGAACCACTGACCACCTCCGAATGGATAATAGCCATCCTTAAGATATGAGCGGAACAAGGGCAAAGGATGAGCAACTCCTTCTACGCGAGCCTCACCTCCAACAATCTGTTCAAAAGAGAATGCTGGACTTTCAATCCCGTGGAACAGTTCAAGATACTCTCGGAAAGAGAGTCCAGGCATCTTAAACATTAATGCACGACGGCTCAAGTCAGCCTCTCCATGCAAAATATCAAGTATTGATGAACCTGTGAAAACAATATGCAGCGATGGATGTCCGTCATAGATATTTTTCAATTCTCTCGACCAACCACGATATTTGTGCACTTCATCAATGAATAGATGCGTACCGTTTTCTTTCACAAATTCGTCGGCCAACTCCACCAACGTATGATGGCTGAAATAGAGGTTGTCCGCCGTAACATAAAGGTACTTTCCCTCCACACCATGGTCTTTGATATACTGTAAAAGCATCGTTGACTTGCCCACGCCTCGCGGTCCTACAAGTCCAATCATCCTTTCTTGCCATGGAATTTCGTTGTAAAGGTAGCGACGGAATCCCACATCAACACCACCAACAACCTCATTCATAAATTGATACAGCGAATCTTCTACCATAATTGTATTGGTTTTACAAGTGCAAAGATACAAATAATCCCTCAAAGAGGGACAAAAAGTTTGTTTTTCGTCACTTTTTGAGGGATTATATTACAGTCATCTGATTGTTTAGTAGCTGCGGGCGAAGACTACGCGGCGGTGGCTGGGCTTGCCGCTGTAGATGCACTTGCCCTCTTCCTCGACGGCATCATAGGGGATGCAGCGGATGGTGGCCTTGGTCTCCTCCTTGATGCGCTCCTCGGTCTCGGGGGTGCCGTCCCAGTGGCAGAGCAGGAAGCCGTTCTTCTCTATCTCGGTCTTGAACTCGTCCCAGGTATCGACCTTGCGGGTCATCGAGGCGCGGAAGTCGGCGGCCTTCTTGAAGAGGTTGGCCTGGATGGTCTCCATGAGGTCATAGACGTGGTCGGCGATGCCTTCGATGGGCATGGTGATCTTCTCGAGCGTGTCGCGGCGGCAGACCTCGCAGGTGCCGTTCTCAAGGTCGCGGGGACCGATGGCCAGACGCACGGGGACGCCCTTGAACTCGTACTCGTTGAATTTCCAACCGGGCTTGTACTCGGGACGGTTGTCGTACTTCACCACCAGACCTTTGGCTTCGAGGGCCTTCACAATGGGGGCGATATGCTCGTCGAGCTGGCGCTGCTGCTCGTCGCTCTTGCAGATGGGGACGATGGCCACATGGATGGGAGCCAGACGCGGCGGCAGGACGAGGCCGTTGTCGTCGGAGTGGGTCATGATGAGGGCGCCCATCAGACGGGTGCTGACGCCCCACGAGGTAGCCCAGACGTATTCGAGCTGGTTCTGCTTGTTGAGGAACTGCACCTCGAAGGCCTTGGCAAAATTCTGTCCGAGGAAGTGGGAGGTGCCGGCCTGGAGGGCCTTGCCGTCCTGCATCATGGCTTCGATGCAATAGGTGTCGAGGGCACCGGCAAAACGCTCGTTGGGCGATTTGACGCCTTTGACAACGGGTACAGCCATCACATTCTCAGCAAAATCGGCATAGACGTC
>JAGCYV010000010.1 GCA_017960605.1 Bacteroidales bacterium | reverse complement strand
GGGGGAGGGGGGAAGGTGAAAGGGTGAAAAGTGAAAAGTGAAAAATGAAAAGTGTAAAGTGTAAGGTGTTAAAGTGTAAAGTGTAGGGTGTAGGGTGTAAGGTGGAGGGGTGGATTGGTGTAAGGTGTAAGGTGTAAGGTGTAAGGTGTTAAAGTGTAAAGTGTAAGGTGGAGAGGTGGAGGGGGGTAGTGTTACATATAGTTACAAATGATGACAAATGGTTACTTTAGGGAAAGAAAAACAGGTATCGCGCAAAAATGGCTTATATTATTATCGAACATGTTCAAATCAACCTCGAGGACGAAAACATGAAATCCCATTATTAACCCAAAAAACAAAACAAAATGTCAAAAACAAGTAAAAACATTCTCGGTGACCAAAGAGGTAAAATCGGTAAAGTAGTCGGTCGTGTGGTGGAAGGTGAGCAGATGTACTCTGCTGCACCAGGTCCCAGGGGCAGCGAAGGTAGCGCAAAGCAAAAAGAGCATCGTGCCCGCTTCGCTGCCATCACCACCATGGGCAAGCCCCTCAAAGGAGCCATCCGTATCGGCTTCAAGAAAGCGGCCTCTTCAAAACATCTCCAATCGTCATTCAACCTATTCGTGAACCGCAACTTTAAACACACGATTTACGACCCTGTGACAGGTACGGCAACACCCACTTACGCTGACATCGTGCTGGCAGAAGGTCAGGTGCCATTCGTGAACTATGCCACCCCCTCGTTCGAGACTCACCTCCAGATATCAATCGGATTCACTGGAAACGACAACTATCCCGGCGCCTTCGACGACGACACGGTTTATGCTATAGCATACTGCCCTGACCTCGCCCAGAGTGCGATGGGAATCGCAGCACGCTCTGCTGAAACGCTCACCATTACCGTGCCGACACCCTGGGAAGGGAAGACGGTGTATCTCTGGGGATTCACCCTCACATCCGTGGAGGAGAAGTTGGAGGTGGAAGGATTTGGATTCGACCTAATGCCTGGATGCTGCTCGGTATCAACCTATATTGGGAGCGGAACGGTCGCCTGAATTCTTTGGAGCTGGGGAGAGAAATTCTCCCCAGCTTCGCCGTGATTTATAAATAAAAAATATAAAATATCTTGGCCTGACAACTGGTTTGTAGGCCAGATATAACATAACATGCCGCGGCTGCGAATTCCCGAAAGTGCTATAGATGTGACGCTTCCGTCCGTCTAGCGTGCATACTATGCGGATAATAAACCAATTGCAAAGGTAAGAAAAAAATTTGGAACAACCAATTTTTTTTAGTGAAAAGTGAAAAGTTAATAGTTTTCTTATCTCACACAGAAATCACGGAAAGCACAGAAATATTTCTTTCAGATGACAATCATTGATATGATTGCTTTGTCGTGACAAAGGTTATTGTTCTTTTAAATCACTCTAAAAGCGAGCTTTTAAGATGCTTCCAAATAACAGCAACTTCATCTGAAATAAATCCTCATAATATTGTCACACGGAAAGCACTGAAATCACGGAAATATCTCTTTCAGATAACAATCCTCGGAAGGATTGCTTTGTCGTGACAAAGGTTTTTATTCTTTGAAGCACTTCTACAAGCTAGCTTAGTCTCTTCTCTCGCAGCTTTACGTTTGCAAGATGCTTCCAAAGAACAGCAACTTCATCATATGAAATAAATCTTCATAATATTGTCACACAGAAATCACGGAAATCACGGAAATATCTCTTTCAGATGACAATCCTCGGAAGGATTGCTTTGTTCATGAACAAAGGTTGTTGTTCTTTTGAAGTACTTCTGAGAGTTTACTCTCAAGATACTTCCAAAGAAAACCAACTCATCATCCGAAAGATATATTTATCACTTATTCCATTCTGTGGTATCTGTGATATCTGTGCGAGATTTAATTCGCTACGCGATTGATTGCTGTTAATATGTTGTCAGTGTTGAAGTTCACAAGAAGACCTATCTTCTTGTCCATCAGCCGCAGATATGTGAGCAATTGTTTTGCAAACACTTTCTTCATTTCCTCGACTGATTTGAGTTCAACTATTACTTTATCTTCCACCAGAAGGTCAAGTCGTAGTTCGGTCTTCAACACGTTTCCTTTGTATTTAATAGGTACTTGTACCTGTCGTTCTACATTCAGTCCCCTTTGTTCCAACTCAAAGCACAGCGCTTCTTCATAGACGCTTTCAAGCAAGCCTGGGCCTAATTCTTTATACACGTCGTATATGGCGCCACGTATCTCGTATGTTATCTCGTTGACAGTCATTATTCCAACTTATATTTTCACACGGAAAGCACTGAAATCACGGAAATTTCTCTTTCAGATGACAATCCTCGGAAGGATTGCTTTGTTTTGAACAAAGGTTGTTGTTCTTTTGAAGCACTCTGAAAGCGAGCTTTCAAGATGCTTCCAAATAACAGCAACTTCATCATCTGAAAGATAGACTCATAACATATCTCTGTCTGTAGTATCTGTGATATCTGTGTGACATTTATTTTTTTCTGTGAGACATTCTATTTCAGTGTGACGTTAGCGGCAGCGGAGGCGCTTGAGGCGGGAGAAGAGGTGGCAGATGATGTCGGGGCAGTCGGGATGGGTGTTTTTATAGGCTTTGACGGCGTCGCGCAAGGCCGGGTCGCGCAGGGCGACGAAGAGGGCCAACACGAGGTAGGCCTCGGTATCGTTGGCAGGTTCTTTATGACCTCCCAGCCACTCCTGGAACTGTTTGACATATCGTTTTTTGGCTTCTTTCTCCCCTATCAACGAGGCACAGATGAGCATGAGGGCCATGAAACGACGCTGCCGGTCGGGATCATCGATGATGACACCGTGGTAGCCATAGAGGCGGGCGAGGTGCGAGGTGGCCTTGCGACGGTCGTCATCGCTGGGTTTCCGTCCAAAACGGCGGGTCAGAGCGGTGAACACCTCTTGCTCGAAGTTGTGCAACAGGTTGCCGTTGATGAGGCGGGCGATGGTCTCGTCGTCGAAGAGGATATCACCTTCGTGCACGTCGGGGAAGGTGACGCGCGTGAGGTTGCCCAGCACGTCAAGGGTGACGGTGAGGCGGGTCTTGCCGCCACGTACTTCGACACGTGTGATGATGGCCTTGTGGCCCTCCCAGGGAGAGATTCGAAGTGTCACGGTATCACCCACTTCGATGGAGTTGATGGGCTGCCCCACATAGTAGCGCAACTGACGGTTGCGGAGGGTGTCGATGAAGCGGCGCATCTCGTCATCGGGCACCCGCAGGGGAACACCGTCGGAGTCGCGATGCTGGAAGAGGTGAAGGCGGCCGGCACGGTTCCATTCGCTGTTGAGTATCTTCTCGATGCGCTGCTCGTCGGCATGGATGAAGATGTAGCGGTGGAGGGCCTCACGAATACCGTTGTCTTCCTCGGCGATAAAGTCGGTAATGTCGCGAGCAATGTAGTCTTCCGTCACCGAGGTGGGAGTTTGCGGAACGGGAGCGCGCATAAGGAACTGGAAGGGGACGAAATACTCCAGCGGCTCGGGCACAGGGTCGCCGTCGCGGCGAAACTCACCGAGGTTCTCACGCTGCAGCATCCATTCTATCTGCGCGGGATTGAGATGTGTGAGGACGTACCAGTAGGACATGAAAGGTGTAAGGGTGTAAGGTGTATTGGTGGAGGGTGGAGGGTGTAAGGTGTAAGGTGTAAGGTGGAGGGTGTAAAGTGTAAGGTGTATATTAGTCGCGTTTAAATATATCTCTTGTGTAAACTTTATCTTTTACATCATCCAAGACTGAATCATATCGGTTATTCGCTGCATTATCTTTATCTTCCAAGGTGCTCATGACCTCATGACTCAGTCTCTTTTAAAGATATCCCTGGTATAAACCTTGGATTGAACATCATCCAAACAAGAGTCATATCGGTTGGCGATGATGGCCTGCGATTGAGCCTTGAACTTGGCGAGGTCGTTTACCACGAGGCTGCCAAAGAAGGTGGTGCCGTCCTCCAGGGTGGGCTCGTAGATGATGACCTGGGCACCTTTGGCTTTGATGCGCTTCATCACGCCCTGGATGGCGGACTGGCGGAAGTTGTCGGAGTTGGACTTCATCGTAAGGCGGAACACACCAATGGTGGGAACCGCCATTGCCTGATTGCTTGATTGCCTGATTGTGTGAGTATTGGGATTGTATTCATTGTTCTCGGTATAGGCGTAGTAGCCGGCCATCTTGAGGACCTGGTCGGCAATGAAGTCCTTGCGGGTGCGGTTGCTCTCGACGATGGCCGACATCATATTCTGCGGCACGTCCTCGTAGTTGGCCAACAGCTGCTTCGTGTCCTTTGGGAGGCAGTAGCCGCCATAACCGAACGACGGATTGTTGTAGTGGGTGCCGATGCGGGGGTCGAGACCGATGCCGTTGATGATGGCCATGGTGTCGAGACCTTTCATCTCGGCATAGGTGTCGAGCTCGTTGAAGTAGCTGACGCGCAACGCAAGGTAGGTGTTGGCAAAGAGCTTCACGGCCTCGGCTTCTTTCATACCGATGAAGAGAACAGGAATGTTCTTTTCAAATTCTAATTTCTGATTTCTAACTTCTAAGTGGGCTGGCGCGTCTTTAGAAGGGCCTATAGCACCTTCGACTAACAGTTCTGCAAACTGGTGGGCTTTTTCGGTGAGCCAGTCGATGTCGGTGAGGGCCTTGATGGCCTCGTTCTCTTCCTCGTATTCCTTGCCAGGCATCATTTTGGGGATGCCGACGATGATACGACTGGGGTAGAGGTTGTCGTAGAGCGCCTTACTCTCGCGTAAGAACTCAGGGCTAAAGAGCAAGTTAAAATGCTTGATTGCTTGATTATCTGATTGCTTTTTCGCTGTATTTGATTTTATTTCATCGGTGCTCAAGGCCATTCCCTTGCGGTCAGGCAGGAATTTTTGGTTGTCTGATTGTGTAAGAAACCTCCTGTAGTATTTGACATAGAGGCTGCGGGTGTAGCCCACGGGGATGGTGCTCTTGATGACCATCACTGCATCGGGGTTCACTTTCAGCACGGCATCGATGACGGCCTCCACGGCGCTGGTGTCGAAGAAGTTCTTCTGGCTGTCGTAGTTGGTGGGGGCTGCGATAACAACGAACTCGGCATCACGGTAACCAGCCTCCTGGTCGAGGGTAGCCTTGAGCGAGAGGGGCTTGTTGGCCATATAGTCCTCAATGTACTCATCCCGAATGGGCGACTTCTTATAGTTCACCAGGTCAACGCGTTCAGGGACGACATCGACGGCGGTGACATCATTGTTCTGTGCCAGTAGCGTAGCGATACTTAATCCCACATAGCCGGTACCTGCAACAGAAATTTTCATACTTACTATCTATTAATCGTTTTTACACTAAAAGGAGAACAGGTGGCATTGGACCTTGTCCCACCGACGGTTGCGGAGATGTTGCGGGGAGATGAGGAAGTTCAGCATGCCGCAGTCGTGGAAGGTGAGGTGCCAGCGGTCTTCCTCGTCAATTTCAAGCAGCGAATCCAGACCCGGAGCCTGTTCGACCACATCGTCGAGATAGGGCCTACCCAAAAGCCGGATTCCGTACTCCACCTTGTCGCACGGCGAGAAGGTGATGGCCTCGGCAGGAAGTCCGACCGGCGTGCCGTCTTCATACACGATGCTGTGGGTGTGGAGGTTGTTGCAAGAGGGCGAATAGAGCACCTTGCTGTATTTCGGCTGCCACATGCCCATGCCGGGATAGGCGGGCGTGTCGAGATCGCCAAGGTAATAGTCCAATGCCGCAAAGAAATAGAGCATACCCCTGTGCGGCAACAGCCCTTCGGGGTCAAGTGCGGCGATGTCGGCACATCGTATCTGGCAGACAAAGGTCAGTGGGTCCTCGTAGGTCTCGCCGTCGTCATCGACAATGGTCACTTCGGGATAGTCCAGGTTCTCGGGCATATCGGGCTGTCCCCACCACTTGCTTTTGCCAGTCAGGGGATTGTCGGCTGGATGTGTCTCTATCTTAATCATATCACCTGCTTTTTAATCGAACAATACTCTCGGATTCAACTCGTGCAGCGAATGCCATCGGATGCCATATTTGTCGCTGAGGACATCACGCAAAGTGCTCCAATAGGCGAAGCAGAACCCCATGCCGCGGGGAATGTCGCCAAGCTGACGGTCGCACTCCTGCTCCACCTCGTAGTAAATCTCCTCCCATCTGGGCGTGCGTTCGATGTCGTCGAACTTCAGGGAGCGTTCGTATCTATCCAGGAAGTCCTTCTGGCTGACATGATCTGTGTCAATATAGTCTTTCAACCGCTTAATATCGCGATCCACCTCTTCCAAGGTCGGATAGTTCTCGCTCTCATGAGCCTCATCGCCAGCCTGCGCTATCAGTTCGCGCTCATAGTCCAGGATGCCGAGCACAAAACGCGGCACATGGTATTCGGGCAGCTGCTCACGGATGGCATCGCAGGCCAGCGCCTTCCCCATCGGAGTCTCCTCCGGGTCGTCGATCTCGCGGAGCAACTGCATGCACTCCTTCGCCAGCGGGATGTTCTTCCACATGCGCATCTCGGATGAGTTCTCGCGCATCTCATCCACAATCGCTATAATACGTTCGGCCAGTGTCTTGTTCTTCATATCTTATTGATCTTAATTATTTTCCTTCAATATTTTTTTCCGTCGGGATACCCCTCCGGGTTCTTTAAAAGCAGTTCCCGTCGGGATATCCCTCCGGGTTCTTTAAAGCAGTTCCCGTCGGGATATCCCTCCGGGTTCTGTCTTTGCCAGTTCCAGCTGTCGCGCACCATGTCATCGATGCCGTACTTGGCTTCCCAGCCCAGCTCCGCCTTGGCTTTGGCGGGATTGCAGTAACAGGTGGCGATGTCGCCCGCACGGCGGGGTTTGAAACTGTAGGGCACATCCACGCCGTTCACACGAACGAAGGCCTTCACCATGTCGAGAACGCTGTAGCCGTGGCCAGTACCGATATTGTAAATAAATGTTGAATTTTGAATATCGAATTTCGAATTTCTAAATTCAAAATCAGATGCAAAGCACTGCAGGGCGGCGACATGGGCAGTGGCGAGGTCACAGACATGGATGAAGTCACGCACACCGGTACCGTCGGGCGTGGGATAGTCGTTGCCAAACACGCCCAGTTCCTTGCGCTTGCCCACAGCCACCTGGGTGATGTAGGGCATCAGGTTGTTGGGGATTCCGTTGGGGTTCTCCCCTATCTTGCCGCTCCGGTGGGCGCCCACCGGGTTGAAGTAGCGCAGCAGCACCACATTCCACTCGGGGTCGGCCTTTTGAATATCCATCAACACCTGCTCCAGCATACTCTTCGTCCAACCATAGGGGTTAGTGCACTGGCCTTTGGGACAGTTCTCGGTGATGGGAATCTCCTCGGGATCGCCATAGACGGTGGCCGAGGAGCTGAAGATGATGTTCTTGCAGCCGTGCTTGCGCATCACATCGACCAGCACCAGCGTGCCACCGATATTGTTCTCGTAGTACTCCCACGGCTTCTCCACACTCTCGCCCACAGCCTTGAGGCCGGCGAAATGGATGCAGGCGTCGAAACTGTGCTCCGCAAAAACCTTTTCCAGCCCCTCACGGTCTCGGATATCCACCTTGTAGAAGGGTATCCGGGTGGCTGAGTGACTATGTGACTCAGTCACTCGGTCACTTAGCAACTCTGTCACCCTCTCCAGTGCCACTGGGTTGCTGTTGCTCAGGTTATCCACCACCACGGCTGTATGACCCGCCTTGTAGAGTTCTATCAGTGTATGAGATCCTATATATCCGGCACCTCCGGTGACAAGTATGTTCATGGATTTGAATGCATTAATGTGTCAGTGTGCTAGTATATTATTATATATTTTTATACGATAACGCACCAAGCATGGATTTATTGTGCACCACTTAATATTTATAATGCAATAAACCACAAGATGCGCCGTTATTGGCTCACCATGTTTTTAGGAGAGATGATAGCCTTGGGAGTGGCGGTGTCGTGGACGGCCACTGCGCTCTTTGCCGAAGTGGGTTCCAAACGTATGGGTTCCCTTCCGCTGAACACCGTACGCATGACCATGTCGCTCTCTCTGCTGCTGATTACCCTCTGGCTCGCCATGGGTACCCCCTACCCCCGCTACGCCGACGGTTCCACCTGGCGCTGGCTGCTCCTCAGCGGTGTGGTGGGCTATGTCATCGGCGACTACTGCCTGATGCAGGGCTACATCTATATCGGCTCTCGCTTCGGACAGCTTTTCATGACCCTTTCGGCCCCCACGGCAGCCATCACAGGACTCCTCTTATTGGGCGAGCACATGCGGCCGTTAGCCATCGTCGGCATGGTGGTGACACTCTCCGGCATCGCCCTGTCGATACTCTCAAAAAAAGACAATTCCGTGAAACTTGGCCTTCCTGCCAAGGGAGTCTTCTTCGCCGCCATGGCCGGCATCTGCCAAGGGTTCGGACTGGTACTCAGCAAGATTGGACTGCAACACTACGATGCAGCGGTTGTGGCAGCAGGAGTGAGTCAGCAGGCAGTGCCCGACGGGGCGTTGCTTCCCTTGCCGCTCTTCCTCAGCATTCCCTTCGCCGCCACCATGATCCGCGCCATCATGGGACTCGCAGGGTTCATCCTGCTGCTGGTGATCTTCAACCGCGACTGGAAAGACAAACTGAATCACGCCGTCCATGACCGCAAGGCCATGTGGTGTGTCTTCGGAGCCACCGTGTTCGGCCCGTTTGTGGGTGTGAGCGCCTCGCTGCTGGCCACGCAATACACCTCCACCGGCATCGCACAAACCCTTTTCGCACTCACACCCATCCTCATCATCGCCCCTACGGCCTTGCTCTTCCACCAGAGGGTCACACTCCGCGAGGTCATCGGCGCCGTTATCAGCGTCGCCGGCGTATGCCTGTTCTTTATCTAAACCGACATCACCGCCACTCGATGGGGATGTTCATAATCTTGATGGGGTCGTACCAGCTGTCCGACGTGCGGCGGTCGTTGGTATAATCTGTGGCATAGTATTTTATCCGCACCAGATGGAGCGACTGCAGTTTGCGGGGCACATTCTGGAACTCGAAAGAATAATTGTGCGGCACATCGGGATTGAGTTCCCGCGTGCAGGACCCTCTCACATAGTCCTTCCCGTCAAACTTCGTTCCGTCGGGAGTGTAGGCCTCGATGTAGCAACTGGAGCCCAACGACAGCGACACCTTCGTCGATTGTGTGGTGGCGGCGAGAGTCAGCATCACGCTGCCCGTGGCGCGGTCGCCCACACAGCTGATGACGCCGAGCTGGAAGATGTCGTCGGCGTGGTAGGTCTCGCACACCGTATTGACCTGCGGCACCGGTACCCACGACACCGGTATGTTGCGTATCTGGATGGGATGCACGTTGGAACTGGAGGTGTTGAAGTAACGGTCGCGGTCCCTGTAGGAGAATCCCAGTTGCAGCACCTCGATAGAGGGCACCCCTTCCGGCACCTCGGCCAGAACATACTGGAAGTGGTACGGAATGCCGCGCACCAGCTCCTTGGCGCCCGACGAACGGTTGTCGCGCGGAGTCACCTTCGAGCGGTAACCTCTGCCCGAGGTGGCGAAGTCGGTACGGTCGCCTCCGATGGCGAGTTTGGCATCGTGGTAAGGAAGCGTCACGCTGATGGAGACCAGCACCTCGGCGGTGGCGGGATTGCCCACGGCGCTCACCTCCATAACCTGTGCCTCGCGGGACAACGCGGGGTCCATATCGACATACACGCGGCCCGACCGCTGTCCGCCCGACATCAGGTTGGCCACACCGCGCACAAACGAGCCGATGGGGTCGGCCTGCGCCTGCATGGCCGTCGGCAGCAGAAACGCCGCCATTGCGATGGTATAAAACAGTCTTTTCATATTGCACATGGTTGGGGTTGAGGGATTAAAAGCGAATAGTGGGTAGTGGGTAGCATTTGACCTCGCGTGCTACACACTATCCACTACTCACTACACACTATATACTACCAGGCGAAGAGCGGACGGTTCTGCATCATCTCGTTGACCTGGCCGGTGATCTTGGCGCGGACGGCCTCGTCGGTCGGGTTGCAGAGCACGGTGTCAATCATATCGACGATGACGGGCATGTCGCCTTCCTTCAGGCCACGGGTGGTGATGGCGGGCGTTCCGACGCGCAGACCGCTGGTCTTGAAGGCGCTGCGGCTGTCGAAGGGCACCATGTTCTTGTTCACCGTGATGTCG
>JAGCYV010000009.1 GCA_017960605.1 Bacteroidales bacterium | reverse complement strand
GGGACTGACGTGTACCTCTACCGGTTTGTCGACTTGGACACCCGCCAGCGTTCGGGCATCGGAACGGTCACACTTCTCCGCTGACGGCGGCATCGCATAGGCTGGGCCGGTGGCCTGGTAAAATAAATTTTGCCGTGTCGGAATTATTCCGTAAATTTGCACTTTGGAATAAAAACAAGATTAACAATAACACATTAAACAATTGAACATTATGGCAAAAGAAACAACCGACGTCGATGCCTTGAAGTTGGAGAAGCTGAAAGTGCTCCAAAGTACGCTGGACAAGATAGAGAAGAGTTATGGCAAGGGCTCCATCATGAAACTGGGCGACCGTCCGGACGAGGAGCTGGATGTCATCTCGACGGGCAGCATCAGTCTCGATATGGCCTTGGGCGTGGGCGGTTTCCCGCGCGGCCGCGTCATCGAGATTTACGGTCCCGAGTCGTCGGGTAAGACCACGTTGGCCATCCATGCCATCGCCGAGTGCCAGAAGAAAGGCGGTATCGCTGCCTTCATCGACGCCGAGCACGCTTTCGACAGCTTCTATGCCAAGAAACTGGGCGTGGATATCAACAATCTGCTGGTGTCGCAGCCCGACAACGGAGAGCAGGCCCTCGAGATTGCCGACAACCTGATTCGTTCCGGTGCCATCGACATTATCGTCATCGACTCGGTGGCGGCATTGACTCCCAAGGCCGAGATCGACGGCGACATGGGTGACAGCAAGGTGGGACTCCAGGCGCGCCTGATGAGCCAGGCCATGCGCAAACTGACGGCCACCATCAGCAAGACCAACTGCTGCTGCATCTTCATCAACCAGCTGCGTGAGAAGATCGGTGTGATGTTCGGCAACCCCGAGACGACCACCGGCGGCAACGCCCTGAAGTTCTATGCTTCGGTGCGTGTGGATATCCGTCGCATCCAGGCCATCAAGGACGGTGACCAGAACATCGGCAACCGCGTGAAGGTGCGCATTGTGAAGAACAAGGTGGCTCCTCCCTTCCGTCAGTGCGAGTTCGACCTGATGTTCGGCGAAGGTATCAGCAAGTTGGGTGAGATTATCGACATCGGAGTGGATCTGGACATCATCCACAAAAGCGGCTCCTGGTTCAGCTACGGCGATGCCAAGCTGGCACAGGGTCGTGAGGCCTTGAAACAACTGCTGCGCGACAATCCTGAACTCTGCGACGAACTGGAGCAGAAGATTCGCACGGCGTTGAAAGAGAAAGCAAGCAACGAGTGATGAAACGGATATTGGCGACAGTGGTACTCCTGCTCCTTGCGGGTGTGGCGGTGGCTCAGAAGCCCGCCAACAGCCGTAATGTGCTGGGTTCGCCTGTCTATTATGACACCCTCGGCAATGTGCGTGGCGAGACGCCCCGAAACGGAGCGGCCCGTCTGCCGAAGCATCATTACCTCAACCGGCTGAGCAACGACTACTGCTCGCTGTTTCTGGAGATGGACGGCTGGTTTGGAGGCGACATCGCCTTGGGCGGCAGCTTTACCTGGCTGCCTGAGCGGTGGGGTTTCTACGGCAAAGGACTTGCCGGCGCGAAGAGCAACTACTTCGCTGCGGGTCCCGCGCTGCGGTTGTCCGGCTACGGCGGAGGGCTCGACTGGCAGCTCTACGGAGGTGTGGTCATCAGCAGACGTCTGGGCGGTGAGTTGGGCTTGAGAATGGCGCTGCCGAAGAGAAGCGGATCTTTCTGCTGGGAGTCATTGTCGCTGGGTGTGGCACAGGTGGGACGTCGCACGTTCTTCACCTGCGGTATGAGTCTTGAATTGGTTGCCGCCACAGCGTCGGCGGCCATTCTTTGGTGGTAGGAATCATGTACGTGATTGACGAAGCACGCGAGGAACGCGAGATACAAGCCAAATACGACGAGCTGATAGCTGCCTGTCGTGAACAGAGGCCGTTGCAGCCTGCCGAGGAGGCCAATATCCTGCGTGCCTTCCGCATGGCCAAGAAGGCTCATGCCGGCACCCGTCGCAAGAGCGGCGAACCCTATATCTTCCATCCGCTGGCGGTGGCGCTCATCGCCGTCAAGGAGGTGGGCCTGGGTCCTATCGCTGTGGTCAGTGCCTTGCTGCACGACGTGGTGGAGGACACGGATATCACCGTTGACGAACTCCGTCTGGTCTTTGGCGACCGCGTGGCCGCCATCGTCGATGGCGTGACCAAGATAGACGACGTGATGGTCATCCAGCAGGCCGAGAGCAAGCAAGCCGAGAACTACCGCAAGATTCTGCTCTCGATGTGCAACGACGCCTACGTCATCTTCCTCAAGCTCTGCGACCGTCTGCACAATATGCGCACCCTCGGGTCGATGAAGGACACCAAGAAACTCATCATCGCATCCGAGACTTCCTATCTCTACATTCCCTTGGCCCATCGTCTGGGTCTCTACACCATCAAGACCGAGCTCGAAGAGCTGGTCATGCGCTACACCAATCCCGAGAAATACGCCGAAATCGAGGCTAAGATAGCGGCTACAGTCGGAACGGGAGAGAAACTCAAGGAATGCCTCTACGAGCCTGTGCGGCAGATGCTCGATCAGGCGGGCTACCAATACTCGGTCAAAACCCGGGTGAAGTCGGTCTATAGCTGCTGGAAGAAGATTGAGAACAAGCATGTGGCGTTTGAGGAGATTTACGACCTCTATGCCATGCGCATCATACTGAAGGGCATCCCCCGTGAGCATGAGAAAGAGGAGTGCTTCAAGGTCTATGCTATGATTTCTGGCACCTTCGACCCCAACCCCAACCGTTTCCGCGACTGGATTACGCACCCCAAGAACAACGGCTACGAGAGCCTTCAGACGACGGTGATGACCCCCATAGGCCGCTGGGTGGAGATACAGATACGCACCGAGCGCATGGACACCATCGCCGAGAAGGGTATGGCGGCCCACTTCCTCTACAAGGAGGCGCACCCCGAGGAGCATATCGAGAACAACCCCGTCGAAGAGTGGCTGGCCCAAATCCGCACCTCGCTTGAGCAAAGCGACAAGAGCGCACTCGACCTCGTCGAAGAATTCAAGGAAGCCCTCTATACCAAGGAGATATATCTTTTCACCCCTCATGGCAAGACCATCACGCTGCCTTCCCGCAGCACGGTGCTCGACTTCGCCTACGCCATCCATACCGCCCTCGGTCACCATTGTATCGGTGCCAAGGTCAACGCCCGGGTGGTCAGCCGCAGCGAACGGTTGCATACCGGCGACCAGGTGCAGGTGCTCACCACCGAGAACACCATCCCCACCGAGGAATGGCTCGGCGAGTGTCAGACCTCCCATGCCCGCGACGCCATCAAGGATTTCCTGCGGTCGAGCCGCAAGAAGTACAGCGCCGAAGGCAAGCGCCGTCTGGGTGAATATCTCAAGAAACTCAATATCAAGAATAACCCGCAGAACTTCGGGCAACTCAAGCGATTCCTCAACCAGCCGTCGGACATTGACCTCTACTACGACATCGCGGTGGGCACCATCGGTGAGCATGCCATCGCCGAATGCTTCGGAAAGGCCCGTCCGGCACCGCAACTCTTCTTCCTTGACAAATACAAGGATGTCTTCGGTGTCACCTCATCGAAAGAGGCTATCCCCGAGACTCCGCTGCCGTCACGTCCGTTCCTGCTCGACCGTGAATATGAGGACTATCCCACCGAGACCGCTCCGTGCTGCAAGCCTGTCCCCGGCGACCAGGTGGTGGGCATCGTGCAGGATGGCAAAATCATGGTGCACCGCACCAACTGCCGCCACGCTATGGACGAGATGGCCAACCACGAGAACCATACCGTCCGTGCCAAGTGGCGCCCGGGAGGGGAGCTCTCCCTGCTCACCGGCATTGCCCTTACCGCCATCGACAACAAGGGTTTACTGCAGGAAATCACACGCCACATCTCCGAGGAGCTTGACCTCAATATGCGAGCCATCACCCTCGAAGCTTCCGAGGGCGTGGCCCGTGGCATCATTATGCTCTACGTCAACGACGTGGATAGTCTCAACGGTCTGATTGACAAACTGAAATCAATAGATGGAGTCGAAGACGTACACCGCATTTGAGCGCCTCAGCGACATACTGGACACCCTCCGTCAGGAGTGCCCGTGGGACCGTGTGCAGACCTTCGAGAGCCTGCGCCACCTCACCATCGAGGAGGTGCACGAATTGTCGGAGGCCGTGGTCTCAGGCGATACCACCCAGCTCAAAAAGGAACTCGGCGACTTGGCCATGCACGTCATGTTCTACTGCAAGTTGGCTGAAGAGGCCGGTCTTTTCTCCACCGCCGATATGTACAACGCCATCTGCGACAAACTTGTCGCCCGTCACCCCTTCATCTATCACAAAGAGGATTATCACGGCGAGAGTTGGGAACAATTGAAGATGCGTGAGAAAGACCGCCGCGGTGTCCTCGACGGCGTTCCCGATTCGCTGCCCTCTCTCATCAAGGCCCAGCGCATGCAGGACAAAGTGGCCGGGATGGAGAACGGGGAATGGAAAGTGGAAGGTGGAGAGTGGAACGAGGAAATGAATGAGGAAGAGTTTGGCGACTACCTCTTCGCAATTGTCGATTGGGCTCGCCGCCACGGCATCAACGCCGACGACGCCCTCTGCGGTGCCAACCATCGCTTCAAAAAACAGATTGAAAACAGACAAGAATAAACCAAGAGATACAACATGGATTTCAAAATCAATACTATAGAAGAAGCTATCGAGGACTTTCGCCAAGGCAAGTTCGTGATTGTCGTCGATGACGAGGACCGTGAGAATGAGGGTGACTTCATCATGGCCGCCGAGAAAATCACGCCTGAGCACGTCAATTTCATGCTCAAGAACGGGCGCGGAGTGCTCTGCGCACCCATTACCGAACAGCGCTGTCACGAGTTGAACCTCGACATGCAGGTGCACGACAACACCTCGCTCCTCGGCACCCCCTTCACCGTCACTGTCGATAACCTCAAGGACGGCTGCACCACAGGCGTCTCCATGCACGACCGCGCCAGCACCATCCGGGCCCTGGCCGACCCCGCCACCAAAGCTGACGATTTGGGGCGCCCGGGTCATATCAACCCCTTGCGCGCCCGCAACGGGGGCGTGCTCGTCCGTGCCGGCCACACCGAGGCCGCTGTCGATTTGGCCCGCCTCGCAGGCCTCTATCCCGCGGGCGCCCTTATCGAAATTATCAACGACGACGGCACCATGGCCCGTATGCCCCAGTTGCAGGAAGTGGCCCACAAGTTCGGCTTCAAAATCATTACTATCAAAGACCTTATCGCCTACCGCGTGGCCCACGAGACCCTCATCCGCCGCGAGCAGGAGGTGTTCCTGCCCACCCGCTGGGGCAACTTCCAGCTCATCGCCTACACCCAGCTTGACAACGGCACCACCCACATGGTGCTGAAGAAGGGCGAATGGAAAGAGGGCGAACCCGTGCTGGTACGTGTCCACAGCAGCTGTGCCACCGGCGACATCTTCGGAAGCTGCAAGTGCGACTGCGGCGACCAGCTGCATCGCGCTATGGAGATGATTGACGCCGAAGGCAAGGGCCTCATCGTCTATATGAGCCAGGAAGGGCGTGGCATCGGCTTGGTCAACAAGTTGAAAGCATACCACCTGCAGGAGATGGGCTATGATACGGTCGATGCCAACCTCAAACTTGGCTTCAAGGCCGACGAGCGCGACTACGGCATCGGCGCCCAGATTCTTCGTGACCAGAAGGTCACCAAGATGCGTCTTGTGACCAACAACCCGGTGAAGCGCACAGGTCTTGAAGGCTATGGCCTCGAGGTGACCGAGATTATTCCCATCGTCATCGAACCCAACCAATACAACGAGAAATACCTGAAAACCAAGCAAGACCGTATGGGGCACGAATTGCACCTCGGCGAGTAGGCAGGTGCTTGTTTCTCGAAGGTTGTCTCTAGCGGGCTGATTCTTAGGGATATGTTTCCTATGCCCTAGTGCTACCCTAGTGTTACCCTAGTACTAACCTGGTACAACCTTAGGGTTATGCACTAGGGTAGAATGGTGGCAGCTGTTTCTTGCCGGGTGGTTGATGGAAGAACAGAGGAGTGGGAGGAGATTAGGTTTTTAAATATCCATATTATTTTTTTTTCGTATATTTGCCTCTGTCCCCTTGTGGTGCAGGGGAACAGAGTTTTTTGTACAAATGATACAATATTAACTAAATACTAGGATTATGAAGAAAAAAGTATTCAAGAGATTATTGCTTGCGGCGCTGCTCGTAGTGCCGTGGGCGGCGACGGCTCAGTTGACGCTGCCCGTCACGATGGATTTCGAGAATGAGACGGCCTACAACAGCTGGAGTGTGGTGAACGGTGCCACCGGCTGGAGTGGCGGCACGGGGAGAAGCAGCGATAACGCCCGCAACGGGGCCTATTGCTTCAAGTTCTTTTACAGTACCAATCCGCCGCAGTATCTGATTTCTCCCGAACTGAGCCCCCTTACGGCTCCGGCACAGGTGGAGTTCTGGTACAAAGCAGGAATGAGCTACTACACGGAAACGTTCATGCTGGGTTGGTCATCGACCACCAACGCCCCTGACGCATTTACCTGGGGGGCCGAGGTGTCCAGCAATTCCACCGACTACCAGAAGTTTGAAGGAAATGTCCCGGCCGGCACGAAGTATGTGTGCATCAAATACACGGCTAACGACCAGTATTTTCTCTACATCGACGACATCGTCATACAAGACCCGCCCACCTGTCTGGCTGTCACCGGCTTGACTGCCGGGGCTATCGACAGCTCGAGCATCACCCTCAGTTGGAATGACGAGATGAACACCGGAGCCTCCTACAGCGTGGCCTGCTGGGCAACCGGCGACACCACGTGGCTGACCTCTGCCACCACCTCATTGACGGTGGGTAACCTGGACGCCAGCACGGCTTATCACTTCTTGGTGCGTGCCATCTGCTCGGCCACCGACTCGTCGGCAGCCGTCAGCGGCACTTTCCGTACCGAATGCGGACAGATTACCTTGCCCTATATTGTCGATTTCGAGGATGCCGCCTACAACGGTGCATGGTACCCCTGCTGGGACAGCACCATCCATGCCGGCACCGACCCGTCGGTGAACGACCAGAACTCGCCTGCCAACCACACCCCGGACGGCACATACGCCATGTATCTGCAAGGTAACAGCAGCCAACCGTACAACCTGGTGGTATCGCCCCGTGTGCCGCTGCCCGGCGACCAGATATTCGTCAGTTTCTGGGCGCGCCGAGCCTCGAATTGCTGGATTAAGGCCGGTGTTATCACCAACCCTCACGACACGAGTACCTTCATCCCCTTGGCAGAGGTGGGAAGCAACAGCTGGGAAGAATATACTTTCAGCACCGCCGGCCTTGACCCCAATGCCACATATTATGTTGCATGGATGGGTTATGGATATGGTTACTATGGAACTACGTTTATCGGCAAGTTCGACGATGTAGTCATCCGTCAAGACAATGGCTGCAACAAGCCCAATATGGCGGTGGTCGATAGCGTGGGACCCTACACGGCATATTTGACTTGGACCACCGGCGGCGCCAGCGCCACATCCTATGACTTGCTCTACGGTACGACGAACAACATCGACAATGCTATGGTGGAGACCGTCAACGACCTGAACGATACGGTACATTATGCGCTTGGCGGCCTGCTTCCGCAGACGACCTACTATGTCTGGGTGCGCACCAACTGTGGCAGCGATGCGTCGGATCCAAAACCGTTTGGAAGCCTTACCACCCAGATGACCTGTGCGCCTGTGATCAATGCGACGATGGGGAATATCAGTTATACCGCCGCCGTCATCAACTGGGCCTATGACAGCACTGTGGGCTTCCCCACGGGCGGAGTGCGGATTGTCATGACGGATAACACCGATGCCAATGCAGCTCCGGTTGAAGTCGATGTGACGGGTACCGCCTACACGCTCGGCAACTTGCTGCCCGGCCATAGTTACACGGTCATGCTCCGCAATTACTGCGACGTCGGGAACCAAGTCGATACCGCTGGCGCTGTCAGTGTGACCTTTATGACGACCTCGTGTGCAGAGGTGGCAACCGATAACTCCTCCAATACTAGCATTCCTACGAACACCTACTACAATTACTCCTATGCCCAGGCCATCTACACCGTCGCCCAGATGCCCGATATCGACACTATCCACGGCCTGGCTTTCATGGCAAACACAGCTGTGAACAACAACATCCGCACGGTGGACGTCTATATGGGACACACCTCTTTAAGCGCATTCCCTAACGACAACGGATGGATACCCTACGACAGCTTGACCCGTGTGGCCAGTAATGTCACCATCGATGTCACCAGCACAGGATGGAAATCTATCCCCTTCGACACCACCTTTGTCTATGATGGCATCCGCAACCTGGTGATTGCCGTCGATGACAACACGGGTTCTTGGAAGAACAATCCTCAGTGGGCGTCTGTGGCAACTACATCACAAGGTCTTGCCACGTCCAGCGACGGAACTGATTATCAACCTTCCAATCCTGGCAGCGGCACTTTGCAGAACAATATTCCTGCCGTGAGTTTCATGGCCTCTTGCGAGGTGCCCGAATGCTTCGCTCCCATGCTGAGTTTTGATGTTGTCGATAGCACAAGCATCAGCGTCAACTGGGTGAGTGTTGGTACGGAGAGCGAGTGGGCCGTGGGTATAAAGAGTGGTACAGGTGCCATCAATTGGAGTGCTTCCAGCGTGACCGACACATTCTATACCTTCTCGGGGCTCAATGCCAATACGCTCTACGATATCTATGTTGGTTCGCTATGCAATGGCGACACTCTTGTGTCCACGCTAAGTGCGAAGACTCTTTGTGGCTCGATGAGTCTCCCCTTCAGCACCAGTTTCGAAGGGGATGCGATGGATGCAGTTCCTTCGTGCTGGACAGTTCTCAGCAGCTATTCCTATGGTCGCTATGACTATGCTACGTATAGTTATATCTATACGGATTATCCGGCAGTGTCCGATGGGGCCAACTCGGGCAGCCATTCACTGGGCTTTGTCTCGGAGAATGTGAGCACCCTCATTGCCAGTAGCGCCTTGCCTGCCAACGGCGAGTCGTTGGTGGTGGGATTCTGGGCACAGACCGATGATGGCAATGGCTACACAACACTTACCCTGGAAGCAGGACTGATGACCGACCTCACCGACGACAGCACATTCGTGCCTATGATCACTCTCACTGGAAGCAACGACTATGCCCAGTATGAGTTTGTTACACCTGTGTTGGCTGTCGATAGCACCTACTATCTGGCTTTCCGTTATAGTGCTTCTGATTATTGGGGTGGTGCCAATGTGGATGACATCAATATCCGCATGGACGACGGTTGCCATCGTCCCGATAGCATGGTGGCCTATGGTACAGATACCAACAAGATTACCGTGAGTTGGAGCGATGACGGCATCATGAACAACTACACGGTGCGTTACCGAGTGAAAGGTACCACTGCCTGGAGCTCGGTTGAAGGCTTGGCCTCCACTCAAACCGACCTTACGGGCTTATCTACCGCTACGGCCTATGAGATCATGGTGGGAACCGCCTGCACGACTGACACGCTGTGGACAACGGTTGCCATAGCCAGAACTTTGTGCGCCCCGATGGTGTTGCCATACAGTACTTCGTTCGAAAACGATGTTGTGGGCGAGATGCCTGCCTGTTGGAATAACAGTGGTGCCACCGGTTCTTCCTATGATGGTCTTGTCTTCCCGGGAGTGGCCGATGGTTATAACACCGAAGCACACACCGGAGACAAAGCCTTGACGTTCTACTACATCAGTACTGGCACCAGTATTGTGAGCAGCGACCCTGTACCGCTGCCTGGCGATTCTATCTATGTGAGTTTCTGGGGTATGAGAGAGGATAATACCTACTATTCCGCGCCGATTCTGGAGGCCGGTGTCATGACCAACCCCGCAGTGGATAGCACCTTCATTCCATTGGCCAGCGTGACCACTGATACTTACCAGCGCTATGAGTTTAACACTAGTACATTGAATTCCAACAACACCTATTATGTGGCTTTCCGCTACACTTCGACTTATGAATACAACATGGGTGTAATTGACGACATCAACATCAGCCTCGATGAAGGGTGCCACTATCCTGACAATGTGACCGCTGTGGCTCTTAACGACTCCATTATTGTGAGTTGGACGGCTAACGGAACGGTGAATAATTTTGTGGTACAACATCGTGCCGGTGGTGGCGTATGGAGTGTTCCAAATCCGAGCAACGGCCTGGCGGATACCCTGACCGGTCTGTCTTATGCCACATCTTATGAGGTTCGTGTGGGCAACGTCTGCGGAAATGACACCCTGTGGGCATTCGCTTCTGCACAGACCCCCTGTGCATTGATGGATGTGCCTTACTATGAGCCTTTCTACAGTGCAACCATGGATGTGCCGCCTTGCTGGGATTTCACCGATCCCTCCAAGTTCGGCTTCAATAACTGGATTATCGACCCTGTTGACGGACATGGCTACAGCGGTCCTGGCGATGGCACCTTGATGGCAAAGACAAACTCCGCCTATGAATATGCCATTCTGCCGGCACTGAATGCCTCTTTCTCCAAGTTGCAAATCAGTTTCAAGGCCAAACTTGGCAACATCAGCGAAGGTGACAGTATGGTATTCGGAGTGTATGACGAAATCACGGGTATGGTGCATGTGGCCGGAAAGATGGCCGACCCGAACCAAAGCCGCGAAGAACCTGTGGTGTTCACCTATAACTATCTCAACTACAATGGTCCCGGTAACCGTATTGCTATTAGCCATACACATAACGAGGGTAGCGGCATGTATGCCGAATGGGGATTTGAGATGGACAGCCTTATGGTTATCGAGTTACCCGGATGTTTCCCGCCGGCGAACATCAAAGCCCACAACACCATGTATCCTAACACGGCCGACGATGTGTATTTCACTTGGACACCTCAGGGCGATGCCACCGAATGGCAGGTGTATATGGACACCATTACCTCTACCATTAAT
This sequence comes from Bacteroidales bacterium, assembly GCA_017960605.1. Taxonomy (GTDB): domain Bacteria; phylum Bacteroidota; class Bacteroidia; order Bacteroidales; family P3; genus Colimorpha. The sequence goes on along the minus strand of JAGCYV010000009.1, from coordinate 1,917 downwards.
CCCGATAGTGTGCCTGCTTCGCAGTTGATTACCGTCACCGACACGATATATCAGCCCGACTACGGTCAATTGGCCGACGGTGCCAAGTATCGCTTCTTCGTGCGCAGCAAATGTATGGCCAACAGTTACAGTAACTGGGTGGAGCTGCAGAACGGCGTGGCCACCGACGAGGTGTGGATGAACAACTCGGGTACGGCCGACACCGTGACGGGCTGCGACTTCATTGTCTATGACAACGGCGGCCCCATTGCAGGCTATATGCACAATAGCAATTCGAAGTTGGTCATTCGGACCATCGAGAACGGACGTCAGCCGCAAATACAGGGAGCCAAAATCAAGTTGGGCGAACACACACCGAGTCTGTCCGTCTATGATGGTACGGATGCCACCGGCACCGCACTGTTTAGTATCAGCACCGCCAGTTACGACTCGGTAATCAATACCCCGATAGCCACCTCGACTACCGGTGCCCTGACCGTGGTCTTCACCAGCGGCTATGCCGCTGCTGCCGGTTACGAACTCTATGTGCACTGCATTGGTCAGGCCTCCTGCCCGAAACCCGATCAGTTGTATCCTACCATCAATGCCGACCATTCGGCCGACATCACCTGGAACGGTACGGCTTCGACCTACCATGTGTATTACAAGCTCAGCACCGCCGACAGCTGGACGATGCAGACGGTCAATGTCAACAACATTCATCTGACCGGCCTGACCGACAGTGTGACGTATGACCTCTTTGTGGTGGCGATATGTTCGGCTACCGACAGCTCCATCGCCAGCAATGTGCTGCACTTCAACAGCCACTATACCGAGCCTCAGGCAGAGTGCCCGGCGGTGAGTAACGTGAATGTGACCAACGTCACGGTGACAAGTGCACGTGTGAACTGGACCTCTCCCACAGGTGCCGACCGTTGGGAGGTGGAACTGACCTCGGCGGAGAACACCTACTTCTACACTACCACGCAAAGCTACTATGGCTTTACCGGCTTGGCCGATAGTACCCAGTATCGCGTGCGAGTGCGTACGATATGTGATGAGAATGAAGATCTCTACTCGGATTGGAGCGACTATGTCGATTTCACTACGCGTCATCAGCATACCGGTATCGACGATGTGGTCGGCACTGCTAACTTCACGCTCTACCCGAACCCCACCAGCACGACGGTCACGCTCGACTTGCGTTCCTTCGAAGGTGCGGCCGAGGTGAACATTATCGACCAGAGCGGTCGCACGGTGTTCAGCGGCAAGGCCAACGGTAACCGCATGACAGTGGATGTGACCGGCTATGCCCGCGGTGCGTACTTTGTACGTGTGACCGGCAGCAACGCCAGTGCTATCCGCAAGCTTGTGGTGAAGTAGAGAAAAGACCTGCCGTCGATATGTGACGACCTGTAACTCAGGGGCATACACGCGTATGCCCCTTTTCTTGTGCAAAAAGGGTGCCAAAATGGGCTTTGGCGGGATTGGAGGTTGTCAAATGCGCGGGTTCAGGCTGGAGAGAGAGGAAAAAAGTTGCACGGATATTTTCTTATTTATCAACAAATTATAAACAACCGATTCTTTTTTTTGAAAAAAAACTTGGTGGGTTTCGGAAAAAGTAGTAATTTTGCAGCCTCAAAACGAGAAAGAGTTGTTTGAAAAAGTGCCAGAAGCCGATGTAACTCAGTTGGTAGAGTAGCTGATTTGTAATCAGCCTGTCGGGGGTTCGAGTCCCTTCATCGGCTCGGGGTCCGACGCTTGAAAAACTGAGCAATCGGACAACTATATGGGGGAGTCGCATAGCGGCAATTGCAACAGACTGTAAATCTGTCCTCGGAAGAGTTCGGTGGTTCGAGTCCACCCTCCCCCACGAAGCCAAACTTCAACAGGCGGAAGTAGCTCATTTGGTAGAGCGATAGCCTTCCAAGCTATAGG
>JAGCYV010000078.1 GCA_017960605.1 Bacteroidales bacterium | reverse complement strand
CTTCAGCTACCTCCACAGCAAAGAGGCCGTCAACGAACTCTTCCGCGAAGTGTCGCAGAAGGTCGCCAACCGCCCCGGTGGCTACACCCGCATCCTGAAGACCGGCATCCGTCACGGTGACAACTCCGAGATGGCCATCATTGAGCTCGTCGATTACAACGAGAACATGCTCAAGGAGACCACCAAGAAGGCTGCCAAGAGCACCCGCCGTTCGCGCGCCAAGAAGGCCGAGGCCCCTGTGGCCGAAGCCCCCAAGGCTGAAGAGGCTCCTGTCGCCGAGGCCGAGGCTCCCAAGGCCGAGTAAGCATCTCGACAACACAACACAAACCAAGGCCCGCACCATCGGTGCGGGCCTTGTCGTTGTTAGCTGATTCCGTTGAAGTGCCTATCTGATTACGACCACCCTGCGGGCCGGGATAGTTGCCGACTATTTCAAGAATTCATATTCAAACAGTGTTGGGACAATCTCTTTGAGATAATAGTCCTTCACGTGGCGCGCAAGTGTTTCAATATTGCCGTTCAATTCCGGATAGTCGGGTACATTATCGCCTGTATCCGGGTCAACATGCGTGGTATTCAATTCAGTTTTTATCTGATACAATCCATAGTTGTAGTTTGGATTATATTTCGCCGTTAGTTTAGCCTGCGATAATATCTTTACCCAAAGAGATAGAAGGGTCGTTTCTTCTTTCGTCTTTTTCATTGATTCGAGAGTCTTGCTGGCCAAAGTTTCGCCATTTGTATTGTCAAGACATAGTTGATTCTTGTAATGTCGTCCATCAGAACCTACAAATTCCCGCATATGGTTCTGTGGTTCAAGAACAGTAAATAGCAAACATTTTAATAGATAGTCATCCAGCTTGCCTTTTTTCACATCCTTATTGTACTTTTCCGCACCATCTCCCGATTTCATTATCCGACTACGCTCCGTCCATGCTCTATTGTAAGTAATATAACGACTGGCAGCAAACATCGGAAGCTTCTCAAGGAAGTTATCATTTCGAAGGAAGAAGCCATGAGCATTGAATTTTCCTGCAACCAAAATAAGAGAATGTAAATCAGGATTATCAAAACCAGATGTATCAACCACCATATAACCTATTATATTGTTATTGTATAAGGGGATACATGTATTTCTCTCCTTGCTTTGGCGCTCTATTCCGTTCTGCTCACAAAGTATTCCATCTTCTGTATCATCTGAAAAACGCCGTTTATCGTAGTACAGCTTGCTGAATGCAGGAGAATGTAGTTTTTTTATAGGTAATGAACCCACCGATGACAGTTTTTTATCATTGTCTATATCAAAGCCTTCAATATTGAAACTGTCAATTTCACAATCATCCTCATTGCTCCATAACGCCACCATAATAGTAGCAGCAATATTTGTATGGAAGTGTTTACGATTAAAAGCAAAACCGTCAATAAAACGTTTATTAATAAGATGTTGTGCTTTCCAATACTTCACAGGTGAGTAGACAATATAGCTGTCAGTAGGCTGACGTAGGTAATATTTGAAGGCCGACCATATGAAAACATTGCCGAGATCATTCGATGCTTTCCCTTTCTCCTCTTTTTTCATTTCCCTGACAACGTCATATTTTTTCCATTCGGAGCTTGCTTTACCAACATCTTTCTTCTGATGTTCTATTGATGTCGTTTCTGCGAACGGAGGATTCTCGAAAAGAATGATAGTGTACTTGGGATTGTCAATATATTGCCTGATTGTTTCATTATTGATATACTCCATACTCAAAGCATTGGCACCGCGCACCATTCCTCCATTAAATGTATCAGTTTTTTCCGTAGGAGGAATAATGTGACGTACTTTGGAGCCAAACGTGGCTGAAAGCACTTTATATTCGTAGTATTCATAGGTGGATACTATCGTATGTGATAGTTCTTCTTCCGTCATTTTTGACTCCAGATTGCCTGTGCCGGCACAGCGGTCAATGATGATATAGTCGTTTCCTTGGGGGACTCTCGCAATAGCTTTACGTACAAGTTCCAATGATTTTTCGGCATAGATAGGATGAGTATAGAATGCACCAAGGTTTTTCCTATGTAAATCATCATTCAAACGATCCATCAGATAACGGAACTTCTCATTGCTTTTCCCTGTATATGGATAGATGAGTTCTCGGAATCTGGAGGGGTTTCTTATTTCGCCGATAATTCTTGTCTGTCCGGTATTGTCTCCGATGAAAGAGGCCTTTGTCTCTGAAGGAAACTCCCTGTAGTAGCGAGATGCCCACCCTACAATACAGTTCTCGTCAATGTGAATCTTCGTGTATTTCTCTTCGCGAAGAATTTTTATCATTTCTTCTTCTTGTGAAGAATCACTATAATCAAGTTTCATCACAGCATCACCCGCCACAAACAATTCATTATTGCGTGAAGCCGGCCCTACATACACCTGCTCTATCCATTTTAAATAGTCCTCTGAATGATACACGTATATCGTCGTGCTATTCAATGAGACTAACAAAATATTGGACGGGATTGAACGCCCTTTTACTCTCATGGAAGACAAATACTTGATTGCCTGCGACAATACTGAATTTGGGTTATCAATGAGCGTTTTAAACTCGAGGATATTCCCTTTTACAACACCGTCAGAGTAATCTCGTTGCACATCGGATACATCAAGCGATGAATCTACACGAGGCAAATACAGTTGGAAGAACTCGTTTTGTCCAGTCTTCTCATCGTCATACTTCTTTACAAAAGCGTTTTTTGCCATATTCAATTGATAGTTTACTCAATACTGGCATTTGACTATCAATCGCCTGGCCGCAAAAAGAAAGCGCGATGCCTCTTGTTGCGTTAAGCTGAGGGGCAAATGCCTAGGAACGGTTTGGAACCCCTGCAAGTTTAACAAGCGCATCACGCTAAAGTAGCGTGAGCATTGCTAATACAACTTGCAAAGGCACCATTCCTGATACCCCTATCCTCTATTATTTCAGTGGCGTTGTTATTCCAATCAATGTTTCCTAGGCATTTTTGGCTTAACGCGAAATAATAGCAAATGCTTCAATTATTAACTCCGGGATTTCTCCCCCGAAGTTGACTGCAAAGGTACGAAGTTTTTCCAAACTGGCCAAAAATAATGTTAATGATACCCTTCAAAACAACTGTAACAACTGTAACTGTAGCGCACCAAATATCTAAGGCCTTGATAGAGAGAACGTGGTTCCTATATCGTGTCGGTTTCAGTCTCAGTGTCTCAGTCTCAGTCAAAAAAATAAGATACCTATCAACTCGAAACCCCTTCTTATAATACTTATAAATAATTAATAATTAATTATATAGATATAATAATAGATAGAAATAAGGAGGGTTGAATACCCTTAAAAAAACGACTGAGACTCTGAGACTGAGACTGCAATTCCATACAAAGCATTTAAAACCAATGCCTTGTAGAGAAAGGGCGTGTCTCAATCTATCAGTCTATCAATTAAAAAAAGGATATCCCTTCTTTCAGAACCCCTTCTTTATAATACTTATAATTAATTAATAATAAGATATATATAAATAAGAAAAGAGTAAAAATAAGAAACAAGTACCCCCTCAAAAAACAACTGATAGACTGATAGATTGATAGAAAATGCCGTTCGGATTTGCCTAAGAGGCAAATAAACAATAGATTACGAAATTGCATAACGCCCGTCACTTGCGTTTTCTGCCTTCAAATGGGACATGTGGTATCAAAAATGGCTCTTTTCGGCCTCAAAAATGACGAAAAATGCCTTTTTACGATGCTTTTTTTCGTTCTTGGTTCGCGTCTCAGTGACACAAAATTTTTCGATTCCGACCCTTTTGGAGGCGATATTGCGTCTCAAGGGCACCTCCGATGACCCACCGACTTTATGGAGGTAACCCACTACCTTTTGATTGCGGAACAACAAAAAAAAGAGGCATCTCAGCCTCTCTTCTTGTGGAGTAGATGGGACTCGTGGTGCGCCCACCGACTTTATGGAGGTAACCCACTACCTTTTGGTGGCGAAACAAAAAAGAGGCATCTCTGCCTCTTTTGTGGAGTAGATGGGACTCGAACCCACTACCTTTTGATTGCGAACCAAATGCTCTACCAGATGAGCTACTACCCCTTGCTTTATCAAAAAAGGGCCGTTATGCGACCCTCTTTGGTGGAGTATATCGGAGTCGAACCGATGACCTCTTGCATGCCATGCAAGCGCTCTAGCCTACTGAGCTAATACCCCGTTTTTGCTACGCTTCCTCTCTCGAAAGCGGGTGCAAAATTACAACCTTTTTTCATTCTGACCAAATTTTTTTGTCTCCAATACCCAAAAGCAGACGTTCAAGGCTAATCCACAGCACTTTGCGCAAATTATTTTTTCAACGTGCAACAGCTCGTCACCTTCGCAAACGCCGCACCGGAACCGCCCGAAAGGGCAAAATAGCCGTATCTCCTGTTTCACCTTTCCGGAGGTCGCTTGTTACTCCCTTGTTAAGCCGTAGGTAACCCGTAGGTAAACTATAGGAGCACTTGAGGTGACCTTTAGGAGAACCTTAAGAGACCTTGAGGAGACCTTTAGGTAAACCATAAGCTCCCGCCGAAATTCCTTTCACCTCCCACCTTATCAACATGTCAACCTATCAACTTATCAACCATCTTTCTCTCCCGTTTGCCTCAAGTATGACTAAAGTATGCCTCAAGTATGGTTCAAGTAATCTATAGGTCGGCATCCCTTTTCGGCGCACCACGAGTCCCATCTACTCCACGGGAAGAGAGGTTAAGACGCTTTTTTGAATTTTTAACAATAATAATGTCATATCTGCGTTACTTCCCATATCTACAACCAAAAACTATAATCATGATGAAAGGATATTTTGAAAGCATGCTTCCCACCGAAGAATTGGCCCAACTGAGCTATATTCCCACACTCGGCGAATTTGTGGAATGGATTGACAAAAAATGGCACGACCTGCCTGCCCTATCGGACACCGTGCGCCACATTACCTATGGCGAGATGTGCGATGCTGTGGCCCGCAAACGTGCCATGCTCAACGATATGGGGCTTCAGCATGGAGACCTTGTGGCCATCCTCGACGACAGCACTGTGGAGGCTGTGGAGATGTTCCTTGCCGTCACCTCGGCCGGTTATGTGGCCCTCAACCTTCCGTCGTCGCTGCCTTCCCAGGCAGTGGTGGGTTGCTGCATGAAATTCCGGGTCAAGGTGCTTGCCGCCGGCCCCAACTATATGAAGGTCACCGAGGGCGCTCCTTGTAAAGTGATACCCATTGCCGACTGTGCCGACCATACAGCCCCTGTGGCCCAATGCGACAAGGAAGAGGCAGCGGCCATTTTCTTCACCGGCGGCACTACCGGCGCTCCCAAGGGAGCGGTGCTCCCCCACCGTGCCTTGATGCGCGGAGCCCTGAACGGCTGCTACGCCCCCGGCCACCAGCTGGCTTGTAACCGCTATGCCCATGTGCTGCCCTTAAGTCACGTCTTCGGCCTCATCCGCGGCACTTTGTCGGCCCTCTACACCGGCGCCGAATGGGTGTCGGCAGGCAATGTGAAAGAGACGGTCACCAAGATGCCCGCCATACGCCCCACGGCGATGGTGGCGGTGCCTGGTATCTGCGAAATAATGATGGGATTGGTGAAGATGTACGGCAAGGAATTCCTTGGTGGCCAGTTGAAATATATCATCTCCGGAGCCGCCAATGTGCCGCCGAAACTCATCGCCGAGTTCGACAAACTGGGCATCAACCTCTTTGCCGGTTACGGTATGACGGAAGGTGCCAACCTCACCACCGGCAATATCGATGTGAGGGAACGCCCCACGTCGGTGGGCAAGCTCTATACCGGCCAGGAGGTGAAGGTGGTGGATGGAGAGTTGTGGTTCCGCGGTGACAACGTCTTCCTGGGTTACTATGGCGACCCCGAGAAGACGGCCGAGACGCTGGATGCCGACGGATGGATACATACCGGCGACCTGGTGCGTTTCGACGAGGATGGCTATATGTACATCGTGGGACGTATCAAGAACCTCATCATCCTTGACAACGGCGAGAACGTAAGTCCCGAGAGCATCGAGGAGCCTTTCTACAAGGATGCCAAGTTGCGCGACTGCCTGGTGCGCGAGGATACCCTCGACGGCCGTCAGGTGATAGCCATCGAGATACTGCCCCGCATGGAGGAATTCGACGGCAAGCCGTGGGACGAGGTGGAGCAATACTTCAACCGCCTGGTCGGCGAGGTGAATGCCACGCTGCCCACCACCCACCGTGTGGCCAAAGTGACTGTGCGCAAGGAAGATTTCAAACGCACCGGTGCCATGAAAGTTTCACGTAATCAATAAATCTTATGGAAAGAACAGATATCTACAACAAACTGAAAGAAATATTGGTCAAGATCAAGCCTTCGGCCGATTTGACCGCCATCGGCGACGACACACAGCTGGTGCGCGACTTGGGGCTCGATTCGCTGACCATCTTGCTGATGGCGTTGGCGGTGGAGAAAGACTTCGGCATCCGTTTCGAGGGGAATCCCCAATTCGTCACGGTGGGACAGGTAGTCGATTATGTGGAGAAAGCCTTATGAACAGGATTGAGATTGTTCGGGTGACGAACCGCCGGCAGAGACAGCAATTCATCACCTTCCCCGAACGCCTCTACAAGGGTTGCGCCAACTGGGTGCCTCCGTTGGTAGGCGATGAATACGATACCTTCAACCCTCGCAAGAACGGAGCCTACGACTTTTGCGAAGCAGACAGCTTCATGGCGTTCAGGGACGGCGAGATGGTGGGGCGAGTGGCGGCTATCATCAACCACAAAGCCGACGATGCCGACAGTTCGTTGCGTTTCGGATGGCTCGATTTCGTCGAAGATATCGAGGTGCTGCGGGCCCTCATGGCGGCTGTCGAAGACTGGGGCCGTCAGCGTGGCCGCAAGCTGCTTAAAGGGCCGTGGGGATTTACCGATATGGACAAAGAAGGTCTGTTGGTGGAAGGCTACGAACACCTCAGCCCTTTTACCTGCCTATATAACTATCCCTACTACGACACGATGTTGCAGCAGCTGGGATTTGTGAAAGACGTCGATTGGACTCAGCGGATCATGGACGTAAGCACTGAACTGCCCCCCATGTTCCAGTATGCTCCCTTGATAGAGGAGCGTTTTGGGGTGCATGTAGTTCGTCCTGCCAGCACCCGCCAGATGGGTCGCCGCTACGGCAAGGCGATATTCCACATGTACAACGAGGCTTTCGCCCCCTTGGCGGGCTTCTCACCACTCACCGACAAGCAGATCGACAACTACCTGAAGACCTACGTCCCAATAATGGATAAAGACTTTGTGGCGGTGGCCGTCAATAATGAAGATCATCCCGTAGGATTTCTCTTCTGTGTGCCGTCGCTCTCGAAGGCGGTGAAGAAAGCCCGCGGACGGCTCTTCCCGTTGGGTTTTGCCCATGTCCTACGCGCCCTGAAGCACAACGATACCCTCGAGGCGCTGCTGATCGGGGTGATGCCCGAGTATCAGGCCCGTGGTGTGCCGGTGTTGCTGTTCAAGTATATCCACGAAAACTGTATCCGTCGGGGCATCCGCAGCATCATCTTCAACCCCCAGCTGGAAGAGAACCACAAGGTGCAGAACCTCTTCGGCGACTACCATCCGGAGCCGTTCATGCGCCGTCGCGCATATAAGAAAGAGATTAGCGAAAAGTGACCTATGACCCCGGCCTTTGGCCACCCCCTCAGACGTGGAGGGGAGGGAAATGAAAAGTATATAGATTAATGCATCGCCTATTCTTACCGATTTATCATTTTTTTGAAAAACACAAGATACCCATGTATATTCTCATGGGTGTCTCTTTCCTTCTCTTCCTCTTCTTCGGGCTGAAGGTAAAATACGACGAGAATGTCGCGTCGCTGCTGCCTTCGTCGAATGTGGAAAGCCAGTTGGCCTTCAGTTCCATCGAGCTAAAGGATAAGATCTACCTGCAAGTGACCTCGGCAGGAGAAGCGCTCGATCCTATGGTGTTGGGCGAGCGGATGGACGAGTTCACCGGATTGCTTCTGGAGCGCGACTCGTCGTCGCACTTCGTCTCCAATATTCTGGTGCAGATGGAGCCCGAGGTGGGGCTCAACGCGCTGGACTTTGTGTTGGAGCATCTTCCCTCGTTTGTCGATACTTCGGCCTACGCTGCATTCTCCCAGGCCTTGGAACCGTCGGCGGTGCAGACACAGATGGACGAGAATTATGCGCTGATGATGGCCGACGAGACGGGCGATATCACGCAGGCCATCGCCTACGACCCGCTCAACCTGCGGTCTTCCATCATTGGCGAACTGTTGGGGAGCGGGCTGAGCGGATACAACATCATCGACGGCCATTTCTTCTGTCCCGACAGCAGTGTGGCAATGGCTTGGTTGGCACCGGCCTTCAAGTCGCTCGACTCCAAGTCGGCCCGGGCTTTTGCTCAGCTGCTTTCCAAGACGCAGAAGGAGTTTGAGAAACAACACCCTGATGTGAAGGTCTATGCCCATGGCGAACCTATCGGCAGTGTGTCTAATGCGGGGCGTATCCGCAGCGACCTGCTTGTAACGGTAGGCATCTCGGTGTTTTTAATACTTGTCTTGCTGGGTTTCTTCTTCCGCAGCCCCGGTTTTATCGGGCGTCTGCTGCTGCCTGTCGCCTACGGCACGGTTTTCTCGCTGGCATGCATCTATTGGCTGCAAGGCGGCATGTCGCTGATGGCATTGGGCATGGGTGCCATTGTGCTGGGCGTGGCCATCAGCTACTGCCTGCACATCATGGTTCACCATTTCTTTACCGGCGACGCCGAGAAGATGCTGCACGACGAATCCACACCTGTGGTTTTGGGCTGTATGACCACCGTGGGTGCTTTCAGCAGCTTGCTTTTCACGGAGAGCGAACTGCTTCACGACTTTGGTATTTTCGCGTCGTTAGCCTTGATAGGGAGCACTTTGTTCGGACTTGTCTTCATGCCCCACTTCCTTCCCAAGATAGTGGCAGACAGAAGCGGCAGGACTTTCCGCCGTATTTCCCGACTCAACAACCTGCCGTTCGACCGTAAGCCTTGGTTTATCGCGATGGTGGCGGTGGTTGTGATTGTCGGCATAGTGTTCTCGCCCCGTGTGAAGTTTGACAGCGACCTGCGTAATCTTGACTACAACTCGGCTGAGGAGACAATTGCCGAGACCCTTTTTGACACAAAGAATAATGATGGTTACAAGCACCTCTATTTCGCCACTGTCTCCAAAGAGTTGAACGAATCGTTGGAGGCCAACAGGATGCTTATGCCCATCCTCGACTCGCTCTCCAAGGCGGGTACGGTGCACAGCTATACCGATGTGGTGTCGCATCTTTTTGTGCCCGAGGAAGAGCAGGAGGCGCGTATCACGGCATGGAATGCTTTTTGGACCGATAGCCGCAAAGCCGAGACCCTGGCTCTTGTGCGACGGAATGCAAAGCGACTGGGATTGGACCCCGACATGTTCCGCGACTTCGAGGGCTTGCTTTCCAGTCAGTACGAACCTGCTTCTTTGATGGAAAGCGGCATAGTGCCACCCAATCTCCTGAGTAACTTTATCGAGTGCAATGCCGACAGCCAGTATATGGTATTTACAGACGTCTCCATGGACGAAGAGCAAAAAGATGTGGTGACAGTCGCGTTGCTGAACAACCCCAAGACCTTCGTTCTTGAGCCCTTCTATTATTGCAAGAGCATGGTGCAGTTGGTGCACGACGACTTCAATATCGCTGTCTGGATATCGGCACTTTTTGTCCTCATCATACTCCTTGTATCGTTCCGGAATATCGTCACGGCGCTGTTGTCGTTTCTGCCGATGATACTCAGTTGGCTGGCGGTGCAAGGATACATGAGCCTGTTTGGACTTGAGTTCAACCTGATCAATGTTGTTATTTCGACCTTTATCTTCGGTGTGGGAGTTGACTACAGTATTTTCATCACCGAAGGATTGCTTGATGAGGCGAGGACGGGCAACGGCGACACCCTCACGTGGCACAAGGTGGCCATCTTTTTCTCTGCTGTGGTGCTTGTGATGGTGCTTGTTTCGCTGCTCTTCGCCGTCCATCCCGCCATCCGCTCCATCGGACTTACAACCCTCATCGGCATGGTTATCACCATCCTTATTTCCTATTCGCTCCAGCCTTTTGTATTCCGTCTGCTGATGAAAATACCGTTCTATCGTAATAGTATCATTAAGAAAGTCAAGTAATGCCGGAGGCTTGCCCCGAAGGTTTTAAACACCCGGATAAGCGACCGTAGGGAAGCGTAATGTGGTGAAAAAACAAGATGTGAAATGAAGAAATACATATCCCTTGCCATTGCGTTGCTGATAACCTGCAGCGCCTTTGCCCAGAAGAGTTACAATGCTGACTTCTCTCAGACCCGCACCATGAAGGTCTCGGGCAAAACCATCCAGAAGTCGGGTCATCTGGTCTTCGACGGAAAAGACCATCTGACGATGAACTATGACCAGCCGAAAGGTGAATATTTCATCATCGAGGGAAGTCAGGTAAAGATGAACCTTGACGGCAAGAAGGTTGTCCTCGATGCCAACAAGGTCAACCAGGTGCAGCTGCAACGCACCACGTTGCTCAATGGCTTGGCCGGCAACTACGAACAGGTAGCCGCCGACAACAATGCTGAGATGCAGGTTAAGAAGGAGGGTAATCTGAAGACGGTTACTATCACGGCCAAGGGGAAGGTGCCTCGGGGCGGCTATGTTTCCATGATACTCACCTATCGCATCTCCGATGGCACGATGGTTCGCATGGTGCTTGAAGAATCTGCCGGCACAATCAATACCTACGAGTTGAAGTAGTTCCTCCCGAAGGATGCTATAGGCGTTTCTTGGAGGCGAAGAACTTATCTATGGCAGTAGGCCTCATGTAATACATGGGCCTTGCAGGCACGTTCAAGCGCCGGCGAAGATGGTGGCGATATTGCCGGCGAAGAGTTTCACGGCCATTGCCAGCAGGATGACTCCGAAGAACTTGCGCAGCACATAGATGAGGTCGGCACCCAGCCAGTGGGTGATCTTGTCGAGGTAGCGCAGCACGAAGAAGTCGATGACGATATTGGCGGCGAGGCCAATCATGATGTTGATGGTCTCGTATTCGGCGTGGAGCGAGATGAAGGCGGTGATGGCGCCGGGACCTGCGATGAGGGGGAAGGCGATGGGCACGATGCTGGCTCCCGACGAGGTGGGCTCGTTCTTGATGATGTCGCGTCCCAGAATCATCTCGAAAGCCAGTATGAAGAGCACCACCGAGCCGGCCACAGCGAACGAGGGCATATCGATGCCGAAGAGCTTCAAGAGGGCGTCGCCGAGGAAATAGAAGCCTATGAAGAGGATGAGTGCCGCTGCGGTGGCCTGAAGGGGTTTGATTTTCGTCCCGTTGTCGCGCATGGAGACGAAGATGGGGATGGAACCCGTGATGTCGATGATGGCGAACATTACCAGGAAGGTGCTGAAAATCTCTACGATATTGATGGATTGGAACATAGACTGTGTATTTGTGTTTTGGGTTGTCAGTTTGTTTCGTCGATGCCGTCAATGATGTTGAGGTAGTTCTGGTAGCGTTCCGCGCTGAGGCGTCCCTCCTCGACGGCGGCTTTCACGGCGCAGCCGGGTTCGTGGCGGTGGGTGCAGTTGGCAAAGTGGCAGTCGTGCAGCACTGCCCGCATCTCGGGGAAGAAGTGGCCGAGCTCCTGTGCGTTGAAATCCACCATGCCGAATTCCTTGATGCCGGGGGTGTCGATCAAGTAAGTTAAGAGTTTGGAGTTAAGAGTTGAGAGTGGGACGGGGTGGATTTCGGCGAAGGTGGTGGTGTGCCTGCCTTTGAGGCTCCAGTCGGAGAGTTGTCCCACCTTGAGTCCGAGTCCGGGGCTGAGGGCGTTGAGCAGGGCGCTCTTTCCCACGCCGCTGTGGCCGCTGAAAAGCACCGTCTTGCCGCCGATGAGGCGGTTCACCTCGTCGAGACCGGTGCCGTCGAGGGCCGACACCTCGAGCACGGGGTATCCGGCTGCGGTATAGATGGCTTTCATCTCGTTGTGGATTTCCCAGAGTTCGTCGTCGTAGAGATCGACCTTGTTGAAGAGGATGGCGGCGGGGATATGGTAGGCTTCGGCGGTGACCAGCAGGCGGTCGATGAAGCCCGTCGAGGTGCGTGGCAAGCCGAGGGTGGCCACGATGCACAGCAGGTCTATGTTGGCGGCGATGACGTGGGTCTGTTTCGACAGTTTGGTGGCGCGGCGCACGATGTAGTTGCGGCGGTCTTCCACCTCGTGGATGACCCCTGTGCCGTCGTCCTGCATCTCGAACAGCACGCGGTCGCCCACGGCCACGGGGTTGGTCTGTTTGTTGCCCCGCAGGCGGTAGTTGCCTCGCAGGCGGCAGTCGATGGCGGTGGTATCAGCCAACACGCGGTACCAGCTGCCGGTGGTTCTTATGACCAGCCCTTCCTTCATGGCGTGTCGGGTTTGTAGTCGCCGCGGTCGATCACCGTCTCGTAGCCAATGCGTGCGAAGCGGGCTTCGGTGCAGGCGCGGCATTCGGCTGCCTCCTCGCCGGTGCATATCTTGTTGTCGTAGATGGCGTAGTCCTTGCGGTGGTCGCGAGGCGAGAGGTTGGGCATCACCACGTTGGCGCCGTGCAGGATGCCTTGTTCGCGTCCTTGGGGGTGCAGAGTGCCGAGGGCCGTGGTGGCCGGCAGCAGCACGTGGGGCTGCAGCAGGCGGATGATGGACAGCAGTCGCAAGGTGTAGGTCACCTTGCCGTTGGGCTGGTCGGCGAAGGGGGTGTCGTGGGCCGCGATGAAAGGCCCGATGCCCACCATCTGCGGCACAAAGCGCCGGATGAACTGCAAGTCCTCGTAGAGGGTGTCGAAGGTCTGGTAGGGCGAGCCCACCATGAACCCGCAGCCCACTTGGTAGCCGATTTCCTTCAGCGCCTGCAGGCAATCCATGCGGTGCTGCCACGACATCTCGGCCGGGTGCAGCTGTGCGTAGTGCGTGGCCGAGGCGGTCTCGTGGCGCAGCAGGTAGCGGTTGGCGCCGGCATCGTAGAGGGCCTGGTAGCTCTCGCGGCTCCGTTCGCCGAGCGAGAGGGTGATGGCGCAGTCGGGATAGCGACGGCGCACGGTGCTCACGATGCGGCACATGCGCTCGTCGGTGAACCATCCGTCCTCGCCGCCCTGCATCACGAAGGTGCGGAAGCCCAGGCGGTAGCCCGTCGCGCAGCAGTCGTAGATCTGCTCCTCGGTCAGGCGGTAGCGCACCGCCGATCGGTTGCTGCGACGCAGGCCGCAGTAGAGGCAGTCGTTCTTGCAATGGCTCGAAATCTCGATGAGGCCGCGAATGAAAATCCGTTTGCCATACACCGCGTCGGCCACCTTGCGCGCCGTCCGTCGCAGCTGCTCGACGAGCTCCCGGTCGTCGGTGGTGAGCAGCAGCTCCAGCTCCTCGCGTGTGATGTCCCGCGTCTGGCTCAGGTGTTCTATCGTGTTCATAAACCGCTGTCTTTAACGCCAAAAAACAGAAAATATTGTATCTTGCGTAAGTGGTTGGAAATCACCGACTAAGCACTTTTCTCCGGGGTTATTTGCCAACTTGCTGATATTCAATGTTTCCAAGGGGGTTGGTCCGTAGTTGCTCCGTGGTTGCTCCGTGGTTGGTCCGACGGCTGCCGGAGGAAGCCCGGCGGAAGGCCGGTGCTGTGCCGGAGGAGGAGGCTGGGCAGTAGCCGGCAGGAGAAACCTCGCTCCCCGGGGGCAATAAAAACACGAGGTCGGCGTTTTAGAGGACGAGATGAGGAAACTGGTGTATATCCTGTGGCTGTTGGCGGCGGTTCCCGCATGGGGACAGCCGCATTGGAACAACCTGGAGGTCAACCGCGTCAACAAGCTGCAGCCCCACGACCGCGTCGTGCCCGAGGGCGACTGGACGCGGAGCCTCAACGGAGTGTGGCGTTTCCGCTACTACGACAACCCGTCGCAGGCCACCCTCACGCCCGACCGTTGGGACAGCATCCAGGTGCCGGGCAACATCGAGCTTCAGGGCTACGGGGTGCCGGTGTATGTGAACATGAAGAACGAGTTCCCGAGCCATCCCCCCAAGGTGCCTGCCGACTACAACCCCGTGGGGGTCTATGCGCGCGACTTCACGGTGCCGGCCCACTGGAACGGACGCCGCGTGATAGTGAAGTTCGGCGCCGTTAAATCGGCCATGTACCTTTACATCAACGGCCAAGAGGCGGGCTACAGCGAGGACTCGAAGACCCCGGCCGAGTGGGACATCACACGCTACCTGCACGGTGGTGTCAATCACATGAAAGTAAAGGTATTGCGATGGTGCAACGGCAGCTATCTGGAGTGCCAGGACATGTGGCGCATGAGCGGTATCACACGCGACGTGGTGCTCTACAGCGTGCCGCGCAGTTACATCGCCGATATGCGGGTGGTGGCCGACGTGGATACCCAAAGTTACAGCCGCGGGTCGCTGGAGGTGCTGATCGACTTCAACCACGAAGTGGCGGGGGGCAGCGTGGAGATGGCCTGTTGCGGCCGCACCATCCGCAAGAGGCTCGACCCCAACGACTGGTTTGTCGCGCTTGCAGCCGAGGTGGGGGAGGTGCAGGCGTGGAGCGACTCGACGCCGACGCTCTACGACCTCACCGTGCGCCTGTTCAATGCCGCAGGATGCGAGACCGAGCGGATTGTCAAGAAGATAGGCTTCCGTCATATTGACATCAAGGAGAGTCAGCTGCGCCTCAACGGCCAGCCGATGGAGATTCGCGGGGTGAACCGTCACGAGCATTCAATGCAGGGAGGCCACTATATCACCCCTGAGGAGATGCGTCAGGACATCGCCATGATGAAGGAACTGGGCATCAATGCCGTACGTACCAGCCACTACCCCAATGACGAACTCTGGTACGACCTCTGCGACTCGGCCGGCATCTACGTCTGGGACGAGGCCAACGTGGAGAGTCACGCGCAGGGCTACGGCGAAGGGTCGCTGGCCAAGAAGCGCGAATGGCTCAACCCGATACTGGACCGCATACACAACATGTACCGCCGCGACCGCAACCACCCCTGTGTCATCGCCTGGAGCCTGGGCAACGAGTGCGGCAATGGCATCTGCTTCGAGGAGGCCTACCGTCTGCTGAAGGGCAAGGATCCCATGCGACCGGTGGTCTATGAACGTGCCGAACTGGATGCCAACACCGATATCGTCGGCGTGATGTACCCCTCGGTGCAGTTCCTCTCCGACTATGCCCGCAATCCGCAGAACAAGCGCCCCTACATCATGGCCGAATACTGTCACGCCATGGGTAACTCGATGGGCGGTCTGAAGGACTATTGGGACACCATCGACAAGTACCCGCAGCTGCAGGGCGGCTTCATCTGGGACTGGGTGGATCAGGCTTTTTTGAAGAATGGATGCTGGGCCGCGGGCGGTGACTTGGGCGAACTCCCGGGGTTGAAGGATGACGATGCCTTCTGCGCCAACGGAATATTGTCTGCCGACCGCACGCCGCACCCCCACGCCGCCGAGGTGGAGGCCGTCTATACCCGCGGCCGCAACTGCGTGCCCGCCAACCCCAACCGCAAGTATGAGACTTGGACGACAGGTCCGGCAAAGCACTATAAGTTCCAGCGTGACAAGCACAGCATCACCCTCAGTGGCAACGACTTCAGCATCACGCTGAGCACCGCTGACGGCAGCATGACTTCCTACCGGTACGAGGGCCGCGAGCTGCTGGCCCGTCCGCTGCGGTGGAACTTCTGGCGGCCGCCGACGGAGAACGACCGCGAGGATGTGAACGGAGCGCGAGCCTGGCAAGGCCTTGACCAGCTGAAGGCCCGTGTGCTGAGCGTCGCCACCGGCGAGGCCGAGGTGCAGATGATGCTTCTCCTGAGTACGCCCGACGGCGCCACCATGCGCCTGAAGCAGATCGTGGAGGCCGACGAATACGGCAGGTTGCAGCTGAGCTACCTGGTGTCGCCCGACGGCCAGTTCCGCACGTTGCCCAAGCTGGGCATCCAGTTTGGCCTCGACACCGCCTTCACATCCTGTACCTTCTACGGCAACATTTTCGAGACCTACCCCGACCGACACACAGCGCAGCGTATCAGCCGCTGGTACAAGAGCATGGAGGAGCTGGCCGCACCGCAATATGTGGTGCCGCAGGAGCAGGGCAACCGCGAGGCAGAATGGGTGCATTTCAAGGGAGAGGAGGTCGGACTGAAGGTGGTCGCTCCCGACGTGCCCCAGGTGCCGCTCAATTTCAGCGTGAGGCGCTGGAACGACAGCGTGATGACCGCTGCCCGTCGCTGGAAAGACCTCACCCCCGACCCCTACTATACCGTCAGCATCGACCACCGTCAGGCAGGCCTGGGGACCGCCACCTGCGGACCGGGAGTGGCCGACCGCTATACTCTCAGCGGCGACAGCGCCTACTGCTACCGTTTCGACATCCTGCCGGGTATGACCGACCGGATATACAGTTTCCTTACGCATAGGGACATGTCTCAGTTGATCACCCCGACGCTGCCGTGCGAGAGGGTGGGGGTGGAGCGCGTGGAGGTGAACCGTCGTCCCGACAAGCAGTATTCGGAAGGGTTTCCCGGCCTGCTCACGGATGAGCGCCGTGGTGTCTGTGGCGACTGGCATCGCGGTTGGACGGGCTGGAGCGGCCCCGACACGGTGGCGCTGACGCTCACGCTGAAGGATTATGCCGATATTGACGAGGTGACAGTAGGCACCAGCCACAGCCCCGCCGACTGGGTGGTGAAGCCGCTCGACGTGCAGGTTTCGTGGAGCATCGACGGACAGAGATGGAGTGCCTGGCAGAGTATGGATCTGCTCAATCCTCCGACCGACCTATATGCCGACAGCAGGAGGCTGACCTATACCTTGCATCCGCGGCGGGCCCGCAGCATTCACTATGTACGGCTGCGGTTTGTCTGCCGTCCCGGCCTGCCTATATGGCACAGCCACGCCGGAGAGGCGGCGTGGCTGATGCTCGACGAAGTGGAACTCCGTCACAAATAGGTCGTTTCCTTATTTCTCGCGGATGACATCGCCGTGGTCGCGGACAATCATGCGCTGCCACTCCTCGCGATAGTGGGGCTGGCTGGGGAATACGGCGTTGCCGGTCTTGGTGCGCTCGAACTTGCCGTCTTTCTCCTTCTTGATGTTGCCGTCCATGTATTTGACCAGCAGATATCTGTCGAGGTTGTTCCACTCGACCATCATCTTCTGGGCGGCACGGTTGCTGAAGTCGTTGAGCTGACGCTCCAAGGCTTCGCCCTCGTTCTGCTTGGCACGGTTGTCGAACTTCTCCACATCGTGGATGTAGGTCTCTTCTAGGCGGTTCTGCACCTTCTGGAGATCGACAATCATGTCGCTGTAACGGCTATAAACGAAGTTGCTCACGCGGTTGAAGAGCCAGAAGGCCGAAGTTTCGCTGTAAGTCAGCATATCGCCGTTGCCCTGACGGAAGCAGAGGGGAATCTCGGTGATGCCACAGTACATGGGGCAATAGATGGTGCTGTAGGTGTCATCGACACCGAACCACAGGATGCCGCCGATTTTGGAGGGCAGCCATCCGCGGCACTGGGCCACGAAGGAGAATCCGGTCTGCTGGGTCGAGGTGGCGCGTTCATGCACATAGCTGTGGCCGTCGATTTCGAATCCCATGGGACGCCAGCGGTAGGGGCAGTTGAAGGGGCCGCCGCCGAGGTCTTTGCTCATGTCCATGGAGGTGCCCTCATAGTGGTCGCGCATGAGGTTCATGGCCTCGTGCACATCAATCTTGTGGTCGGGTTTGATCCAGAGGGGCATGCGTTCGGCCGAAGCATCGCCCATGGCGTATTTCTCGTAGCGCTGCATGCCGGAAGCTACTCGGTTGAACATGGCATAGACGCGGGCCTCGCAGCCACGCATGCCGCTGAAGGTCAGCGGAGCATAGATATCGCAGAAGGAGAAGTCGGCATCGGTGCCGTCATACCATCCACAGGCACGGGCATAGGTGATGACCTCGCTGCTATAGACGCACTCCACCTCGGGCTCGAAGAGGTAGTCCAAGTGGGCACTGCTGATGGTGGTATGCAGACCTTTGCCTTTGGCCTTGTTGAACTTCTTGCCTTCCTGCGGGAACTGGGTGATGCGGGCCTGGTTGGCATGGCCGCTCACATAGCCGTCGGGGATGCGGCGGGCCACCCACACGGCACCGTCGGTGTATTTGTATTTCAGTTTCTTGGCCAGTTCGGGCTTCACGGTGCCGGGACGCTTGCCGATGAGTTCAAGGATCCACACCTCGTTGGGGTCGGCGATGCTGAAGCTCTCGCCCTCGCTGTGGTAGGGGTAGTCCTTCATGAAGCCTGCGAGCACCTGGATGGCCTCGCGGGCGTTCTTGGCGCGCTGGAGGGTGAGGTAGATGTAGCTGCCGTAGTCGATGCCGCCTTCAATCTCGCTAGCCAATTCCTCACGACCGCCGTAGGTGGTCTCGCCGATGGCCAGCGCATGCTCGTTCATGTTGCCCACCACGCTGTAGGTGTGAGCCACTTGGGGAATCATAATCAGAGGCGTGCCGCTATCCCAATCGACCACCTGGAACATGGTGCCGGTGGGGTAGGAGGCTGCACGGCGGTAGTACAGCTCGCCATAGAGCGTGTGGCTGTCGGCAGCGTAGGTAATCATGGTGCTGCCGTCCTTGGTGGCTCCCTTGGTGAACAGGAAATTAGTGCAGGCTTCGGCGCTGTCGGCCACCGACAGGGCGATGAGTGCTGCAACGGTGAGAATTTTACTAATCTTCATGGTATTGTGGTTTTTATTATTGTTTGTCTTCAACAGATTACTCGGCCGAGTGCGCATTGGCTTCGGGATCGACGCGCTTCACCATGCCTTGCAGGGCAGTGCCGGGACCTACCTCGATGAACTCAGTGGCGCCGTCTTTCATCATGTTCTGCACCGTATAAGTCCAGCGAACGGGCGAGGTGAGCTGCATGAGCAGGTTCTTCTTGATTTCGGCGGGGTCGCTATGAGGAAGGGCATCAACGTTTTGGTAACAGGGGCAGACAGGCTTGTGGAACTCGGTACGTTCGATGGCTTCGGCCAGTTCGATGCGTGCAGGTTCCATCAGAGGGCTGTGGAATGCGCCGCCCACTGCCAGAGGCAGAGCCTTACCTTTCACCTCTTTGACCTTCTCGCAGGCACGGGCCACACCTTCGTTGGTGCCGCTGATGACCAATTGGCCGGGGCAGTTGTAGTTGGCTGGAACCACTACTTCTCCGTCGATGGAGGCGCAGATATCTTCAACGGTCTTGTCGTCGAGTTTCAGCACGGCAGCCATGGTCGAAGGGGTCTTCTCGCAGCATTTCTGCATGGCGTTGGCACGGGCGATAACCAGTCGCAGGCCGTCCTCGAAGCTCATGGCTCCGGCGGCTACCAAGGCAGAGAACTCACCCAACGAGTGACCTCCCACCATATCGGGTTTGAACTGCTCGCCCATATATTTAGCCAGAATGACGCTGTGGAGGAAGATGGCGGGCTGCGTCACCTTGGTCTGCTTCAGGTCCTCGGGCGTGCCGGCAAACATCAGGTCGGTGATGCGGAAGCCGATGATTTCATTGGCTTTCTCAAACATGGCACGGCATTCTTCGCTGCCGTCGTAGAGGTTCTTGCCCATGCCCACAAATTGGGCTCCCTGGCCAGGAAATACATATGATTTCATTGTGTGTCGTTATTTGTTTTTATGATTTCTATGAATTGTCTGATTTCTATCGGCCGAGGAAGACGGAAGGTGCTCCAGGGGAGACGGAAGAGGCGTACGGCAAGGATAAACTGGGCTAGTGCCATAAAACTTTGGGCAGAGAGCGAGGCCCATGCCGAACCGAGGGCTCCGAAACGGGGTATCAGAAAGAGATTGACCGCCACATTGAGCACCAGGCTGGTGGCGGCAAAGAGGTTGAGCTGGCGCAGGTAGCCGCCGGCGGTGAGCAAGGTGCCGAAGATGTAGGTGATGCCGATGGGAATGATACCATAGACAATCACCCTGAAAACAGGTACGTACAGTTCTGCCCGCTCATGGTAGAGCAGTTGCATGACAGGCAAGGCACTACATGAAAGAGCCACGGCTGCGGCCAGCGTGAGGAGCGTCATCGGGATGAATACCAAGCGGGTGATGGCGGAAATCTGGCTCCGGTCTTGACGACACAGACGTGCATAGACCGGCAGTAGAGGGACGCTGACGAGGTAAGCTACCATCGACAGCGCGTCGAGCAACCGGAATGCACCGGCATAGATACCGGCCTGCGCGTCGCCGGCCAATGGCCGCAGGATAATGCTATCCACATGCCCATAGGCTGCCATCAGCAGTACCAGCAATGCGAACGGGGCACTCTGTTTGAGCACCACCAAGAAGAACCGACGGTTCCAGCGGAGGCGTCGCAAGCCAGCCTTGCGGCCGATGACAGCCAGCGCCAAGAGCGCTGTCAGACCGTAGGCACCCACCTGAGCATAGACAAACCAGTAGATATTGAACCTCTCACGTAGAGGCCCCCACAACAGGAAACCGCAGATGAGAATCATCAGCACACGGTCGAGTACGGAGAAGAGGCTGTCCCAACGGAAAAGCAGCAACCCTTCGAAGTTGCTGCGAAGATAGAGAATCAGCGAGTTGAGGAACTGGGCCAGTGTGAGCCACGCCAGCAGGCGGAACTCTTCGCTGCCATATCCCATCAGCAGTCCTACGGAGAAGGTCACCACCACATAGAGTCCCAGCAGACAGAGTTTGATGCCGAGGATGCCGCTCAGGTGTTTCTCAATCAGCTGTGGATGCTGTGCGATGTTGCGTGTGTTGTAATTGGTGATGCCCAGGTCGAGCAGGATATTGAAGATGTAGCTGAAGCTGAAAAGGGCATAGTAGAAGCCATACATCGTGTCGCCCACGGCGTTCTGCACACCCACCTCGACACCGAGAATCCAGAACGGCTTCACGATGAGGTTGGCCAGCAGCACCCAGAACAGACCCGATAATAGCTTTTTCTGCATCTTCTGTTATTTGTCGGTGGTTATGGTCCAGCGCTCCTCAAGTTCCCATTTCTCCCTCAGTTGGAGCTTTTTCTCGTAGAGGATGCACTCCTCGGGCTGCCTTCTCAGCAGCCAGTCGCCGGTGGTCCACTGACCGTTCCCGTCGCAATCCACGACAGCCCGCAGGCGGTATTCCGCTGCCGGCAGATGGATAAAGTGCAAGGTTCCCGACATCTCGAGCGTCTGGAACTGTATCACGGTGTCGCGGCTGTCGAGTACCTCCACCACCAGCGGATGGCCGGTCTGGTTATCGATATGCAGGGTCAGCGTCCCATAGTCCTTAGGTGTGAGTGTGAAGTCCAGGCTGTCGCTGGGATGACCGTAGAGGTCGGTGAAGAGGCTATCGGTCAGGTGTATGCGGTAATTCTCCCCCGAGTGCAACTTTGCATTCAGCCGAGCCTGTAGGCCATTGTTGTCAAGCACTATCGGGCAAAGACTGACGCTGCTGTCCTTCAGGGCCATCACCTTGGCTTGCAAGGAGTCGCCTGTGGCTTTGACTGGCACAGTGAATCCCAGGCGCAAGTCGTCATAATAGGCGTTGTTGCCGCTGCACAAGGCTTTCATCAGGGGTTCTTGTTGCTGTGAGGATGAGCGTCTCCCTTTCCGTATAGGGGCACGGTAGCGCAGTTTCATTGTGTCGATAAAACCTTCGTCGGTGAGTATCAGTACGGTGGAGTCGCACAACTCGTTGAGGCACCAAACGCTCATCGTATCGCCTTTCGGGTTAAGCCTCCATTCCGACGGTTCTCCGGTCAGTTGCGGCTGCTGCATGGGCTTCAAGGTGATGATGCTGATGCGTCCGCGGGAGGTGAATTCTGCTTTCAGCAGGCGCTGGTGGCTGCGGTCGGGTGCCGAAACGCGCAGATGGGCCATTGCTGAGCTGTCGATGCTGTCTGAGGCATGGTAGGTCAGTTCGTCCCAAGCCGCCGCCTCGGTGCTATCCACACGTAGGTCGCGGTTCTTGTCCTCGAAGGCCACGATGTGGTAGCTCCCTTCTGGAATATAGTGGAAGGCGAAGTTGCCTTTTTTGTCCGTACGTGTCACTAGGGCGGGTACCATATCCTCCATGTTGCGGTAGGCAGCCACTGTCAGCACCTCGCTCCAAGGTTTTCCGGTACGGGCGTTCAGTACATTGCCGGCCAACATCATCGTGTCCATGTCGGCGCCGGTGGAAAATACATACTCATAGGTTGGCAGCATGTTGCCTTCCGTGTAGTCGGCAATGGCCTCCTTGAACTGGAAGAGATAGGTGGTGTTCTCCTGCAAGGTGTCGTTCAGTACCACCTGAACCCCTTTGCCTTTAACGGAGTATTCGGGTTTGTTCTTCAGTGGCGGCGATACCAGCACGTTCTGTTCGGCGCTTTTGAGCACCACGTATTCGTCAAATTCCACATAGAACTTCTTGGCCTTAAAGTGGCGGCTCTCGTTCGCAGGTTTGCATCCCACTGCGACAGGTGGCTCCACGTCCTTGGGACCTCCGGAGGGATAACCCTGCCGGGCACAAGACGATATGAAAAGTGAAAGATGGAAAATGAAAAACAGGCTGACACCAGTCAGCAAGGCCATTCCAGCTCCTTTTCCCCCTTTATCCCCTTTCATCATCCAAACAATTCGTTGATCTCTTTATGCATGGCCTCCAATGCTTCGTCTGTCGGCATGTGGTCGGCCATCGAGGCGAATATACTGGCTGCCAGACGAGTCGGGTCGTCGGTATCGGCCAGTTGTACAGCTGCCGAGTTCACCAGGTTGATCATCTCGTCCTTGGCTTCACGAATGCGGGCCCAAAGGGCGGCACCGAGATATACCTGCTGTGACAGGTTGTGTTCCCACTCGTCGCGTATGTTCTTGGTCATCACCCCTTGTAGCAGCCGCAAATCCATCCCTGGCTGATAGCAGCGCAGCACCAGCGAATTGGGACTGATACGCTCAAGAAAAAGGGCCATTCGCTCGTAGGCTTGCAGGCGGATGGGGGTGACCGCCTTGAGGGTTCCCTGACGCTCGTCGAGCTTCATTTGCAGCAGTTGCTGCTTTTGCTGGTTCTCGAAGTAGCGTTTGACCAGCAGGTAGAACACTCCGCCCACCAAGGCCAGTGTCGCCAGCATGGCGATTACCATAATTGCGATGTATAGTGTTGTATTCATGTCTTTTAGTAATCAGTCGTTCATTAGTTTGTTAACTAGTTCTGTCACACCTTTGGTGGCTACCTCGCGGATGAAGGTCACCGGACGGCTGACTGGGACCTCCTTGGGATCGACCACGTAACATTCTGCAGCACGGGGGACGTAGTGAATCAGTCCTGCTGCAGGATAGACTGCCATTGAGGTGCCCACTACGATGAAGATGTCGGCCTCTTCGCACAGGGCCGCTGCTGGCTCGATGTTGGGCACCGCCTCGCCAAACCACACGATGTGAGGTCTCAGTTGCGTTCCGTCAGGGGCCTTGTCTCCCAATCGGATATCTTTGTCACCCACCTCCACGATGAGGTTGGGATTGCGATCCGAGCGGCCTTTGGTCAGTTCGCCGTGCAGGTGTAGCACATGGGTTGAGCCCGCCCGTTCGTGCAGGTCGTCGATGTTCTGGGTGACAATTTGCACGTCGTATTTTTCTTCCAGCCTCACCAGTTGCCGATGTGCCTCGTTGGGCTGTGCCTGGAAGAGCTGCCGACGGCGTTCATTATAGAAGTTTAGCACCAGTTCGGGGTTGCGTTCATAGGCCTCATGGGTGGCCACGTCTTCCACGCGGTAGTGCTCCCACAGGCCGTCGCTGTCACGGAAGGTGGAGATGCCACTCTCGGCACTGATGCCTGCACCGGTCAATATCACTATTTTTTTCATACTATGATAACGCACCGCCTCCCATTATATTGTATTATAACCCTAAAAACACGCCAGCCCCTTCTTCCAATCACCTCCCATCAGTGGAGAAGTGGAGGGGAAGAGTCGGACCTGAATCGGAGTGACTGGCTGGTCGTTAATCTTCCGCTTTCCAAGCACATTTGAACCGCTGCTCATATTCTTCGATGAGCATTGGGCGGAATTGTGGGTGTGCGATGCGGATGAGGTCTTCTGCACGGTGCTGGAGGGTGCGGCCTTTGAGTCGGGCAATGCCGTATTCGGTGACAATGTAATCAACATCGTTGCGTGAGGTGCTGACGGCAGCCCCCTGGGGAAGGAATGGTTTGATGCGCGAGATGGTGCCCTTGGCGGCAGTGCTGGGCATGGCGATGATGGCCTTTCCTTCTCGAGCAAGGGATGCGCCGCGGATGAAATCCACTTGGCCGCCGATGCCGCTGTACTGGCGTATGCCGATAGTCTCGCTGGCCACCTGCCCTTGGAGATCGACTTCGAGGCAGGAATTGATGGATATCATGCGGTCGTTCTTAGCGATAATCAGCGGGCTGTTGACATAATCGACGGGGTGGAACTCCACATCGGGATTGTCATCGACAAAGTCGTACAATTCGCGCGAGCCCATGATGAAGGTGACCACGGCCTTGCCGCGGTGCAGCGTTTTGCGTCGTCCGTTGATGATGCCCTTTTTCATCAGGTTCATCACTCCGTTGGAAAACATCTCGGAGTGGATGCCGAGATCATTCTTGTCGGTAAGCGACTGGAGCACAGCATCGGGAATGGCTCCGATGCCAAGTTGGAGGGTGGATCCATCGGCCACGAGCGAGGCACAGTTGCGGCCGATGGCCAGTTCAACTTCGCCGGGTTCGGGCAGGTTGAGCTCCTGAAGACGATAGGCGCAGGGGATGATGTGGTTGACCTGCGACACATGGATTAGCGTGTCGCCATGGGTGAAAGGCATCATCTCGTTGGTTTCGATGATGACTGTCTTGGCGGCACGGATGGCGGCGTGTGCATAGTCGCAGCTGACACCGAGAGAACAATAGCCCTCGGCGTTGGGCGGCGTGGTCTGGAACACGGCCACATCGCAGGGAATGTCATTGCCGATCATGGCAGGCACATCCTTGAAGTAAGCGGGGAAGAAATCTCCTTCACGCCGCTCGATAACCTCGCGGGAATTGGCTGAAAGGAAATTGCTCACATGGCGAAAGTGGCCGTAGCATTGCGGCTTGTAGCAGGGATTATCGCCGAGGGTGGTCATGTGGAAGATGAGTACGTCGTTATAGTCCTCGCAGTGGTCGGCCAGGGTTTGCTGTATCAATCTCGGTGCGGCGGCGGCATGCCCCATCACCACACACTGGCCGTCGTGAATGTCCTTGATAGCCTCTGTGGGTTTCGACACTTTTCTTCTGTAGTCTTCTTTCCAGTTCATATTTGCTCTTATTTTATGTTAATATCAAAGTTTCCACATCACTTTAGGGCAATGCGGAAGACGTGTCATAAATAATAGCGGGATGCGGAAATGGACGACAGGAGCGGCCATGGGGGCAAATGGCTTTTGACGCGAAAGCATTGTCCGAAACAAAAAGGCAGGTATCCTGGCTTTCACTTTCCGTTCGGCACCTTCTCAGACATTGTTTCAGTCCAATGGCATATCGCCGAAGGATAATTCTTGTGATTTACAGTTGCGCGACAGCTCACGATTTACACGTGATTCCCTCTTGGCCACCCTTTTTGCAGGGCGGAACCTGTTTGTTTATTTTTTCAAAGTGCTGTTGCATTGGTTTATATGAAGGATACGTCCTTCACCTATGCAGATGCAAAGATAGGAAAACTTTATGGAATAGCAAAAGAAATAATTACCGCAATGGAGTGAGGGTGGTGCGGCGGTTCTGTGCACGTCCTTCGGGGGTGTCGTTGTCGGCCACGGGGCGGGATTCGCCGTAGCCGCGATAGGTGAGCCGCTGCGGATCCACGCCGCAGAGAATCAGGTAGTCATAAACCGCCTTGGCACGACGCTCGCTCAGCAGCAGGTTGTCCTCGTCGCTGCCCACGGCGTCGGTGTGGCCGCCCACCTCGAGACATAGTCCGGGATGCCGTTTGAGAGCTTCGGCCAGCCGTTCGAGTTCGGCCAGCGACGTCTCGACCAAGGTGGCACTGGCGGTGTGGAAAAAGATGTTTTTCAGGGTCACCGTGTCGCCGAGGGTAAGGAGGTTCTCGGCCTGGCGCACCGGGTCGATGAAGGTGATGCGTTCGGGTCGCGAGGGAGGAGGCATGACGAAGGAGTAGAGATCCTGCTGGCCGTAGCCGCCGTAGCGGTCGCTGGCGAACAGGGCGGTACGGCCGTCGGGCGCCACGATGAGGCTGGCCTCGTCACCGGCGGTGTTGATGGGGTAGCCCAAGTTCACGGGACGGCCCCACGTACTGTCATTCACACGTTTGGCCATGTAGAGGTCCGAGCCTCCCATGCTGAGGTGCCCGTTGGAGGCAAAGTAGAGCGTCTGATCGTCGAAATGGATGTAGGGCGAGGTCTCGTCGCCAGGGGTGTTGATGGTGGGGCCCAGATTCTTTGGTTCGCTCCAGCGACCTTCCTCGAGAGTACAGCACCAGATGTCGGTGCCGCCGTAGCCACCGCGTCGGTTGCTGGCAAAGTAGAGGGTGTATCCGTCGATGCTGAGTGAAGGAAACGACTCCCAGTAGGTGGAGTTGACCGGCTTGCCGAGGTTGCGAGGCTTACTCCATCCCTTGGCGGTACGCACACTGAGGTAGAGGTCGCAGCCTGTGGGCTCGTTGTTGCGGCCGCAGGCGGTGAAGATGACCACTCGACCGTCATGCGACAGGGTCTGTGCTCCCTCGTTGGCGTTGCTGTTCAGCGGCTCAGGCATGCGCTCCGCCGAACCCCAATCCAGCTCCATCGTGTCGTAGAGCGAAATATAGAAGTCCTCCTCCTGAGGCAAATCACGGCGGGTGGTGCTGCGGCGCGGCACACGGCGGGTGAAGACCAGCGTGCGATAATCGGCCGTCAGGGCGGGCATGTATTCGTCGGCCTCAGTGTTCACGTTGGGACCGAGGTTGATGGGCTTGAACGGCACAGGGTTCTCCACGGCATGCTGACGGAAGTCGGCCGTGCGGATGCCGTCGCGTGCCTCCTGCTGCCAGCGGGTGCTCTTGGGATTGAGACTGAGGCAGTGCTGGTAGCACTCCCGGGCTTTGACATATTGCTCCAAGGACATGTGCTGGTTGCCCAACAGGAGCCATGCTTCAGCATATCCGGGGTCGATGTCGATGGCTTTGTGCAGCAACTTGATAGCTTCTTCGTACTGTCCCACGATGCTCTTCTCCACCGCCTGCCCGAACAGCGCCTCACTCTTCGCCGTCTGTCCCATGGCCAACGTCGGCAGGAGGAGCAAAGTTATAGTCAGAATATGAATGTGTTTCGTCATTGGCTTAATACCCTATCCAGGCATGGAAATCGGGGAGGCTGTCGTGGTTGATGGCTGGGGGGAGGAAGTCTTTCATTTTCTTTATCGGACCGTTTGGACGGGCAATCTCATCGTATTCGTGTACGAACTGCTCAATTTCTTCCTCGGAGATGTCCACCAGCTGCATATTGACAGCATTCAAGGTACGTATCTTGTCGGCGAAATAGAGGTACATAGTTGTATACTCACGATACCGTGAAAGTAGGATACGGTATTCCTCACAGTGCAAATATCTTGAAAGAGGTGTCTCGCCAGGATAGTCGTCGGGATTATGCTTTATATTCTCCACCAGGTTAACATAATTGGTGAGCTGTTCGTTGTATTTCCCTTCGATAGTTTTCATCGTGGCGAAACAATTGCCGACATTGTTGATGAAGGCAAAGTTGCCAAGGTTTTTCCAAGTCTCTATAGAGTTGGAGAAAACATTTTCGACGGTTTTGTCATACGTAAAAGCGACGTATGAAGGCATACCCTTAGCCATGATGGTGGCATATCCGGGGGCGTCGAGCGAATCCAATGGGATGTATAGCAGATAGGTGGCCATGGTATCGCGCCACGCCATCTGTGCCGCAAAGAGGTCCATCCGCTGGGCGAACTTCTCAATGTTGCCAATCACCATCAGTGCGGTCAGCTTGCGTTCCTGCACTTTGCGATGCTGCGACACCAGCTGGCTGGTGCCGAAGGTGAGAAGGATGGACATCGTGGTGCCTAGGAAGGTATATAAAAGAGTCTTCCTGAACTTACCGGAACTGCTGACCGGCTGGACATCGGGAGGTAAGGGCTGGTCTTCCATGAATCCTTATTTTTTAATCACACGATAGATAGTTTGTCCATAGCGGAGCAGATAGACTCCCGACGGGAACGGTGTGAGGTCGAAGGTATCGCTTCCGTGCACCGTGCGGGTTGTAAGCAGTCGGCCTGTGAGGTCGTGCAGGCTGACCTCGCCCTCGGCTTCCACGGTCACGCGCTCTGTCGCCGGATTGGGATAAATCTGCAGGGGAACCCCTTTGACAGCGTCGATGCCGACAGCGTTGCTGGTGGTGAGGGTGACGCAATAGGTGTGCATCGTCACACCGTCTTCGGCCGTGACGGTGATGGCAACCAAGGCCGTGGTGTCGTCCAGCCGGCTGCGGTCGATGCGCAGGGTGGCGTCGCCCGCCTCAGGTGTGGCCGTCACCTCGCAGGTGGTCAGCTGTGACGTGTCGCTCACGCCGACCGTGTAGTCCATCGTCCCTTTGCTGAACCACGATATCGGCTCACCTCCCACACTGATGCCGTTCAGCCACGAGCTGTAGATGAACTCGATGTCGTCAATCGAAAGCGAGTCGTTAGCGTCGCCACTACCAGGCGTAGCGTTGGTGGTGAGGTTGATCAGCATATAGGCCGGCGAAGCATTGCCGTCATAGACAAACGGCACCTTTATCTGCTGCCACTGCATCGAGTTGGCCGATGAGGTGGTGCGGGTGAAGGCGGCCGTGGCTTTGGCGCAGTAGAGGCTCGGGTCGTTCTCCTGGTTGGGCGACTTGAAGTCGTTGTCGCCATGCAGTATGGCCGACACCTGTGCCTGCGACCCCTCCGACTGGGCATAGAAGCTCACCCAGAGGTACATCGAGTCGGGGGTGCCGCTGAAAGGCTGGCTGTGATCGCTGTTTCCGCGCTGGGTGTAGTTGTAGTTCTCGCTGCTGGCGGCCGTCATTGCGCCGGCATGTATGCGACCCGTGGTCATGTTGCCGTTGGCCTTGATGCCGAGAATCGATTTGGTGTAGATGGTCAGGTAGTGGCTTCCCGATGCCCCTGGCCGACCGCCGCTGCGGCGGTAGTGGTGAGGAGTGGAGGCTGCTCCGGCGAATGAACCGTCGGCTGTGGCGAAGGAGTTCCAGTAGGTGGGCTCCGACGTGCTGTTGCCGTCCCATTGCTCGAAGCCGGGGTTGGGCAACTGAAACTGAGCGTTGGCCACGGTTGCCGCGGCCAACGCTATGATTGTCAGCAGGTGCTTTCTCATGACGAGGGTCAGGCTACTTGGTGACCAGTTTGTAGGTGTCGCTGGCAATGACGTATTCCTCGTCGGTGGTGACCACCACCACGGCAACCTTCGAGTCGGGGGTCGAGAGGATGACATCCTCGCCCATCACGCCGTCGTTCTTGCTGAAGTCCACCTTGATGCCGAAGAAGTCCATATCCTCGAGGATGGGACGGCGCATGAACCAGGCGTTCTCGCCGATGCCGCCCGTGAAGAGCAGCAGGTCGCAGCCGTTCATGGCGGCCATATAGGCACCGATGTATTTCTTCACACGGTATGCGAACATATCAAAAGCGTAGGTGGCACGTTCATCGCCTGCATCACGGCCGGCGCGCACATCGCGCATATCCTGCTTGTCACCGCTGACACCCAGTAGGCCGCTCTTCTTGTTGAGGATGGTGGAAGCCTGTTTGGTGGTGAGGTTCTCTTTATCCATCAGGTAAAGCAGGGCACCTGAGTCGAGGTCACCGCAACGCGAGCCCATGAGGAGTCCCTCCACGGGGGTCATGCCCAGCGTAGTGTCCACGCTGCGCCCATGGTCGACGGCGGTGATAGAAGCGCCGCTGCCCAGGTGGCAGCTGATAATCTTCAGGTCTTTCCAGTCCTTGCCAATGAGCTTGGCAGCCTTCTCAGCGACGTAACCGTGGCTGGTGCCGTGGAAGCCGTAACGGCGGATGCGGTACTTCTCGTAGTACTCGTAAGGAAGTCCATAGAGGTAGGCCTTGGGAGGCATGGTGTGGTGGAAGGCAGTGTCGAAGACGGCCACCTGCGGTACCTCGGGCAGCACCTCTTTGATGGCATTGATACCAGCTAAATTGCCGGGGAGATGCAGCGGGAACACGTCGATGAATTCTTCCATCTTCTTGACGACCTTGTCGTTGATAACGCAGCTCTCGGTAAACTCCTCGCCGCCAAAGACAATGCGGTTACCCACAGCACCAATCTCCTTCAGATCTTTGATGACACCAATTTCGGGATCTACCATAGCTTTGAGCACGATGCCCACGCCGGCGGTGTGGTTGGGAATAGGTAGCTGTTCGTAGTGCTTCTGACCATTCCACTTGTGGGTGAACTCACCCATTTCCAAGCCGATGCGTTCGAGCACACCCTTGGCCATGACGTTGCCATTGTTAGCCATGTCGATCAGCTGATACTTAATCGACGAACTTCCGCAGTTTAAAACTAAGATTTTCATACTATTTATATAAATTTAACTTACTTTTGATGTTGCAAAGATACGAAAAAAAACGACACCGTGGAAAAAATAATCAGGCACCTATGCGTAAAAGCAGCGCGATAATCATCGGGATGAAGATGATAGCCAGGATGATGGAAAATATGATTTCAAGTACACGGGAGATGATAAGGGCCAGCAGGCCGCCCACAACCGTCCATCCCACGAACATCAGCGCCACCGACACGGGCAGAAGCAGCAGCACCCACGGCGACACTTTGATGCTCCCCCATACCAGATACACCACATCCATTGCCAGCGACAGCACCATCAGTCCGCCGCCCACGCAGAAGAAGAACCGTCCCACGCCGGTCATGGCGTACCAGTTGGTATAGGCACAGAAACCGGTAATCAAACCCACTATCAGGCAGGCCACAGCCGACACCAGACCGCGTAAAACGGAGAAGGGGTCGGGCTCATCCTTGCCGTGCCGGGATATTGCCATTATCGCTATCGTCAAGCCGATGCCCGCCAACGCCATGATCAGTCCCACCCACCATTTCCAGTGCAGATTGCCTACATCGGACGTCAGTGAGTAAATTATGGCGATGGGGTTGTGGGTTTTGAGTTTGGGGTGGAAGATGCTTTCCTCCTCAATTACCTCGACTTTCAGTCTTCCGCTGCTGTCTGCCTCGCGGCTGAGCAGGGTGGTGGGCAGTCCGTCAATACCTTTTATTCCTGTGGCTTGCTGGAACAGGCCTTTCTCATTGACGGTGCACGTGCAGTTCTGCTTCTTTATTTTGTTGAGCACCGTGAGGTAGGTCTCGTGCTTGAACTCGGTGTTTTTCTTTGCCAACACAGGTGTCCATGACTCGTTTGACCGTATGGGCAACCGCTTCGGGATGCGGTGGAAGGTGGTAGTCAATGGGTTGTGCGCGAGTTCGTAGATGCGGTAGTAGGGGGGCGTGTCGAAACGTACTGCGACGACTATTGCCATGATGCCCTCCGAGGAGTGCTCCTCGGGGTTGTACCAGATGTATTGCATGGAATAGACGCTCATGCGGTCGCCGATATCCACCGAGGCGTCGGTGGCAGGGACGAAACTCACCGCCTTGCGGTTGGTGTAGTACGGCAGCCGCAATTCCCGTTCTCTGCAGTAGCGATTGGCTATCGCGTGCAGCTTCTGCTGTTCCACGCTGTCGTAGTTCATGTACTTCGCCTTGCGGTCGTACATTAGCCACGGCTTGTCGAGCAGCAGCACGTCCTTCTTGCTGTCCGACCCGAAGAACGGCGGTACCCACTGGTTGGTGAATTCGTGCACCTTGGGGGCATACTCTTTTATGGCACCCTGTGCCGATGCGGTCTGCGGCAGCAGTACCATTGCCGCCATCATGCACAGCAACAGCTGCAACCCGCTCCTTGTGTTTTTCTTCATGATGTTCAGAATTTATTGTTTTATAACATCTTCTCGGCGGCCATGTAAATCAATGTCACCACCAGCGCCACCATGCCCACGATACCTTGTGCCCTCATCGAGTGTCTCTCTTGCGAGCCGTCGTCGAACACCTCCACTATGGTATCGTTCTTCACAATGTTGACGATATTGTCTATCGCATACATCCCCATGCCGATATAGACCCCGATGTGCCATCCCAGGCCGAACTTGTGGCTCGAGATAAACAGCCACACGACAACGCCTGTGACAAGGCCCATGATAATCATCAGGCCAATCAGTTCCAGCGCTTTGTGGATAAACCCGCTGACCCACATGATGACCAGTATCACCAGCACGCCCGCGACAGTAAGAAGTGTACTCATAATGTTATGGCAATTAAGGTTTGATTCGAGGTGCAAAGGTACGAAAAAAATCGACACCGGGGGTGAAAATATCGTCCGGAACCGTTTTTTAACATAAGGCAACCTGGCCGTCGGCACCCTATCAACTCCGTATCAACTCCGTTGCCCCTCCGTTTCAACTCCGACTCAACTCCGTTGAAAGACGGAGGGAGGACGGTTTGGAAACGGTGTTGTGACGGATTAGAATTGGAAGTAGATAAAGGGCTGAAGGTCGGCGGTGATGAACTGATAGACCACAAAGACGGTCAGCACGGCGACCACGCCCATGAGCCACAGGGGCATGGCGGCGAACCACAGGCGGTAGCGGCGCTTGAAGCGGTCGGGCAGCCAGTGGATGATCATGCCGAGGACGAAGACGAGGAAGGGAGCCCAGTAGTTGGCGACGATGTCGGGCACTTGGGTGAGGTTCCAGTGCGACCCTATCTGGCCCACCATCTGCGAGGCGGT
Organism: Bacteroidales bacterium; assembly: GCA_017960605.1. Lineage (GTDB taxonomy): Bacteria > Bacteroidota > Bacteroidia > Bacteroidales > P3 > Colimorpha. The sequence goes on along the minus strand of JAGCYV010000078.1, from coordinate 13,017 downwards.
GCGCCAGGCCACCTCGTTGGCCTCGGCGGGGTCGAGGTTGGAGCCGCTGCGGAAGAAGAGGCGGGTGAAGCTGATAAATACGAAGGTGAGTCCCGTGGCCCAGACGGTGTTGAGGGTCCGGTGTCTGGTGTTCAGCGCCACGACGGAGAAGCCGACGAGGCATACCAGGGAGATGAAGCTGAGCATGTTGAGCAGCGGCGAGGAAACGAGAAGCCGCAGGAGCCAGAGGGCTGCGGTGACGCCGGCGAGGGTCAGCAGGCGGGTGCGCCACGACTGTCGTTTCCACCACTTGTTGACCAGAATGCCCAGTCCGTTGAGGCCGCCCCAGGTGATGAAGTTGAAGGAGGCGCCGTGCCAGAGGCCGCCGAGGAGCATGGTGTCCATGTTGTTGACGTTGGTGCCCATGTCGTGGCGGTGTTTGCGGTCGAGCAGCCAGCGGAGGGCGATGGCGGCGGCCACGGTCAAGATGATGACGGTGAAAAGAAGGTTGTGGAGCCGGAAGGCGGCGATGGCCATCATGGCGGCCAGGATGGAGTAGCTGAGCACGCCGGCGCTGCGGTTGCCGCCGAGGGGTATGTAGAGGTAGTCGCGCAGCCAGCGCGAGAGCGACATGTGCCAGCGGCGCCAGAAATCGGTGGGGGTTTGTGCCTTGTAGGGCGAGTTGAAGTTGACGGGCAGGTAGAAGCCCATGAGCAGGGCCACACCGATGGCGATGTCGGTATAGCCCGAGAAGTCGGCATAGACCTGCAGTGAGTAGAGCATCAACGCCGAGAAGTTCTCGAAGGGGGTGTAGAGCACGGGGTTGTCGAAGATGCGATCCACGAAGTTGACTGCCAGATAGTCGCTGAGCACCAGCTTCTTGACCAGTCCGTTGAGTATCCAGAAGAGGGCGATGCCGAACTGGCGGCGGCTCAGGTGGAAGGGCTTGTAGAGCTGGGGTACGAACTGGTCGGCACGCAGGATGGGGCCGGCCACGAGCTGGGGGAAGAAGGAGGTGTAGAACCCGAAGTCGAGGATGTTGCCGACATGGGAAATCTTGCGTTTATAGACATCGACGATGTAGCTGATGTTCTGGAAGGTGAAGAACGAGATGCCGACGGGCAGGAGTATCTTGATGCCGATGCTGAGCTCGGTGCCGAATGTGGCGTTGAAGAGATCGGTGAAGAAGTAGGCGTACTTGAAAAATCCGAGGATGGCGAGATTGACCACCACGCCGACGGTCATCAGTGCTTTCCGCTTCCCTTTGCCTGCGGTTGGTTTGTCCATGCCGATGCCGAGCGTCCATCCGAGGAGGGTGGAAAAGACCAGCAGCAGGACAAAGAGGCCGGAGGTCTTGTAGTAGAAGAAGAGGCTGACGAAAAACAGATAGGCGTTCCTCGCCGTGAGTTTCCATCGGCGGGTGACTATCAAGGAAAATCCGGCATAGACCAGCAGGAAGAAGACCCAGAAGTGGATCTGGGTGAAGAGCAGAGGATGCGAGCTGTCGAAGCTCAGCAGCTGGCGGAGATATGTCAGGAGGTCAGACATTCAGGGCTTAGGGCATATAGGGGGGCAGAGGGGTGGTGGCGGCGTTGGTGGTGTCTGTGACGACGGGACGCGGAGGATTGTCCTTGTAGGCCTGGAGGAGGGCGTCGGCCAGCAAGTTGCCGAGGAGACGGTAGCCGGCGGCGGTGAAATGCACGCGGTCGGGCCGTCCAAGCTTGGCCTTGCGCCAATGGTCCATGGATTTCAGGCCGCCCATGATTTCAAATTGGTCCCAGACGGCTCCATCCACATCGTGAGCCAGACGGTAAAAGACCTCGCGGGCCAAGGCTCCGTTGCTGTTGACGCTGTAGCGGCGGCGGCCGGTCTTGCGGTAGGAGTCGTTGTTGGTGACGAAGATAAAGGCACAGTCGGGATTGACGGAGCGGATGGAGTCGATGAGTTGCAGATAGTTGCGCCGGAATACTGCGGTGTCGAAGTTGGGACCCGAGGCATCGTTGATGCCGATGCCGAAAATGACGGCGTCGGGATGGAGGATGCGGAGGTCGCGGGTGAAATGGCGGCAGCGCAGGTAGTCGGGCACGGCGGCACCGTTGACGCCGATGGAGCTGAAGGTGATGCCGTCGCGTCGGTTGTCGAGATAAAGGCCGGTGAGGGTGAATCGTTGGCCTGGCTGACAGGGTAGGAGGACTGCGAAGGAATCGACGGCGGTGTTGAGGTTAAAGACAAAGCGGTCGGTGCGAGGGTCGGCATAGGAGGGATAGATGTCGCGTCCGTCGGTGCGCAGGAGAGGTACCACCCCCTCGTCGGAACGGCCGAAGACGACGATGCGGTTGGTGGCGTAGTCGGCACAGGGGTCGGGGATAATCAGCTGAATTTCGGTGATGGTGTCGGCTGCTGTGACGGCAATTCCGCAGAGTCCTAAAGGATAGGTGTGCTCTTTGGCCACGCAGCGAGAGAGCTCCATGCGTTCAAAGCAGTGGATGCGGTAGTCAGGCGGGTTGTTGCACTTGGCGGCGGCAGAGTAGGGAAACACCATGCCGCGTGGACCTATACGGTCGGGAGAAGCCTCGAGGAGACGGCAGCGCACGGTGTTGCTCAGCACACCGGCCTGCACGTGGGAGCCTCCGATCTGCATGATGTTCAGATTGCCCGCGCCGGTCTCTGCCATGCGGTGCCAGCGGTCGAAAAAGGCCGTCATACGGGGCGAGGCGCTGTCGTAGTGCAAGGTGTTGGCGCTGTAACGGATGAACTTGTAGGTTTCCCCCTCCTCCTGTGCGTGGCAGAAGAGGCAGAAAAGGAGAAAGGTGAGGAAGAGGCTGACGCGGCGTTTCATGTCTTACTTTACGGCTTTTTGACTTTTCGACTTTTTGGCTTTGCGTTCCAGCAGGTAGAGGCGGTAGCTGTTGTCGAGGGCTTGGCTGAGACGGTCGCCCATGAGGTCGGCACCGCGTTGCGAGAAATGGATATAGTCCTGTCCGGCAAACCCTTGGCGGCTCCACTCAGGCATGGAGTTGTGCCCTCCCATGGCATGGTAGATGCTCCAGAAGGCGGCGCCGTGGGCGGTGGCGGTGGCGGCAAGGCTGTCGATGAGTTCGGGGATGATAGGATAGGTCTGCAACTGGCCTTTGAGGCGGGTGCTCATGTCGGAAGGACCGATAAAGAGCACCTTGGCTTTCGGGCAGCAGAGGCGGATGTGGTCAATCTGACGGCCAAGACTTTGACAATAGGTGCTGACCTGCTTCGAGGTCTTGAGGTAAGGTACCGAGTTGCCGCCGAACTGGAGGATGATGAGGCCGATATCCATCTGGGCGTAAGCGGCGGTGAGTTTGTCTTCGGGAATCAGGGTGAATTGTTGTCCTGAACAGCCGCGCATGGGAATATTATCGACCGCCACACCGGGGCCGTCATCGACAAGTACCCCGTAGAGGTCGGCGTTGCCATTGACGCTGAGACGGACATGGGTGGTGGCGGAGTCGAGTTGCCATACCAAGCTGCTGATACCGCTCTCAGAGGTGCTTTGCGGGTAGTTGGCTTTGTGCTGACGGTCGGCCAGTTCAGCTCCGAGGCGGTTGCCTCGGTTGTTGTGGATAAGGGTGATGCGGGAGAATCGTTTGGCGCGGTCATCGACACTCTTGTGCTTCGAGCCCCGGAGGGTGGTGCTTGCATTGCCGCCGAGGCGGAAGCATTGCATCATAGGGCCGTAGTTGCCGCTGGAGCGGACTACGGTGCTGTCTCCGAAGGAGGAAATATGAATGAGTTCGCCGTTGGTGCTCTGGCTGACGGTCAATGTGGGAGTGATGGTCCGGAAGGGCACCATGCCCGGTCCGCCGCCGCCGAAAGTGCATTGCATGTGGGCTCGCAGGCGCGAGGTGATGTGGTCCATCTCAATCTGCGAGTCGCCGTAATGGAGAATGCGCACGGTGCGGCCCTGATGGCGGGCGCTGATAGCGGTGCGCCAGAAAGCGTCCAGATAATGGGCGTCGGGCAGCCAGAAACGCATGTCTCCCTCATTGACGAGTGAACGATAGTAGGACACCGAGTCGCGCAGTTGCAGCATCTCCGGCGGTTCCGCCTCGATTGTGATGTCGGCGCGGTTATTGTGTGCAGCTACAAGTCCGTGCAGCGAGGTGAAGGTCAGTTGGCGTTTGCCGAGGGCAATGCCGTCGGCGGGAAAGAATTCGCCGATGACTGCCAGTGCGGCAATCACGGAAGCCATGAAGAGCAATATCCCGCGTGGCTTCATTTGCCTCTCTCAAGTTTCTCGATGCGTGCCACAATGCGGTCGAGGTTGCGGAAGAGCACTTCTATCTTGCGGCGTTTGGTGGCTTCGATGGCAGGACTGCCGAAGACGGCTGTCCCTTCGGGAACGTTACGGGTCACACCGCTCTGGGCCGCCACGGTGACATGGTCGCCCAAGGTGATATGACCCACGATGCCGGCCTGACCGGCGACAATGCATTGTTCACCAATATGGCAACTGCCGGCTACGCCTACTTGAGCAGCCATGGCGGTGTTGCGTCCGATGACCACATTGTGGGCCACCTGGCAGAGGTTATCCACTTTCACGCCTTCGTGCAGGATGGTGCTGCCGATGGAGGCACGGTCGATGGTGGTGTTGGCACCTACCTCGACGTTATCCTCCAGGATGACATTGCCTATCTGGTCAATTTTGTTCCAAGTGCCGTCTTCGGCGGGAGCAAAACCGAATCCGTCGCTGCCTATGACGGCACCGGCATGGATGGTGCAGTTGCGTCCTATCTCGACCCCTTCGTAAATCTTAACACCGGCATAGAGCGTGGTGCCGTCGCCGATGGTGACGTTGTCACCGATGGTGACATTGGGATAGATGTTCACATTGTTGCCGATGCGGCAGTGACGTCCCACCACGGCATAGGGGCCCATATAGATGTTCTTGCCCACTTTGGAACCGCGTCCCACATGGCTTTTCAGCGAACGTCCCCGTGGGGGCTTGCTGCGCTCATTGAAGGCGTGCAGCAGGAACGCCACGGCCATATAGGGATTATCTACACGGATGAGGGTGGAATCGACGGGCTGTTCTGGTACAAAGTCCTTGCGCACGATGACGATGGAGGCCCGCTGCTCGTAGATGTAGTGGGTGTATTTGGGATTGCCAAGGAAGGTGATTCCTCCCTCGCAGCCTTCTTCAATCTTGCAGGGTTTCCACACGCGGGTGTTCTCGTCGCCCTCGACGGTGCCCTTCACGATGCGGGCCAGTTCTTTCGCGGTATATTGCATGGTGGTTTATTCGTTGAATTCTATCACTCCGCGCTGACGTGTGATGCGCAGGTTGGTCATCTGCTCGTCGCTGACAAATCCGTCGCCGTAGGTGACACGGCGGCCGTTGACGGCGCGTACGGGGTGGTTGGAAAAGATGATGTCTTCGTTGTCGCGCCAGACGATGTCTTCCAGATAGACAGTGTCGCCCGAGGAGTAGTCGATGACCACCACGCTGTCGCTGGCTTTCATGATGTTTCGGTCGTCGTAGGATATGGCCTTGTCGGCACGGATAAAGGTGGTCAGCTGGCGGGCATCGTTAAAGAAACGCAACTCCACCCCTTCGGGATAAATGGTGCGGGCTGCGGGCTCTAGGTACTTGCGGATGAGTGGAGCGTCCAACTCCATCTGCAACCTTCCCTGGTCGCTACGGCGGATATGGGCCTGCTTGAGTTCCTGGTTCGGTGGATTCTGGCGTTCAAAGCGGATGATGTCGCTCATGTCGCCGCTGCAGGCGGAAAACAGGAAAAGAAGGAGACAAAAGACAATGGCGAAGGAGTTAAGACCGCACCACGGCTGGTGCATCGGTCTTAACTCCTGTCTCCTCAACTCTTTATCTCCCTGCATCCTTTTATCGGGTTCTGACGGTGGTGCTCACTCCAATCCATCCGGGCACCGTGAAGCGTTGTCCGTTCTCGAGGCCGGCCGTGAAGGCGTCGGCAATCTTGGGGAAGTGGGCGCTGTAGGTGGAGATGAGCTTGTTGCACTGCTCGACGTTCTCTTCCGAGGGATCGACCGTCTTGGCCTTGTTCAGGGCATCGACGGCGGCCCAGTAGGCGCTCTTGCCGCCCATGTTGTCCTCCGAGGCCGAGCCGGTGCTCGAACCGTAGAGGATGGCGATGCGCAGGTAGGGTTCGCCCTTGGTGGCATCGACGGCGGCGGCGTTGTTGTAGGCCGTGCGGGCGGCGCTCCAGCTCTTCTGGCCGGCATAGGCGTGGCCGAGGTAGAGGTAGGCCGTGTATTTGTCCTTGGTGTTATCCACACCGTTGATGGCATCGTTCAGGTAGCGGATGGCGTCGGAGTAGAGGCTCTTCGAGAGGCACATCATGCCCATGCGCATGGCTGTGGTGGGAGTGGGCTCGAGGCGGTAGAGGTTCTCGGTTGCCTGGAAGAAGAGGGGTTCGCTGGTGCAGCGTTTGCGGGTCATGATGCCGGTGATTTTCTTCAGCAGATCCACGTTCTCAGGGTCGGCTTCGAACTTCTTGCCGTAGATTTCCACCAGCTGCTCGCAGGAGGCGTAGGGCGAGAAGGCGGCCTCGACGCCGGCGATGTAGCCGCGGATGGTGGCGGCCTTCACGCTGTCTTCAGCGTTTTTCTGAAGCTCGTCCTCCAGCAGGTCGCTGGCGATGTCGTAGTTATCGACCACCAGCGTGGGCTCGGCGTAGCCGGCACGCACGTAGTTGATGGTGGCTTCCATGTATTTCACCAAGTAGCCAGCTTCCAGTCCGCCTTCCATCTTCACGGCGTCGCTGTAAAGCTTGTAGTAGCGCTCCAAACCTTCGTTGCCGAGGATGCTCTCAAGGTCCATGGCCTTCATGGCCGTCACCTTGTTGGCTTCGCCGAAGTTGGCGATACGGGTGTCGTACAGATCCATCAGCTCTTCTATCAGGGCGTTGCGGTCGGCAGGGTCGGTGGCTTTCTCAATCTTGGTCTTCAAGATGGTCACGCCGCGGGTGTAGATGTTCTTGCCGTTCCTGGGGCATTTGGCCACGATGGTCTTCCAGTAGGGATAGGCCTCTTCCAGGTAGCGGCCGTCCTGGCTGGCGGTGTACTGCTTCCAGTTCTCCTGATAGAGGGAGTAGGGCTCAATCATGGCTTCCTGCAATTCCTCGGGGCAGCCTTTGATGGTCTGGGCCGATACGGCAGGAACCAAGGCGGCGCCAAGGAGGATTCCGAGTGTCAGTTTCTTGATCGTTTTCATGATATCTCTGTGTTTTTTGTTTGTCTTTTATGATTTAGTACCGATGTCCGGCATTTTCTTGCTTAGTTGTAGCGGCGTTTGGCGAACCAACGTTCGCAGCTGCTCACCGCGATGCCGAAGGTCCAGGTGTCGCGACGCAGCAGGTCGATGCTGCCCAGGCTGCTGTAGCCCACGCTGAGCGTCAGCAGCGACTTGCCTTTACGCATGGGCATGCTCACACCCATGCCGGCACCCCATTCGTCGATGCGGTGTTCCGTACCTGCTATCGCCAACCGCAGGGCTCCCTGTTCGGAATGCACCCCGAGGCTCCAGCTCATGCGGCCCCAGTAGGACGAGGCGTCCATGTCGCCTATCTTCTCCAGTCCCAAGGCGTAGCGGCTCCAGGAACCGTAACGCAGCGGACTCTCGCCGAACACGGGGTTCTCCAGTCCTTCGGTGCACTTCATGCCCGACCAGTCGGCGAAGGTAGCATCCACGGCCACCTGCCACTGCTTGTTGCGCTCTATGCTCAATCCGATACCGAAGGTCTGCGCCTGTTCCATGGTGCTCTTGAATTTGTTGTCCTGCCCGCGGGCGGGGAAGATGGTATCCACCAGCGTCTCGTCGGTCGAGTGGTAGGTATAGACCAGAGCCTCTTCGTTCAGCGGCATGGTCAGGTGTGGCTTATACACCAAGCCCACGCCCAAGGTGAACTTCTCGCCCAGCGGCTGGCGCATCTGCACGCCCACGTCGAACAGGAAGTTGCTCACCGTGGTCTTCTTGTAGCGGCGTTTGTCGAGGAAATAGGTTGTGCTGTTGTTGGGGAAGTCGTAGGAGATGGCGCGTACGATGGTGCCCGTCAGGTAGTAGGCGTTGAAGCCCATCTGCACATCCGGCCTTTTCCCGTCGCCTTCCAGCAGGTTGAAGGCCGACCCGAGGAACACCTCGTTCACTCCGCTGGGATAGCCCTGTCCGTCGCCGCCGCTGTAGGTGGTGGTCACAGAGCCGCTCGTCGCGTCGGTCTGGTGCATCACCGATTCGTAGCTCACCATGCTGTAGGGCATCAGGCCGCCCGCCAGTTTCCACCATTTGGTCACCGGCATGGCCACCATCAGGTAGGCTATATTGCCGTCGGCGTCCTTCATGCTGCTGTTCTTGTCGCTCAGGGTGCTCACCTGAAGGTTCACTCCCATGTCGAACACGAAGCTCTCCTTCTGTATGGCGCCGTAGGAGGCGGGGTTGAAGGGATTCACATAGTTGTATCCGGCACGGGTGTAGGCCGTACCGCCCATGCGTATCACCATCGGCAGGTTGTAAGGCTGTTCCGTGCTTCCGATGCCGAATTGCGAGTAGGGGATGTTGAACCCGTTCTGCGCCTGCACCGTGGCCGCCGTGCACAGCAGTCCTGCCAGCAGTAGTCTCTTTATGTTGTGTTTGTTTATCATCTTCATCTGTTTTCTCAATAACCAATAACCCATAACCTATAACCCAAACTCCATCACTTCGTTCAATCCAATCAGCGTCAGATGGGGCACATGCTCCCATCCGTTGGTGCCTGCCGCCATGAGGCGTGCCGCGTCGCCGCCGGTGAGCAACACCCGCAGCGAGGGGCATTTCTCGCGGTAGAGGGCAACAAAACCCGCCAGCGCCAACGTGGTGGCGCCCAGCGTCCCGGCCACGATACTCTCCTCGGTCGAGCGGCCCAGCACCGGAGCCTTCCGGCCGGACTCAAGTTCTATTAACGGCAATTTGGCCGTAAAAGTATGCAGGGCTCGCAAATTCATCCCGATGCCCGGCAGGATGGCGCCGCCGTGATACACTCCCTCGTGGTCGAGGAAATCCACCGTGATGCAGGTGCCCGCGTCAATCACCAGGCAGTCTTCGCCGCGGTGCAGCGACCAGGCGCCGCAAGCCGCCGCCACACGGTCGGGCCCCAGCGTCTGCGGGGTCTTGTAGTCGAGGCGTATCGGCAACGGAGTGTCGGCGCTGAGACGCGGCAGGGTGAGGTCGGCAGAGGCGCCGCTGGCGCAGACAAGCACCCGTCCGGCCGTCGTCAGCAGGTCGTCGGGCATGCCGTGACCCTGGTCGGTGAGGGTGCTGCCCTCGAACGTCGCCCATTTCACGGCCGTGTTTCCTATGTCAATCGCCAGATTCACTTTTCGCCTTTCCCTTCGTGTGCGTTGCCCTTCTTGTTGTAGAGGTTCATCGTGCGGTCGATGCCTTGGGTGACGAAGCACCGCACCGCCTCGCAGGCCGTATTGACGGCCTCGTTCATGGCCGCCTCTTCGTCGCCGTCGAAGCCGCCTAGCACATAGTCGATCTGATGGCCGCGGCTGTAGTTGGCCCCCACGCCCATCCGCAATCGGTTGTAGGCCTGGGTGCCCAGGGCGGCTTCGATGTCCTTCAGCCCGTTGTGTCCGCCCGAGGCGCCCTGCTTCTTGATGCGCAGGATGCCGGGGTCGAGGGCCAGGTCATCCACCACCACCAGCAGGTTCGCCAGCTCCACCTTCTCGGCTTGCAGCCAGTATTTCACCGCCTTGCCGCTGAGGTTCATGTAGGTGGTGGGCTTGATGAGCACCAGCGTGCGGCCCTTGTGGCGCACCTCCGTGCGGTAGGCGTGGCGCTCTAGGCTCCATTTGGCGTCGGCCGCCTTGGCCAGCGCCTCCACCACCATGAAGCCCGCGTTGTGGCGTGTGCCCTCGTATTCGGAGCCCACGTTGCCAAGTCCCACTATGAGATATTTGCTCACCGGTTCAATATCGTCTTCTTTGCAAGTCGCTTTTCCACAGAGGCTTGCAAGCCATCGAGGCCATTTCATCGTTCCAAAATTTGGCTGCAAAGATACGACTTTTTTATTAATGTTCAAAAATTAATGCTCCCTCGGCATCACCTGCCCGTGGAAGCGACGCCGGGTCTTTCGGTCAGGCCGCCATAACTTTTGGCGGCCGTCTGCAAGGCTTCCTCGGTGGTGTATTGTTCGTAGAGGGTGCAGCGGGTGACGATGCTCTGCGTCGAGCATCGCCTGGTGCCTGTGGAGGGAGACAACTTCATGCGTATCAGCGCCCAACCCATCATCGTGTCGGCGAATTCCCCGCCCGTCAAAGCCAAGCAGCCGTCGCTCTCGACAAACTTGTTCGGTTCCACATCGCGCACATTCAAAAACCGCAAACGGGGAGTTTGGCCCTCGATGCATTGCTTGGCAATGTAGAGCCGAAAAGTCTCGCGGCTTTGCAAATCGTCGGGTTTGAGGTTCGTCATCAGGGCCGGAACACCCGCCACTTCGCCCAGCCACAGCTTCACCGTAGGCAGGCTGCCCTCGCTCACGGGCATATCGGGCATCAGGAACGAGGCACCCTCTATCGGTCCGCTGCAGGGCACGAAGACCGGAGGCATGCGGTTGGCCAGCGTGGCGAATCGGGCATAAGCGCTCTTGCCGCCGCTGAACATCGGATGACATACTTTCAGCATCTGCCACAAGGCGGTGGTGTGCCGCATCCGTTGCCGCTGCACGAACTGTCCGCGCGTGTTGCTGCGCCGTTCATTCGAATGCACCGACCGCACGATGATCTGTCCGTTTTTCTGATAGAAGGTGATTCCTTCCGATTTCAAGCTGCCGTTCAGCAGCAATCCCGTTGTTTTCGCCATCATGTATTGTCCCTCATGTTAATGTGTAAGTAATGTACGGGTTTCGTTTCCCACGCCTGCAATACCTCTTTCGTTAGCCTCTTTGCCCGCTTCTTGTCCATCTGTTGTCCGCTTGTTGTCCGCTTTTATAGCGGACAACAAGCGGACAACAACCGAGCATCAACCAGACAATGATACTATTTACCAGGTGATTGCACGATTGTGATACGTGGATTTCACTCTGCAAAGGTAAGTTTTTTCTGCGACTTGGGCAAGAAAAAAACGGTTGCTTTAAAAAAAGTTTCTGCACAATTCGGAAATTTTGTGTATTTTTGCATCGCTTTTTATAGTGTAACAGACAGGTTTAAGCATGTTCGACTTTGAAACATCGGTCAGTGGTATAGAGTTTAAAGTCAGGCAGTTGGCGGACGAAGTGCAGCGTCTCCGCCGGCTGGTTGAGGAGCGTGACGACCGTGTCGGCGAGCTGGAAGAAGCGCTAAAAAACAAGGAAATATTAATAAATAATTTAAAAGAAGAGAACAAATTAGTCAAATTAGGGAACAGGCTAACGGAAGGGAGAGACAGTGCGGAGCTGAAGCTTGAACTCAACAGGATGATTCGCGCCATAGACAAGAGTCTTGACATATTGCAAACGGTGTAATTTTTAGAACGATGGATACTGTATCGGCATCTGTGAATATATTGGGAAGGACCTACCGGCTGAGGGTGGCCGCCGAGGACGAGGCGGCGCTGCGCAAGGCCGCCGAGGCCATTGAGAGACAGGCCAAGCAGTATGGCGATATGTATGCCTACAACGACCACCAGGACCTCATCGCGATGGTGGCGCTGACGCAAATCACCCAGTTGACGAAGATGCAGGACTCGCTGCGGTTCAAGGACACGGACCTGGCGCAGCGCCTGCAATCGATAGACAGCGTGCTGGAAGGAATACTGCATCCGACTGCATCTTAAACAGTTGCTACCGCAACCGCGCATGCGCACAGTTGCTACCGCGACTGTTTATGCAACCCAAAACAGTTTGTAAACTCAACACCTTTTACAAACCGAGTCGGCTCAGGGGCGGGTAGGTTGTATGGCTGATACGCCCGGCGCTCAAATCCTACGTTTCCAGAGTTTACCACAACTCCCGGAGGGTGAAAAAAGTAGTGCGGATGCAGTTTTTACTGCCTGCCTTTTTCGAGAAGCCGCAAGGTTCCCACAAAAAACTTACACAACACAATGACAAACATCATCTGGATATTGATTGGAATCGTGGCCGGCGGCGGAGTGGGCGTGTGGCTCACCACCAGCGTGCTGCGCAACAAACTGCTGTCGCGAAGCCAGCAGGTGCTCAAGGACGCCGAGGAGAAAGGCGAAGTGCTCAAGAAAGAGAAGGAACTGCAGGCCAAGGAGAAATTCCTGCAGCTGAAGAGCGAGTACGACAAGCGCGTCAACGAGCAGAACAACAAGATGCGCGACCAGGAGAACAAACTGAAGCAGCGCGAGCAGACGCTGTCGCAGAAGGTCGAGGAGTTGCAGAAGAAGAGCAACGAACTCAAGGGCGTCAGCGACAACCTGAACAAGCAGATAGAAGCCCTGCACGTGCGTCAGGCCGAGGTGGAGAAGGTCTATAAGGAGAGCATCGACAAGCTGGAGCACATCGCCGGCATGACCGCCGAAGAGGCCAAGCAGCAGCTCATCGAGAGCCTCACCGAAGAGGCCCGCGCCGAAGCCAGCACCACCATTATGGACATCGTCGAGGAGGCCAAGATCACCGCCGCCGAACAGGCCAAGAAGGTGGTCATTCAGAGCATCCAGCGCACCGCCACCGAGACGGCTGTGGAGAACACCGTCAGCGTCTTCAACCTCGAGAACGAGGAGGTGAAGGGCCGCATCATCGGCCGCGAGGGTCGCAACATCCGCACCTTGGAGAACCTGACCGGCGTGGAGATTATCATCGACGACTCGCCCGACGCCATCATCATCAGCGGCTTTGACCCCGTGCGCCGCGAAATCGCCCGTCTGTCGCTGCACAAACTGGTCACCGACGGCCGCATCCATCCCGCCCGCATCGAGGAGGTGGTGGCCAAGACGCGCCGTCAGATTGAGCAGGAAATCAACGAGGTGGGCAAGCGCACCTGCATCGACCTGGGTATCCTGAACATGAACCACGAGCTGATGCGCATGGTGGGCCGCATGAAGTACCGTTCGAG